>DATINR010000137.1:0-13327 GCA_035473995.1 Solirubrobacteraceae bacterium
GAAGATGATCATCACCACCATGAACGACCTGCCCGGCTACGAGATCGAAGAGGTGCTCGGCGAGGTCTTCGGCCTGACCGTGCGCTCCCGCAACCTCGGCTCGCAGATCGGCGCCTCGCTGAAGTCGCTCGTCGGCGGCGAGCTGGAGGGCATGACCAAGCTGCTCGCCGAAGGGCGCCTCCACGCCCAGGAACGACTCGAAGAGGAGGCCGGCGCGAAAGGCGCCGACGCGATCATCGCCTTCCGCTTCGACACCTCCGAGCTGGGCACCACCTGGACCGAGATCTGCGCCTACGGCACCGCCGTGCGCGCGCGCAAGCTCTCTTAGCGCTCGTCGCCGCGCAAGCGAAGTCCGGCGCTCGTACCCGCCGGGACGCCGCCCGCGCTCTGACACAATCAGCCGGCATGCCCCGGACGCCCCTCCCGCTCCTGCTCGTCCTCCTCGGCATCGCGCTCGCCTCGTGCGGCAAGGGTGGGGCAACGACCGTGACCATCCAGGCCTCCGGCGCCGGCAGCGGCTCCTCGAACGGGTCCGGGGGCTCGGGCGGCGGGTCCTCGGGCGGGCAGACGACGCCGCCAGCCGGCAAGTCCACGTCGCGCGAACGCGCGCTCGCCTTCGCGCAGGCCGTCAACCTCACGGCCGAGGACGTGCCGGGCTTCACGGCGAAAACCAAGCACGACTCCGACTCCGCGCGCGAAAAGAAGATCGGACGCGAACTGGCTCAGTGCACCGGCGCGACGGGTCTGTCCTCGGGCCAAACGAGCTTCCCGGGCGAAGGGAAGGCGGTCGCCGACGAGTCCTCGAAGGACTTCGAGCTCAAGCACGGGGTGATCGACTTCAGCGTGAGCTCGGGCGTCTCGGTGCAGTCGAGCGCCGCCGGCGCGCGCAAGGGCCTGCAGGCGATCCGCAGCGCGCACGTGCGCAAGTGCTTCTCGCACTACCTGCAGCTGCTGTTCGCCGGCCAGCACGTCAAAGGCGCGACGCCCGGGCCGGTCTCGATCCAGGCCGGCATCCCCCCCGCCCCCGGCACCTCCGGCGGCTTCGGCTGGCGGATCACGGCGAGCTTCACGATTCGCGGCATCAAAGTCCCGATCTACCTCGACTTCCTCGGCTTCGTCGACGGCCCGGCCGAGGTCACGCTGCTCAGCTCGGGCCTGCTGCGCCCGTTCCCGGCCGAAGTGCAGCAGCATCTGTTCGCGACGCTGCTCGCCCGCGCCAAGGCGCACAAGCTGTGAGGAGCCGGCGATGAGCGACGAGCAGACCTGGACGGCCGTCGACCAGTACATCGCCGAGCAGCTGATCGGCGATGACGCCGCGCTCGACGCGGCGCTGCAGTCGAGCGCCGAGGCCGGCCTGCCGGCGATCGCGGTCTCGCCGCCGCAGGGCAAGCTGCTGCACCTGCTCGCCCGCTCGATCGGCGCGCGCTCGGCGCTCGAGATCGGCACGCTCGGCGGCTACAGCACGATCTGGCTCGCCCGCGCCGTGGGCGAGGACGGTCGCGTCCTCTCGCTCGAGGCTGACGCGCGCTATGCCGAGGTCGCGCGCGCCAACATCGCACGCGCCGGCTTCGCCGACACCGTCGAGATACGCGTCGGCGCCGCGGTCGACACGCTCGCATCGATCGCCGCCGAGCAGCCGGCGCCGTTCGACCTCGTGTTCATCGACGCCGACAAGCTCAACACGCCCGAGTACCTCAGCTGGGCGCTCGAGCGGACGCGCTCGGGCGGGCTGATCGCCGCCGACAACGTGATCCGCGGCGGCACGATCGGCGATCCGCAGAGCGGCGATCCCGGCGGCCTCGCCGCGCGGCGGCTGCACGAGATGCTCCACAGCGAGCCACGCGTCAGCGCGACGACGATCCAGACGGTCGGCCTGAAGGGCTATGACGGCTTCACGCTGATGCTCGTCAACTGACGGGCTGCGCTCCCGCCGACCCCGTCGTTCCCGCCGACCCCGTCGTTCCCGCGAGATAGCGCAGCACGGCCGCCGCTTCGGCGTCGAGTGCTTTCCTGTCGGCCCGCGCCAGCCGCCCGAACGGCTCGAGCGTGACCTTGCCTCCGGCCAGCCGCCAGCTCGCCACTGCCTTGCCGCGCACGAGCGCGAACGGGCGGAACAGGCCGTTGTTCGTGACGAGCGTCTTGTTCGGCCCCACGATCTCCTCGCGCGAGCACCAGCCGAGCAGCAGCGGATCGAACGGACCGAGCAGGCGCGGCGGCGGCAGCGCGGGCACGGCTCGGCGCCTGCGCGCAGACGGCTCGAGCAGCCCGTCCTCGCGCTCGCGCAACTCGGGGGCGATCGCGGCGAGCCCGGCGCGCGCATCGCGCAGCGGCAGGCCCACCCACCTGGCGAGGTCGCGCTCGCCAGCCGGCGCGTGGCCGGCGAGATAGCGGCGCGCCAGCTCGGCCAGCGCGCGATCGCGCTGCACCGGCGCCTGCTCGCCCAGCCAGTCGGCGACCAGGACGTAGGCATGCTCGCCGCCGACCATCGGTCCGCGCACGGTCAGGCCGCGCAAGGTCGAGAGCATCAGCACGTGCACGAGCGCCTGCCCGTCTGTCGGCACCCGCGCAGCGGCGATCCGCTCGCGCAGCTGCGTGCGGCTCAGCGGACCCTCGGCGGCGAGCGCGTCGGCGATCGCGCGCACGCCGCGCTCGGCCGCCGCCTGGGAGACGCCCTCCTGGGCCAGCCGGCGGGCGTTGCCCTTGAGCAGCGGCGGAGTCGTCAGCGCGTGCAGCCAGCCGTAGTCTTCGCTTGCGATCAGGTGCAGCGTGCCGCGGTTCAGCCACGTGATCACCAGCGAGCGCTGCTCGCTCAGCGCCGTGTCGACAGCGGTGGCCGAGCGAGTCTTGCTGCGCACGCGGATCGCCAGGCGCGCGCCGCGCGGGTCCTGGGCCTGCACGGCCAGCAGCAGCCGAGTCACCGACAGCGGGTCGCGCGCGCGTGCTCCGGTGAGCAGCTGCGCCCGCAGGCGTTCGGCGACCACGACCTCGCCCGTCGTCTGGGTGGCGGCGCGGGGCGTCACGGGGCGAGCTCGCGCACGAAGCGCTCGCGGCCCTGCTGGCGCTCGTAGCCGGCCGCCGCCCAGAACTCGTGCGCACCGGGGTCCTCGTCGGCGACGATCGCCGTCAGCCGCTCGGCGCCGTGCGCCGCCAGGCGCCGCTCGCCCGCGCGCACGAGTTCGGTGGCGAGCCCCTCCCGGCGATGCTCGGGGTGCACGGCGAGCCTGTAGAAGCTGCCGCGCCAGCCATCCCATACGGCGATCAGCGAGCCGGCCGGCGCGCTGCCCGGCGCGGCGAGCTCGGCCACGAGCAGCGCCTCGGCGTCGCTCTCCAGCAGCCGCTCGAGCCCGCGGCGATGCGAGCCCGTGGCGGGGTGCACGCCGGCCATCCGCCACAGCGCCAGCACGGTGTCGAGATCCTGCAGCGTCGCGGTGCGGATCGTCCAGCTCGGCAAGCCAGCAGGAATAGCAGGCGTGCGCTGGGCGGTTAGGCGTGCGCTACGCGGCGAGGCGCTCGAGCACCTCGTCGGCGTCGGTGCCGTGCGCGCGCAGCGCTTGCTCGAACACCGGCCCGTACACCTGCAGAACGGCCACGAGAACATCTGTCGTCGCTACTCCGGCAGAGCCGCGTGCGGCCGCGATGCGCTCGGCGTACTCGCCGACCAGCGCGATCACGTCGCGGCGCTCGCCGCCGGGCTCGGTGCTTGCCGCGCCGGCTCCGGCTCCGGCATCGCCTCGGGCGCCCGTGCCGGCCGGAGCGCTCACAGCGGGGTCGCCATGCCCGTTTTCGGGAGTCACGCTGATCACGTCCTCGCTGACGCCGATCGCCTGCAGCACGTTGCCGACCTCGCCGTGCAGGCGCAGCACGCGCAGCCAGCGCTCGGCCTCGTCCTCGGGCGTGCGCGCGAAGGGGATCGCGGTGGCGGCGATGCCGAGTACCATCGCGGCATCGGGGGCGAGTGCCGGCTTGGGGCTCATCGAGTCATCACCGCCCGGGAAGAGTCTGGGGACGTGGCGAGCGCGGCGGCGCGGATCACGTTGTCGTCGATCAGGGAGACGATCGGTGACCTATCGGCGTCGGGCACTAGCTCGAGCATCACGCAGTCGGCCCGCTGCAGTCGCCGCCGGGCGTCCTGCACGATCGACTCGGCCTCGCCGGCTTCGACGCCGCAGTCGAGCAGGAAGCGCTCGACGCGCCCGCCGGCGAGCAGCTCGCGGCTCAGCTCGAGCTGCGCGAGCACGATCGCGGGTGGGCCTTGGCCGTCGTGAACGCGCAGCAGGCACGCCGCCATGTCGTCGGGACGCGCGTCGGACAGCTCGGTGACGCGGTCCAGCAGCTCGCTCGCGTCGGCGTCGTGGTCCAGGTCAGAGAGCGCCGCTGTGAGCCGCTCGGCGCCGAACAGCTGCTCGTCGACGCGCGCCTCGGTGACACCGTCTGTGTGGAAGCAGAGGCGCGTGGGCCCCGCCACGGAGACGACGGTCTGGCGCGTGCCGGTGGGCATGCCGGCGCCGATCGGCGGCGCCGAGCAGGTGGTCACGGGCGCGAGCGCGCGGGCGCGGCGCTCGCCCTCGGCCGGCGCCTCGGCGCCGCCGCGCTGCTCGCCGAGCATCACGGGCGGCGGGTGCCCGGCGCTCGCGTAGGTCAGCTTGCGCTCGCGCGGGTTGTAGGTCGCGGCGATCACGGTGGCGAAGGAGCCGGCGAGCTGGCGGTCGAGCACGTTGCCGGCCGTCTGCAGGGCCTTGCGCGGCGAGAGCCCGGCCTCGAGGTAGGCACGCACGGTGAAGCGCAGCAGCGCCGTGTGCGGCAGCGCCTCGCGGCCGTGGCCGGAGACGTCGCCGACGATCACGGCGATCTCGCCGCCCTCGAGCGCGAACACGTCGTAGAAGTCACCGCCTGCGCCGGGCCCGTCGGCGGGACGGTAGGCGACCGACGTGGCCACGGGGCCGAGCCGGGCGGGCGGCTCGGGCAGCAGCGCGGCCTGCAGCAGGCCGACGTCCTCGAGCAGCTGGCCGCGCTGGCGCACGAGCCGCCGCGTGCGCACGCCGCTGAGCAGCGAGCGAACGCCGAGCATCACGGCGAGCAAGATCAAGCCCCCGATCAGGATGCGCACGGGCGTGGGCACGACGCCGACGATCTTCGTGAAGGTCTTCACGAGCGCGGGCTGGGAGGACTGGCGCTGCGAGCGCTTGGCGGCGGTGCGCTTGGCGTGGGTGGCGGGAGCGGCGGCGCCCGACTGCGTCGTGAGCAGTGGCGAGGCCGCCGCCGTGGCGGCTGGGCCGGTCGCGGAGGAGCGCTTGCGCGCGCGGCGCGCGGCACGACGCTTGGCCTTGTCGGCGTTCACGCCGCCGCCGGGAGCGGCTTTGACGACGGGAGTCACGGCGCTGACCGAGGCGGGAGCGGTTCCCGCGGCCGGGGCGGCTTCGGGCAGCGCGAACGAAGCGGCGGCGGCGGTCGCCTGCGCGGCGGCGTCGGCTGCGGCCGGTTCGCCCTTCGGCTTGGCGCCGGGGCTGCTCGCGCCTTCGGATCCGGAGCCTTCGCTGCCCGAGCCTTCTTCCTGCGGAGCTTTTTTGCCTTTGTGTTCTTTTTTGCCTTTCCCGCCACCGCCGCCTTTTTTCTGTTTGCGCGCGAACGCTTCGGCCTGGTTGGCCGACGGTTCGCCGCCGGCGGTCGTCACGGCCGGCTTCGCGCCGGCCCCGCTCGTGGACGTTGAGGTCGAGGTCGAGCCGTTCGAGCGCCGCTCTTCGCGCCTTTCTTCGCGGCGCTGCGCATGCGCGGCGGCTGCCGCCCCGCCTTTGTGCGGCGCGGCGCCTGCGCCGGCGCCGAGCCCGACGGGCGGCGGTGGCGGCGGCAGTCCGGGCTGACCGTGATGGCCGTGCGGCGGGGCGCCGGCAGGCGCGGGCGCTTCGACGGCGGGCGGTGCAGGCGATTGAGGCGGCGGCGCGCCTTCGGCCTTGGCGGCGGCGCGTTCGGCGCGGCGGGTGGCGGCTGCGGAGCCTTCGCCGGCGCTCGTTACGGTCGACGTTGCGCCGCCTTTGGCGGCGGACGCGGCCGGCAGGGACTGCAAGGCGAACACGCCGCAGCCGACGATCGCAACGGCAAGCCCGCGTCGCGCTCGTCGCGCGCGCCGGTTCGCGTCGCCCCCCGTCAGCGACATGGGACTTTCACCCGATCCGCATCGTGTGCCCACGAACGTGGGCGATCGCCTCGTCGAGCGTTGGGAAGATCGCGAAGGCGCCGTCCATGCCGGAGAGCTCGAAGATCTTCAGCACGTTGACGTTGGTGCAGACGATCGCCATGCGCGAGCCGGCGCTGAGGCTGCGGTTGACACCGACGAGCACGCTCAGCGCCGTCGAGTCCATGAACCTGACCTGCGTGAGGTCGACGACGAGCTGGCGCTTGCCGGCGTCGATCGAGTCGACGAGCGCCCACTTGAGCGAGGGCGCGCGCTCGAGGTCGAGCTCTCCTTCGAGCGCGACCACGGCGGTCTGCTCGTCGGGTTCGCTCTGGATGATGCCGAAGGCCCCGGTGAAGGGCTCGGGACTCGTGGTGTCTGCGCTGCCAAGCATGCGGCTCCTCGCTTTTGACGCTCTTCAGGAGCAGCTTCGGCCGCACTCGCGGCGGGCCCTTACGACCACCGCAGATGCTCAAACGTCCGTCCATTTTTGGGACCCAAATACGCGTTTCTCACGCTGCCGCGCGAACTGGCCCGGCGCTGCGCGAGCGAGCGCGCACCCGAGCGCGACTGCGAGACTGGGCGCGTGGCAGAGGAGCTACCGGAGCTGATCGTCGCCCACGCGCGGGCCTGGCAGGCGTGGCTGGCCAAACATCACGACGCCCGCCCGGGCGTCTGGCTGGTGCTGGCGAAGAAGGGCACGACGGAGCCGACGAGCCTGAGCTACGACGAGGCGCTGCAGGAGGCGCTCTGCCACGGCTGGATCGACGGCCAGGTCAAGCGGCGCGACGAGGGCACCTTCCGCCAGCGCTTCACGCCGCGCCGGGCGCGCAGCGCGTGGTCGAAGCGCAACGTCGGCATCGTCGAGCGACTGCTGGCGGAGGACCGGATGCACCCGGCGGGCGTTCGCGCGATCGAGGCGGCCAAGGCCGACGGGCGCTGGGAGGCGGCGTATGCGGGTCCGGCGACGATCGAGGTGCCGGACGACCTGGCGGCGGCGCTCGCGGCCGAGCCGAAGGCGCGGGCGATGTTCGAGATCCTCACCAGCCAGAACCGCTACTCGGTGCTGCTGCGGATCGACAGCGCCAAGCGCAGCGACACACGGGCGCGGCGGATCGAGCAGTTCGTGGCGATGCTGGCGCGCGGGGAGACGGTCTACCCGCAGAAGCGCAAGCTCACGAGCTGAGCGAGAGCCCCATCCACACGTGCGGGATGCCGGCTTCCTCGAAGGGCTCGGATTCGACGGCGAAGCCGGCCTGCTCGTACAGCGCGACGGCGACGATCTGCGCGGCCAGGCGCACGCGGCGAAAGCCCTGCTCACGGGCGCGGTCGAGCGCGATCTGCAGCATCCGCGAGGCGATCCCGCGCCGGCGCAGCTCGGCGGCGACGGCGACGCGCCCGATCTTGGCTTCGTCGCCGAAGGACAGCAGCCGCAGCGTGCCGATCACGTGCCGCGGGTCGGCGGGGTCGAGCGCGACGAGGTGCTGCGCGTCGCGGTCGAGCTTGTCGAGCTCCTCCTGCAGCGGCACTTTCTGCTCGCCGTAGAAGACAGCTTCGCGCAGCGCAAAGGCGCCGCTGACGTCGGCGTCGTCGCGCGCCCAGCAAGTCTCGATCCGCTCGTCGGCCACGCAGGCCAAGATAGCCGCGCGGGCGCGGCGCTCAGATCGAGCGGCCGCGCTTGCGCGCGAAGGGCGCCTGCAGGTCACCCTCGGCGAACGGTCCCTGTGCGGTTCCGTCGGTGGCGTAGCGGTACAGCGCGACGGCGAAGGTCTGGCGCACGACGAGCTGCAGCGCGACGATCGCGGCGAGCACGAGCACGCCGAGCACGATCACGGCGTCGCGCACGGCGGGCACGTCGTTGGTGGCGACGGCTGCGACGACGAACACGACGATCGCTCCAAGCACGGCGATGGCGGTCCAGGCGCCGATGATCAGGCTGCCGCCGATGCCCTCACCCCAGCGCTTCTTGACGACGTGCGAGGAGCGCTTGAGCGCCTCGGGGGCGGAGCAGTCTTCGAGCGCGATGATGGGGATGGCGAACAGGCTGGCGAGCGCCCAGCCGAGGCCGACGAGGCGCGCGGCGATGCTGCCGCCGAGCGGCAGCCGGCTGGCGGCCTGCTCGAGCAGGAAGCCGACGACGGCGGCGATCAGCGACCACAGCGCGACGGTGCCGAGCTTGCGCGTGGGCACGGCGAGCGCTTCGCCGACGCTCAGGTGTCGCCCGTCGAGCGCGGCGGAGGCGGCGGCGGCGATGGCTGTGTTGAAGAAGACCGAGATGAACGTCAGCGGGTAGGCGAAGATCAGCGCGTACAGCGCGAGTTCGTCGCCCTGCAAGCGTCCATCCTGAAAGGACCCGCCGAGGATGAAGATCAGCGCGAGGCCGGCGCCACCGGTGACGGCGGAGATCGCGGCGAGCGCGAGCAGCGAGCGATCGTTGCGCACGAGCACCCAGGCGGCGCGCGTGAGGCGCCAGGAGCGGGCGATCCGCCCTTCGCGGGGCGGCTCGACGTAGGCGCTCTGCATCTCAGACATTTTTTTCCTTTTGATGAGCGGACTTCGTCCGCAGATGATTGGCCGGCGCTCCCACGCAGCCCATATCGGACGAACGGGCGCTGCGCTTGAAGCCTACGCGCCTTCAGCCGACGGTCGCGGCGGCGCACGGAGGCCGTCGAGCAGCCCGCCGAGCGCGAGCGCCCAACGCCGGTCGACGGAGACCCGGCTGCGCCCGAGCCGCCGCGCGTTCTCGGCCAGCGCGAGCCCCTGCACGAGCGCGACGAGCACGTGCGCGATGTCGGTCTCATCGCCGTGCAGCTCGCCGGCGGCGATGCAGCGGCGCACACGCTCTAGCACGAACAGGCGCACGGAGGCGCCGGCCCGCCGCTCGTCCTCGCTCGGCTCGAAGTCGCTGAAGGGGCGCGAGAACATCACCTCGGCGAGCACGGGGTTCTCGCGGATGAAAGCGCGGTAGCAGTCGGCCATCGCGAGCAGGTCGGCGCGCGGATCGTCGCTCTCCCCCAGTTCGTCGAGGCGCGCACGCAGCAGGCGGAAGCCGGCGAAGAACAGCTCGCGCACGAGGCCGGCCTTGTCGCCGAACAGCTCGTAGACGGCTGGCGTCGAGGTGTCTGCCTCGCGCGCGAGCCCGCGCGCGGTGAAACCGCCGACGCCCTCGCGGGCGAGCAGCGCGAGCGCGGCGGCGAGCACGTGGTCGCGCAGCTCGGGCGTGCGTTGCTTGGGGCGCGGCAAGGGAACTCGCTGGCCGGGCGTCAGCCCATCGCTTTCAGGACATTGTTACGAAACACTGTTACATTATGCGCATGCAAGCGGTCGGATACGAGCTGCATGACGGCGTGGCGACGATCTCGCTGGACGACGGCAAGGTCAACGCACTGTCGATCGAGACGCTGCGTGCGCTGCACGGCGCGCTCGACCAGGCCCGGCGGGACGGCGTCGTGACGATCTTGCGCGGCCGCGAGGGCTACCTCTCGGCGGGCTTCGACCTGAAGGTGTTCGGCGAAGGCGTCGCGGAGCGGGTGCTCGAGATGCTCACGCTCGGCGCGACGCTGGCCGAGCGGCTGCTGTCGTTCCCGGTACCGGTGGTGCTCGCGTGCAGCGGTCACGCGGTCGCGGCGGGCTCGTTCCTGGCGCTGTCGGCGGATGCGCGGATCGGCGCAGACGGACCGTTTCGGATCGGCCTGAACGAGGTCGCGATTGGCCTGACGGTGCCGTGGTTCGCGATCGAGCTGGCGCGCCACCGCCTGTCGCCTCCCCACTTCGACGCGGCGGTCACGAGCGCCCGCATGTACGGCCCACAGGAAGCTGTCACGGCGGGCTTCCTCGATCGGGTCGTGCCGCCCGAGCAGCTGCACGAGGCTGCGCTCGAGACGGCGCGCGGGCTGGCGCAGCTCGACATGCGCGCGCACGCGGCGAGCAAGCTGCGCGCGCGCGAGGACGCGCTGGGGCGCGTGCGCTCGGCGATCGAGATGGAGCTGACGCTCGAGGGTCTCGGCGCGGGCCAGGCCGGCGGCTAAGACCGGTCGAGCACGAACGAGGCGATCGACGCGGCGACGCGCTCGGGCTCCTGCGCCATGAAGGCGTGGCCGCCGCCGGCGATCCGCTCGACGCTCGTCCGGGGCCATAGCGCGGCGAGTGCGTCGGCGTTGCCGGGCGGAGCGATCACGTCGAGCTCGCCGGCGATCACGAGCGCGGGTGGCGCACCCTCGCCGGGCGCGGGCTGCGGCTCGTCCTGCCACGCGGCGAGCACGCGCTCCTGCGCGGCGAGCGTCCGCGGCGAGAAGGCGGCGCGGGCCTCGGCGACGATCTCGCCGAATTGCTCGTCGATGGCGGGTGCGACGTCGGGCGGGAACAGCAGCGCGATCAGCCGCGCGGCCTGCTCGCGCGGGGTGCCGGAGTGGTCGGTCAGCTGCTCCCACACGTACGGCTCGGCGGGCACGCCGGCGCCGCCGCCTGGGCCGGTGGCGAGCAGCGCGATCGCGCTCGCCCGCTTCGGCGAGCGCAGCGCGAGGCGCTGCACGACGTAGCCGCCCATCGACCAGCCGGCGAGCGCGGGACGGCCGAGCCCGAGCCCGTCGACGAGCGCCTCGACGTCGTCGGCCATCGCGTCGACGGTGAGCGCGTCGGGGTCGCCTAGCTCGGAGTCGCCGGTGCCGCGGTTGTCGGGACAGACCAGCGTGAACGCTCGCGCGAGCGCGGCGGCGAAGGTCGGGTCCCAGTCGGCGGAGCTCGCGGCGTAGCCGTTGACGAGCACCAGCGGCGGGCCTTCGCCGAGCTCGCTCCAAGCGAAGCGGCGGCCGTCGATCTGCATGCTCGGCATCGGCGACTACTCCTGAGCGAGCGCGAGCAGCTTGTTGACGGTCGTCCAGTTGCGCGCGGTGGCGAGCACGCCGAGGTCCTGCTTGCCGAGCTGCGCGGCGAGCTTGGAGCGCCCGACGCCGTGCGGGAACCAGGCGTAGATCTCGCGGCCGAGGGCGAGCAGCCGCTCGCCCTCGGCGGCCCGTTCGGCGACCTTGGCGAGCGCGGCCTTGGTGGGTTTGCGCAAGCAGAAGGTCACCTGGTAGAGCTTGTCCTGTTCGGCCACGTCGCCGAGCGGGTTGCGCTCGACGACCTTGGCGAGCTCGGCGCGCGTGCGCACGAGGACGCCGACGTCGAGGCCGAACTCGTCGGCGATCACGTTTACGCACGCGCGCGCGAGCGCGTCCGGCTTGGCGGCGCTGTCGAGCACGACGTTGCCGCTCTGCACGTAGGTGAGGACGTTCTCCATGCCGGCCGCCTGCAGCGCGTCGCGCAGCGCGGGCATCGGGAGCTTGTTGCGCCCGCCGACGTTGACGCCGCGCAGGAGGACGATCTGCTTCACGCGCGCCAGCCTAGAGCGTCACAGCAGCACTTTGAGCCCGGCGGCGGCGAGCAGCACGGCGAAGGCGAAGCACAGGCCGGCGCCGATGCCCTTGTGATGGGTCGTGAAGAACCGGTTGAGCCGCTGCAGCAGCGGGTCGGCGCGCGGCCCGAGCAGGGCGACGAGCAGCGGCGGCCCGTAGGCGGGCAGGAGGGTGATGGCATAGAGCAGCACGAAGGCGACGATCTGCGCGGCGAGGCCGGCGTCGGAGATGCCGATCGCGTGCATCGCGGGGAAGAACAGCACGACGCTCGAGAAGTTGGTCAGCATCAGCGCGATCCCGAGCAGCAGGGCGCTGCGCAGCGGGTGCGCGCTGACGCGTTCCGGCTTGGGCGGTCGCGGCGGCGCGCGCAGCGTGCGCACGCCGAGCGCGAGCAGCAGCGCGGCGGCGGCGAGCTTGACGATCGCCCCGGCTTCGGAGGGGCTGTGCGCGCCGCCGGTGCTTTCGGCGAGGATCAGCGCGAGCGCGGCGAAGCCGGCGAGCACGAGCGCCGAGCCGGCGGCGACGGCCCAGGCGCGGGCGATCGCGTCGGTCTTGCGTGAGAGCGTGAGCAGCTCGACGGCGAGCGTCGTCGGCGAGATGGCGGCGGCGAGCGCGAGCGGCACGACGATCCCGAGGAGGCCGGCCATTGCTGCACGTTACATCCAGATCCGCCGGAATCGGCCGAGCGCGGACGAAGGGGCCGATGAGTTTCGCCGATCGGCTCCGTCTAACCCGTACAACCGTCGACGCGGTGCCGCACGAAATGCGCGCACGGCGAATCCCCAAGCAGAACGGAGGACTGAAATGAGCGACACGCAGACCCAGACCAACCTGACGCAGGTCGGCACGTGCATGATCCCGGTCAAGGACCAGAACCAAGCAATCGCCTTCTACACGGAGAAGCTCGGCTTCGAGCTGCGCGCGGACATCCCCTTCGGCGGCAGCGAGCGCTGGGTGGAAGTGGCGCCGGCGGGCGCGGCCACGACGCTCGCGCTGACCTCGCCACGCCCGGGCGAAGCGACGGGGATCGAGACGCGCATCGCGCTCTCGACGACGGACATCGACGCAGACCACGCCGACCTGAAAGCGCGCGGCGTCGACGTCGACGCGGAGGTCATGCGCATGGGCGACCCGGTGCCGCCGATGTTCTGGTTCAACGACCCCGAGGGCAACCGCCTGCTGATCGTGCAGACGAGCTAGGCCAGAGCCTGCCGGTCAGTCAGTTCTCATCAAATTAATTAATAAATAGATCCGACCACACGGGACGGGAGCGCAGAGCCATGCTCAAGTTCAACATCGCGATGTCACTGGACGGTTTCGTGGCGGGACCGAACCAAAGCGAGCAGAACCCGCTCGGCGAAGGCGGGATGCAACTGCACGAGTGGGTCTTCGAGCTGGCCGCGTGGCGCGAGCCGCACGGGCGGGAAGGTGGCGTGGTCAACGAGAGCACGCCGATCGTCGAAGGCTCGCAGGCGAACGTCGGGGCGATCCTGATGGGACGCAACATGTTCGGCGGCGGCCCGGGCCCGTGGGGCGATGACCCGTGGAATGGCTGGTGGGGCGAGGAGCCGCCGTTCCACGCGCCCGTGTTCGTACTGACCAACCACGCGCGCGAGCCGCTGGCGCTGGAGGGCACGACGTTTCACTTCGTCACGGACGGGATCGAATCCGCGCTGGCCCAGGCGCGCGAGGCCGCGGGCGACGGCAGCGTCTCGATCGCGGGCGGGGCCGCCACGGTGCGGCAGTATCTGCAGGCGGGGCTGAT
>DATINR010000138.1:0-11647 GCA_035473995.1 Solirubrobacteraceae bacterium
GTGATGGCCGAGTGGATCCTCGCGGGCGAGCCGACGAGCGACGTGTGGGAGATGGACATCCGCCGCTTCGGCGCGCACTTCCGCTCGCCGAGCTACACGCTGAAGCGCGCGAAGGAGGTGTACGAGACCTACTACGACATCCGCTACCCCGGCCACGAGCGCGAGGCGGGACGCCCGCTGCGCGTCTCGAGCGCGTACGGCTGGCATGCCGAGCACGGCGCGGCATTCGGCGAGAAGTCGGGCTGGGAGCGCGTCAACTGGTACGAGTCCAACGCGGCCGAAGGCGATGAGTCGCTGCGCCCGCGCGGCTGGGCGGGGATGCACTGGTCGCCGGCGATCGGCGCCGAGCACCGTGCGACGCGCGAGCGTGCGGGGCTGTTCGACGAGTCCTCGTTCGCCAAGCTCGAGATCTCAGGTCCGGGAGCGCCGGCCTTCCTCGAACGGCTGTGCGACAACGAGGTGGCGGGCGAGGTGGGCGCGATCACGTACACGCAGATGCTCAACGCGCGCGGCGGGATCGAGTGCGACTTCACGGTCACGCGCGTGGAGCAGGAGCTGTTCTCGATCGTCACGGGCACGGCCTTCGGCAACCACGACCTCAGCTGGATCCGCCGGCACGCGCCGCAGGACGGCAGCGTGCGCCTGGCCGACGTCACCTCGCGCTGGTCGTGCTTCGGGCTGTGGGGCCCGCGTGCGAAGGAGATCCTCTCCCCGCTGACGGACGATGAGCTCGACTTCGCCTACATGCACATGCGCGAGCTGGCCGTCGGCGACGTGCCGGTGCGCGCGCTGCGCGTGACGTTCGTCGGCGAGCTCGGCTGGGAGCTGTACTGCCCGAGCGAGTACGGCGCGGGGCTGTGGCGCGCGCTGTGGCAGTCGGGCCGCGAGCACGGCCTCGTCGCGGGCGGCTACCGCGCGATCGACTCGATGCGCCTGGAGAAGGGCTACCGCGTGTGGGCGGCCGACATCACGGCCGACGAGAACCCGCTCGAGGCGGGGCTCGGCTTCTGCGTGAAGAAGGGCAAGGGTGAGTTCAACGGCGCCGCGGCGCTCGGGATCGCGTCGGACGGCGAGCGCACGGCGCCCCCGCCGAGCAGGCGCCTGCGCTGCATCGTGCTCGAGCACCCGCGCTCGGTGGCGCTCGGCAACGAGCCGGTGCGCGTCGACGATGAGATAGTCGGCCGCGTGACGAGCGGCGGCTACGGCTACACGGTGCAGCGCTCGATCGCCTACGCCTACGTGCCGGCCGAGCTCGGCTTCGGCACGGCCGTGGAGATCGACATCTTCGGGCAGTGGGTGGCCGGCGAGATCGTGCGCGAGCCGCTGTTCGACCCGAAGGGCGAGCGCGTCAAGGGCGCGATCGCGTGAGCGGCGCGAGCGAGCCGGCGGCTTGAGCGCGTTCGTCACGGCCGGAGCAGGCTTCCTGCTGGCCGTGCTGTGGTTCGACCTGATGTTCGACGTGCAGGTGCTCGGCCATCGCGACGCCGAGCTGCCGGAGTCCACGCTGTCCTCGATCGCCTCCTACTACGCCCGCGTGACGACCGCGGCGCGGCCGATGAACCGGCTGATCGCGACCGTGATGATGGCGACGATCGCAGCCGTCGTGGTCGAGCTCGCAGACGGCGACGTTCCGAGCGCCGCAGCATGGGTGTCGCTCGCGCTCGCCGTCGCGCCGATCGCGCTGGTGGCTGCTCGCACGGTGCCAAACGCGGTGCGGCTCGGCGCCCGCAAGGACGGTGCGCCGGAGCGCCAGAGCGCGCTTGCCCGGTCGATATTTCGCGAGCACGTGCTCTGCTTCGTCTCGATCGGCGCGCTGCTCGCGCTCCAGCTCGCCGTCGCCTGAGCCCGCCAAGCGATGCGCGGTACCTTTCGTTTCGATGGTTAGCGCCGCTCACGCAGACGGGAACGGTTCCGCTACGACGCGCACGATCTCGATCGCGGTCGTCGGCGCGGGCTTCGGCGGGGTCGGCGCCGTCACGATGCTGCGCCGCGCGGGCTATCGCGACGTGACCGTGTTCGAGCGCGGCGAGCGCGTCGGCGGCGTGTGGCATCACAACACCTATCCCGGCGCCGCGTGCGATGTCCCGTCGCACCTGTACGAGTTCGCCTTCGAACCGAACGCTCGCTGGTCGCGCCGCTACGCGCCGCAGGCCGAGATTCAGGCGTACCTGGAGAACGTCGCGCGCCGAAACGGGGTTCTCGAGCGGATCCGCACGAATACCGAGGTGATGAGCGCGCGCTGGGACGAGCAGCGCGGCAAGTGGGTGCTGCAGACCAGCGCCGGGGCGCACGAGGCCGACGTCCTGATCACCGCCTGCGGCCAGCTGTCGGTCCCGAAGATGCCCTCGCTGCCCGGGATCGAGAGCTTCGCCGGACCGGCCTTCCACACGGCACGCTGGCGCCACGACGTCGAGCTGGCCGGCAAGCGCGTGGCGGTCCTCGGCACGGGCTGCAGCGCGGTCCAGACCGTGCCGGCGATACAGCCGCTGGTGGAGCACCTCGACGTCTACCAGCGCTCGCCCGGCTGGACGTTCCCGAAGATGGACTTCGCCTACTCGCCACGCACGCAGCGCATGTTCGAGCGCTTCCCGGCGCTGCAACGCCTGGATCGCATGGCCGTGTTCGCCTTCATGGAGGCCGGCGCGGCGGCGATGACCAGCCAACGCTGGCTGCTGGCGCCGTTTCGCGCGGTCGGCCGCCGGCAGATCGACAAGGCGATCTCCGACCCCGAGCTGCGCGCGAAGGTGACCCCGCAGGACGAGCTCGGCTGCAAGCGACTGATGCTCACCGACGAGTGGTACCCGACGCTGACCAAGGCGAACGTCGAGCTCGTCACCGAGCCGATCGCGGCGGTCACGCCGACCGGGATACGCCTCGCCGACGGCAGCGAACGCCCCGCCGACGTGCTCGTGCTGGCGACCGGCTTTCAGTCGCACGCGTTCGTCGCGCCGATGGAGATCGTCGGCGCCGGCGGGCGCACGCTCGCCGAGGAGTGGGCGGAGGTGGCACAGGCGTATCTCGGCATGAGCGTGCCCGGTTTCCCGAACATGTTCCTGCTGTACGGGCCGAACACCAACGGCGGCACGGGCTCGGTCATCTACACGATCGAAGCGGGCGTCGATCACGTGATCGAGGCGCTCGGCCAGCTCGAGCGGGCGCGGGCCCGACGCATCGAGGTGCGACGCGAGACATCCGAGGCGTTCAACGGGCAGTTGCGCGCGACGCTTGCCGAGACGGTGTGGCACACAGGCTGCACGAGCTGGTACGTGGACGAGAACGGCAACGACCCCAGCCAGTGGCCGTGGCTGTGGAGCACATATCGGCGCCGGACCGCGCAGATCGAGCCGGGCGCCTACGCGCTGAACTGACGCACCGACACGAGTGATGTACGGCCGGCAACGTGCGCGGGGCTGGACGAAAAGCGCTCAGCCCTTGGCCGGCAGGGCGCGCGCGAACTGCATGCCCCGCCGCACCCAGGGGGCCAGCTGGCGCTTGCTCTGAACGCCCTCGGCGTCGACGCGGATCCAACCGCTCATCTCGCGCCCGCGCATCACCATCGCGCTTGCGTGAGGGCTCGACAGCAGCCGCTCGCCCTCGTCGGGATCGACGCGCACGAGCAGGCCGCCCTGCCCGGAGGCGGCGACGGCCATGTTGCCGCCGAACAGGAACGCGAGGCCGCCGAACATCGCCATCTCGGTGACGCCTTGCTCGCCCGCGAGCAGCTCGCGGATGCGGTTGGCGAGATCCTCGTCGTAGGCCATCGCGTTCCGAGCTCCGCCGCGTCCTACATCGACACCTCGATCGTCTCGTACACGTCGACGCTGCCGCCGCCGCTGAGCACGGGGCAACCCTCGGCCAGCGCACTGGCGGCGTCGAGGCTGTCGGCCTTGATCACCGAGTAGCCGGTCAGCTGCGAGTCGGCGCCGCCGCCGTTGCCGTTGACCGAGGTCGAGCCGGCGAACGGGTTGCCCGGATCGACGATCGCGGGGCCGAGCTTGCCGAACCATTCACCCCACGCCTGCATCACGGCCTGGCGCTGCTCGTCGGTGTCGGCCATCATCCCACCGCGATACGCAAACAGATACTTACCCATTTTCACTCGTCTCCTGTTCTTCTTGTTTATATTAATTATTAATAGATAAAATTAATTGACATCGAACACCCGGCGGGCGAGGTTGTCGAAGCACGCGTTCCATCCTTCGCCGTGGCCTTCGCGCGACTGCTGCGAGGCCAGGCCGCTGTGTTCCAGCACGACCGTCGTGCGCTCGCCGTCGCCGTGGAAGTCGATCGCGACGAGGCTCACGTGACCCGGATTTGGTCCGCCGCCGTCCTGCCAGCACCATGTGAACACGAGCCGGCTGGGGCGGGTGACCTCGCGGTACTCGCCTGCGACCACGTGCAGCTCGCCGTCGTCGCCGAGCATGCGCAGCGTGTAGCGCCCGCCGACGCGCAGGTCGACGTCGCAGCCGGGCGAGCTCCACGTCGGCGCCGCCGCCCACCAGCGCTCGAGCACGACCGGATTGGTCCACGCATCGAACACCTCCTCCGGCGTCGCCGCAAACGTCCGTTCCATACGGAAGGCGGCGACCTCGCTCGCGCTCATGCCGAGCCTCCGCCGGCCGTCCCCGCGCCGCTGGCGTCCTCGCGGCTCTCGGCGATGAACTGCTCGACGACGTCGAACTTGCGCTGCCACATCCTCTGCAGCTGCCCGATCCAGTCGGCCGCGTCGTCGAACGGCTGCTCGGCCAGGCGCAGGCGGTGCGTGCGCCCGTCGATCACGCGCACGATCGCGCCCGCTTCCTCGAGCACGCGCAGGTGCCGGCTGATCGCCGGCTTCGACACGGCGAAGTCGCGCGTCGCTTCGCCCACCGTCATGCCCTCGCCGGCCGCTTCGTCGCGCGCGGCCAGGCGTTCGACGATGCCGCGGCGGATCGGATGCGCGCAGGCCGCGAACGCGCGGTCGAGCGTTGCTTGGTTAGCCATTTGGTTAACAATAGCGGATCCCTCTCGCCAGCGGTTCGACGAGCGAGAATGGCGCTCGTGCGACTCGCCCCCACCGCCGAGACTCCGCACAGACGCGCCAAGCGGCTTGGACGCCCACTCGTGCGCGCTGCCGTGCTCTGCGCGCTCCTCCTATCCGTGGCGGCCGTCACGGCGCTGCCGGCCGGTGCAGCGAGCGGGAGAGCGGTCGTCTTCGGACACTCGGTGCAAGGGCGCGCGCTCGTGGCGCGAGTGCTCGGCCCGAGCTCGGCGCCGCGCAAGATCCTGCTTGTCGGCTGCATCCACGGCGACGAGTGCGCCGGGCACGCGATCCTCGTGGCGGCCGCGCGGCGGGCGGTCCCGGCAAATGTGCAGTTGTGGCTCGTGCCCACGTTGAACCCCGATGGCGAGGAGGCCGGCACCCGGCAGAACGCGCACAGCGTCGATCTCAACCGCAACTTCCCCTACCGCTGGCGAGCGGTGCCCGGGCCGACGTACTACTCCGGCCCGCACCCGCGCTCGGAGCCCGAGACGCGCGCCGCGATGCGGCTGATCGCGCGCGTGCGCCCCGACGTGACCGTCGTCTACCACCAGCACGAGGACCTCGTCGACATGGCCGGCGGCGACCGCGGTCTGGCGCGTCGATACGCAGAGCTGGCGGGGCTGCGAGCGACGTGCCTGCCGTTCCTGCCCGGCACCGAGTCGGCGTGGTCGAACCACACCTTCGCAGGGACGACTTCGTTCGTCGTCGAGCTGCCCGCCGGTCCCGTACGGGGGGCAGCTCTGAGGCGACACCTGCGCGCACTGAGCGCGCTCGAGCACGGTGCGCGCAGCGGCTCGGTGCGGAGCTGCGCGGCCTAGCGCTCAGCCGTCAGCCATCAAGCGTCAGCGGCCACGTCGAGTACGAGCTTGCCGCCGCCGACCCGGCCGGCTTCGCCGAGCTCGTGCGCCAGCGCCGCTTGTGTGAGCGGCAGCGTCTGTGAGACCTTCACGCGCAGCTTGCCTTCTTCGACGAGCGCTGCGATCGCCTCGATGCCCTCGCGGTCGGGCTCGACGAGGAACGCGCTTACGCGCACGCGCTCCCCCGCCTGCCTGTGCAGCCTGGCGAAGTCGGTAGCGGACGGGACCGAGATCAGCAGGCCGCCGTCGCGGAGCGCCGGCAGCGACTTCACGCCCGTCTCGCCGCCGACGAGGTCGAGCACGAGATCGACCTCGGCAACGGCCTCGGCGACCTCGGTCTCGGTGTAGTCGATCGTCTCGTCCGCGCCGAGCTCGCGGAGGAAGTCGTGGTGGACGGCGCGCGCCGTGCCGATCACATACGCCCCGCGCGCCTTGGCGATTTGCACCGCCAGATGGCCGACGCCGCCCGCCGCGGCGTGGATCAGCACCCGCTGCTCGGCGCTGACGCCGGCCGTGTCGACGAGCGTCTGCCACGCCGTCAGCGCGCCGAGCGGCAGCGCCGCCGCCTCGCTCCACGACAGCGCGTCGGGCATGCGCGCGAACTGCCGCGACGGCGCCGTGACGAGCTCCGCGTAGGCCGCCGCCTCGCCCGGGAAGCGCGGCATGCCGAACACGCGGTCGCCCGGTGCGAAGCGCGTCACGCCGAAGCCGATCCGCTCGACCGTGCCCGCCACGTCCCAGCCGACCGTGAACGGCGGCTCGCCGAGGAAGCCGCCTTTGGCGCGCGTCTTCCAGTCGACCGGGTTGACGCCGGCCGCGGCCACGCGCACGAGCACCTCCGTCGGGCGCGGCTCGGGGTCTTCCAGCTCGACGAGCCGGAGCACCTCGGGAGGGCCGAGCTCGCTCTGGCGAATCGCCTTCATCGACGCCCTGCGCCCGCCCGAGCCATGCCGCGTCAGCCGTTCTCGCCGAGCACGAAGCGCTCGATCGCGAGCGCGAAGCCCTCGTGCTCGTTGGACTCGGTGACCCGCGTGGCCGCGCGTTTGACCTGCTCGCCGACGTTGCCCATCGCGATGCTCAGGCCGGCGCCCTCGAACATCAGCATGTCGTTGGGCTGGTCGCCGAGCGTCGCGATCCGCTCGAGCGGAATCTCGTAGTTGGCGGAGAGGTGGTGCAGCACGGCGCCCTTGTTCGCCTCCGGGTGGGTGACGTCCAGGTAGTAAGGCTGCGAGCGCGCCGCCGAGACGTGCTCGCCGAACTTCGCGCGCGCGTCTGCCTCGGCCTTGGCAACGGCGTCGAGATCGTCGCTGACGCCGACGATCTTCGCGATCCGCTCGGTGATCCGATCGAAGCTCTCGACGACCGTCGGCTCGAAGCGAACCGTGTCGGCCTCTTTGCGCACATGCGCGACGTGCGCGTCGCGCAGTAGCCAGTCCGAGCCCCGGTACAGCCAGACGTCGAGACCGTGACCGCCGATCAGCTCGACGATCTGCGCGACGAGCCGGGAGTCGATCGAGCGTTCCTCGATCACCGACATGTCCGGCCGCGCGAACAAACCGCCGTTGAACGCTGCCAGCGGCAGCTCTAGCGCCAGCGGCTCGACCAGCATCTCCATCCCGCGCGGCGGGCGCCCGCTCGTGACGGCGAACTTCACGCCGGCCTGGTGGAGCGAACGCACGGCCGCGATCGCGCGATCGGTCAGCTGCTTGTCGTCGGTGACCAGCGTGCCGTCGACGTCCGCCAGCACCAGCTCGATCTGCCGCTTGCCCGCCACGTTGCGACCGCTCGCCCGTTCCCTGACCTACGCGAAGCGCTTGACGAACGCGAGCGCCGTGTCGGCGACCTCGCGCCAGCCGCTGTCGATCGTCAGCGCGTGCCCGCGGTTCGGCAGCTCGACGATCTCCGTGACGCCCTCGTTGCGCTTCTGCTTCTTGTAGGACGCGTTGGCGATCGCCCACGGAACGGTGTTGTCCTTCTCGCCGTTGATGATCAGGAGCGGGCCACGGTCGGGGTTCTTGCTGTTGACCTTCGCCTCCGTCCATGGGTTGAGGTTGGCCGTGGCCGCCTGGAACAGCGGCAGGCCGGCGGCCGGCACGGCGTAGGTCGTGTACAGCTCCTTGGCCTCTTCCTCGGAGACGGCGTTGGCGAAGCCGAAGCGGAACTGCTCGTAGGTCAGCGGCACCGCGCGATTGCGGTTGGCCGGGTTGCCGAGCACCGGGCTGGCCGACTTCAGCGCCGAGATCGGCAGCGGCAGCACGCCGCGAAACGGCGCCGGGTCGATCGCGACGCTCGCCGCCGACAGCCCTCTGCCGGCGACGATCTGCGTCAGCAGCCCGCCGAAGGAGTGCCCGACGACGGCAGGCTTCTTGGCGAGCTGCCCGATCACCTCGGCGAAGTGGTCGGCGACCTGGCCGACCGACTTGTGCGCGAACACCTCCGGTTTGGCGTTGGCCTGCTCGACCGTCTGCGGGTCGTCCGGCCAGCCGGGGGTGAGCGGCGCGTACCCGGCCTCGTCGAACACCGTCGCCCAGCGATCCCAGCTGCTCGGCAGCAGCCACAGGCCGTGGATGAAGACCACGGGCGTCTTGCCCGTCGCGTTGGCTTTCTCGATCTGCTCCGACTCGTACTTGGAGATCGACATCTCTCGTCCTTTGTGCTCGCGTGTTGCCCCGCCCGTGACCGATAACGACCGAGACGCATCATCCCACGCCGGCGCTATCGTCCCGGCCGCGGCGCGCGCCGGGGTGCGCCGCAACACGACTCCACGTTCAGAACAGCAACAGGGGGACTTCACATGACCGCACAGCTCTCCGCAGCTCGGCCCGGGGGCCGCTTCCGTCCGGGCGCCCGCGCGGGCGCCCCTCGACGCCTCGCCGCCGCCGTGCTCGCGGCCGGTGCGCTCGCCGCGATCGCAGCGCCGGGCGCCGCTGCCAAGACCGTCTCGCTCAAATGCCGCGGCGGCGGCAACGCGTGCAACGCGACGGTCGGCCTGGCCGGCGGCGCGAGCAACAAGAAGCTGAAGATCTCGCTCACCGACACGAACCTGAAGCTCGTCGGCATCTCGGTCAAGCCGGCCGAAGTGAAAGGCGCCTACAGCCTCTCCAAAGGCAGCTTTTCGCTCGGCGGCTCGCTCTACACGGTGACGCTCAACGCGGTGCAGTCGATCCCCAAGGGCGCGACGCTGACGCTGAGGTTCTCCTCGCACGGCAAGGCGATCAAGATCCGCTGAGGCTCACGGACGCTCGCCGATCGTGACGCGCCCGAGCCCGATCACCTCGATCTCCTGCTGCGGCGCGCAGATCGCGATCTGCTCGGCCTCCTCGCGCAGCGTGCGCCGCAGCGCGAGGAATGCGAGGCCGCCGACGAGCGCCGGGACCCACAGCGCGATCGCGCGGTAGGCGAGCACGGCGCCGGTCGCCGACGTCAGCGACACGCCGTACAGGGCGAGCGTGCCGACGAGGCCGGCGTCGACGCCGCCGATCCCGCCGGGCACCGGGATCAGGCCGCCGAGCTCGCCGATCAGATAGGCGATCCAGAGGATCGCCAGCGGCGGCGCGGGGCCGAGCGAGTGGAACGTGGCCCACACGATCATCACGTCGAACGCGAGGTAGGCGATCAGGCCGAGGATCAGCACGGAGTTGCCCTCGCGCAGCAGCGCAAGCGCCTCGCCGACGCCGTCGCCGATCGCGCCGAGCGTCTTTACGACGAACAGCTCGCGCTTGGAGGGCTCGCCGTCGCGGCGCCTCTCCAGGCGCTCGCTCAGCCGCTTGGCGATGCGCCCGGCGGAGATCGCCAGCACGATCGCAGCGGCCGCGATCGCGGCCGGCAGCAGCGTCAGCAGCAGGTTGCCCTCGCCGCCGATCGCGCCCAGGCCGAGCGCGGCGCCGAGCACGATCACGCCGAGCACGTTGGGCAGACTCGTGAGCAGGAAGAAGGCGACCGTCCGCTTGGCGATCTCCTCCCCCTCCATGCCCCCGCGTTTGAGCGCCCACGCGCCGAGCGCGAGCCCGCCGGCGCCGCCCGTCGGGATCAGCGCGTTGGCGCCGAGCTCGGACATGCCGATCTGAAAGCTCACCCGCCAGGACATCATGCGGCAGAAGACCATGCGAAAGACGGCCACGTAGCCGAACCCCGAGAGCAGCTTCAGCGCGACGCCGAGCACGAGCCAGCCCGGGCTGGCGTGCGCGAGCCGGCTGCGCAGCTCGCCGAGTCCCGGCAGCAATGTGACGGCGGCCACGACGGCGAGCACCAGCGCGAGCAGGAACAACAACCGCGTGCGGACCTTGTGCGCGCTGAGCTGAGCGGGACCTTCGAGGTCGTCGCGGGCGACGTGCGGAGCGTCGTGCAGCTGCGAGGCCATGGGGGCATTGTGGCTGCTCGCCTGCCCGCTCCCGGACTTGGGAACATGCGCGCGTGGGAACCGCGTACTCGGCCGCCGACTGGACCGACCTGTTCGTCGCCAGCGCCGGCGCCTCGGCCGCGCTCACGGGCCTCTTGTTCGTCGCGGTCTCGGTGAACATGCAGGACATCCTCAAATACCGAAGGACTGCCCGCGCGGGCATTGCAGACCCTGCTGTTGCTGCTCAGCGCCGTGGTCGTCTCGCTCGTCGGCCTGATCCCCGGGCAGAGCACGACGGCGCTCGGCGCCGAGCTGCTCGGGGTCGGGCTGGCGTTCGGGGGGTGGATCTTGGGTGCTCGCCGCCCGGGCGCTCGAGCCGACTCGCGAGTACGTGCGGCCGCTGTTCCACTTCGGGCTCGTGATCCCCGGGACGCTGCCCCTGATCGTCGGCGCTGTCAGCCTGCTGGCGCAGAGCGGCGGCGGCCTCTACCGGATCGTCGGCGGCATCGTCGGCGCGCTGCTGTGCGCGTCGGTCAACGCCTGGGTGCTGCTCGTCGAGATCCTGCGCTGAGTCGGCGCGCCCGGCCGTCGCGCGAGCGCCGGCACCGCGCGCGGCGCAGATTGCCGCGCGCGCGCCTGCAGCGGCAGGAGCGCGCGGGGGAAGGCCGAACAGCCACTTGGTGAGCCAGCTTCCAGAAGGGATCGCGCTCGAGCGCAATCGCGACATGGTGGGCCACGCGCTCGGCCCGTGGGTGCGCCGAGCGCTGCTGACGTGCATGGCCGCGCTGCCGCTGCTCGCCCTGCTGGGCGTCTTCGGCCAGCACCCCTCGACGAGCACCGCCGCGTCGCCGGCGGCGAGCTTGAGCGTCACGGCGCCCACCCGGCTGCGCAGCGGCCTGATCTTCCAGGTGCGCGTGGAAGTGCTCGCCCGCCGCGAGATCAAGCAGCTGCAGCTCGACTTCGCCGAAGGCTGGTGGGAATCGATGAGCGTCAACTCGATCGTCCCCGAACCGAGCAGCGAGAGCTCGCACGACGGACAGGTGGTGCTCTCCTACGGCGACCTCCCGGCCGGCAAAGCGCTCGTGCTGTGGATCTACTTCCAGGCCAACCCGACCAACGTCGGCAAGCGCCGTGAGGACGTCGCGCTGCTGGACGGCGCGCGGCAGCTCGCGCGCGTGCACCGATCGCTGACCATCTTCCCGTGAGGAGCGTTTGCTGAGCATGGACCTCGTGATCCGCGCCACCGTCGTGTTCTTCTTCGTGTTCCTCGTGACGAGGGTCGTGGGACGGCGAGAGCTCAGCCAGCTCGAGCCGTTCGACCTGATCCTGCTCGTCGTCGTCGGCGACCTCGTGCAGCAGGGCGTGACGCAGAGCGACGAGTCGGTCACGGGCGCGCTGATCGTGATCGCCACGATCGCCCTGCTCTCG
>DATINR010000139.1:0-1772 GCA_035473995.1 Solirubrobacteraceae bacterium
CTCCTGCTCGCAGCCCGTCGTCGTGAACACGCGCGATGCCTCGTCCACGCCGAGCAGCTCCAGCGCGCGGATCGCCGCGCCCGAGAGCGCGTCCATCGAGCGCAGCAGCGGGATCTTGTGGTCCAGCGCCTCGCCCGTCCACGACGTGAACGCCGTCGGGATGCACAGCAGCGCGCCGTTCGGGTTCTCGAGGATGAACGCCGGCGAGGTCGGGTCCCACGCCGTGTAGCCGCGCGCCTCGAACGTCGCGCGGATGCCGCCCGTCGGAAACGAAGACGCGTCCGGCTCGCCCTGGATCAGCTCCTTGCCCGAGAACTCCGCGATCGCCGTGCCGTCGCCGACCGGGCCGTAGAAGGAGTCGTGCTTCTCCGCCGTCGAGCCCGTCAGCGGCTGGAACCAGTGCGTGTAGTGCGTCGCGCCCTTCTCCATCGCCCATTCCTTCATCGCCTGCGCGACCGAGTCGGCCAGCGTCGTGTCGAGCGCCTCGCCGCGGGCGAGCGTCCGGTGCAGGGCCTTGTAGACGTGCTTGGGCAGGCGGTTGCGCTGCACGGCGGGCGAGAACACGTTCGCCCCGAAGACCTGGTTGTCCGCGACGGTCAGATCCGGCGAGCCGAGAGCTGAGCCGTTGGCGCTCCACTGCGCTGCGGTGACGTTTTGCTGACGTGTCCTGGGCATGAGCGGAATCGATTCCTCCTGAAGCGGTCAAGCGAGCGAGGTGCGCTCGCCGGGTCGGTCGAAGATCCTTCGACGGCGGTTGGGCCAAGGGCCGTAAAGCCGAACGCAATCGTAGTGCCCAGCGGGCCTTCGGACAGCATCTATTGGCGAAATCGCCGAGGGCCCGTTTCGACAGCGGGCCAAACGCCGGGCGAGGGGAGTCCTCGCACGCGGCCGGCCCTCGCCCGCTCGCGCAGCCGCTGCTAGTTGGAGCTCGCCGGGAACGTGCCCGGCACGACCTTGCCCGTGCTCGGGTTCACGTGCGTGATCGGCGGCGCCGGGGCGATCTCGGCCGTGAGGCTCCTGCTCACCTGACCGCCGCCGCGCAGCACGGCGCGGGCGTTGCCCGCCAGTCCCGCCGCCACCTTCAGATGCAGCGTGTAGGAGCCCGCCTTGACCGGCACCACCTTCCACGTGAACGTCCGCGAGGAGCCGGCCTTCAGCGGCCCGAGCGCCCATGTGTTGACGTAGTTGGTCTGCCCGCCGCCCGGCGGGCTCACGGCTTGGCTCTGGACCGGCAGCTCGGCCGGCGTTCCCGGGCCTTCTTCGACCACCCAGATCGGCCGCTTGTTCGCGGCCAGTTCGGCGTATTTTTCGACGTAGGAGAACGAGTCGACCGAGATCGCGACGTTCGGCACCGTGCGCGCGCTTTCGTTGCTCACGCGCACCTTCATCTCGGCCGGGCGCGCCATCGACTGCTTCGCCGGAAACGTCGCCGCCGCGATCCGCATGTCGTAGCTGCGCTTGACTTCGCCGTGGCTCTGTTCGGTGCCGCCGCCGCAGCCGCTCATCACGAACGCCGCGCACGCGCCGAGCAGCCCCACCGAGATCGCTCCTCTCCCAGTCACGGTCGAGCCACCCTATCAACGGCTGTTGCGGTCTGTCACGGCATTCCCGGCCGTGTGCGGAGGGGGCGCGGCGCGCTTGGCGCTGGCGTCGCACAGGCCCATCGCGTAGAGTCCCCTGCAGCGAAAGGCGACCCGAGGAGGGGCAGCAGAGATGGTGCGCAGCGTAGCCGAGCGGGCGTTCGTCCCGGCGCGGCACGTGCTAGAGGAATT
>DATINR010000140.1:0-5885 GCA_035473995.1 Solirubrobacteraceae bacterium
GACATGGCCCGCGGAGACGTTCGGATCGCGATCACCCTCGCTTGCGAGGAGTGCAAGCGCCGCAACTACCAGACGAATAAGAGCAAGCGCAACAACCCCGATCGCATCGGGCTGCGCAAGTACTGCCGTTGGTGTCGCAAGCACACCAGCCATCGGGAGACTCGCTAGCGCGGGAGCGCAGCTCGTGGCCCGTGACCGCAAACGTGCAAAGCAGCGTCGCCAGAGGCGCGCACCTGGCTCGCGCCATTCTTCGACTACGCAGCCGACCCGCTCGGACGTGCCCGGCGCGCTCGACCACGCCTCGGGCGAGGCCGACGAGTTCGAGGCCGCGCTCGTGCGCGGCGCCGGCGGCGTCCCCGTCGAGCCCGACGCGCCGACCGGCGACTACGTCGACGCGAGCATCGGCTCCGACGGCGACGTCGACACCGAGCACCTCTCCGAGGGCGAAGTCGAGGCCGAGGCTCTCTCCGAGGGCGACATCGGCGCCGACGAGCTGCAGGAACCTGCCGGCAGCCCCGTGCGCAGGGCGCCCGGCGGCGGCGACGGCAGCGGCGTCACGCCCGAGCAGGCTTCCGGCGCGCCGATCCGCGGCGGCAACCGCGTGCTCGCCTTCTTCCGCGCCAGCTGGGCAGAGCTTCAGCGCGTCCAGTGGCCCGATCGCCGGCAGGTCACGCAGGCCACGGCCGTCGTGCTCGGCTTCGTCGCCATCGCCGGCGCATACCTTGGGCTCGCAGATTTCGTTGCCAAGGAAATCGTCGAATTCATCCTCTGACGCCCGTCGTCAGCTCGTAACGCAGCACAGGAGCTTCTGAATGTTTCGTTGGTATGTCGTGAACACTTACTCGGGTCACGAGAACAAGGTCAAGCACAACCTCGAGCACCGCGTCGTCTCGCTCGGGCAGCAGCGCGCCGTGCGCAACGTCGTCGTGCCGACCGAGTCCGTGTCCGAGATGAAGGACAACCAGAAGGTCACCGTCGAGAAGCGCACCATGCCCGGCTACGTGCTCGTCAACATGGAGCTCAACGAGGACTCGTGGGGCGTCGTCAAGGGCACGCCCGGCGTGACCGGCTTCGTCGGCGCCTCCCAGGAGCCCGTCCCGCTGACGCAGGTCGAGGTCGACCGGCTGCTGCACAAGGAGGTCGCCACGGCCACCCGCACGCGTGCCCAGTTCACGATCGGCGAGTCCGTCAAGGTCGTCTCCGGGCCGCTGTCGGACTTCTCCGGCGAGATCTCCGAGATCAACGACGACGCCGCCAAGCTCAAGGTGCTGGTATCAATCTTCGGTCGCGAGACTCCGGTCGAAGTCAGCTTCGACCAAGTCAAGAAGCTCTAGGACGGGAACATGGCAAAGAAGGTCCTCACAACGATCAAGCTGCAAGCCAACGCCGGCCAGGCCAGCCCTGCGCCGCCGGTCGGCCCTGCGCTGGGCCAGCACGGGATCAACATCATGGAGTTCTGCAAGGCCTTCAACGCGCAGACGCAGAGCGAAACGGGAACGGTCATCCCCGTCGTCATCACCGTTTACGAGGACCGCTCGTTCACGTTCATCACGAAGACTCCGCCTGCCGCCGTGCTGATCCGCCAGGCGATCAAAATCAACAAGGGCTCGGGCGAGCCCAACCGCGTCAAGGTCGGCACGATCACCCAGGCGCAGCTGCGCGAGATCGCCGAGCGAAAGCTGCAGGATCTCAACGCGCACGACGTCGACCAGGCCGCCAAGATCATCGCCGGCACCGCCCGCTCGATGGGCGTGGACGTGGCCTCATGAGCGCGCACGGCAAGCGCTACGCCGAGGACCTCGGCAAGGTCGACCGCGAGCGCGAGTACGAGCCGGCCGAGGCCGTCTCGCTCGTGCGCACCCTCGCCAACGCCAAGTTCGACGAGTCGATCGAGGTCCACGTGCGCACCGGGCTGAACGTGCGCCACGCCGACGAGCAGCTGCGCGGCACGATCGCGCTGCCCAACGGCATCGGCAAGGACGTCAAGGTCGTCGTGTTCGCGCAGGGCCCGAAGGTCGCCGAGGCCGAAGGCGCCGGCGCCGACGTCGTCGGCGGTGACGACCTCGCCAAACGGATCGAGGAGGGCTTCGACGAGTTCGACGTCGCCATCGCCACGCCCGACATGATGTCCGTCGTCGGTCGCCTCGGGCGCATCCTCGGGCCGTCCGGCAAGATGCCCAACCCGAAAGTCGGCACCGTCACGATGGACGTCGCCAAGGCCGTCGAGGAGTCCAAGTCGGGCAAGGTCGAGTACCGCACCGACCGCACCGCGATCGTGCACCTCGTGATCGGCAAGGCCAGCTTCGACGAGCAGCAGCTGCTCGAGAACTACGCCGCCGTCGTCGAAGAGCTCGTCCGCGCCAAGCCGGCCGTCGCCAAAGGCCGCTACCTGCGCTCGATCACGATGACCTCGACGATGGGCCCCGGCGTCAAGGTCGACCCGAGCCGCACGCGCGAACTGACCGGCGAGCCCGCCGCCGCTTGAGAGCGGCTACACTCCGCCGAGCAAAACGCACCGCCCGAGACCCTCGGCGCCGCCGATCGATTCGTTCGACGGAGAAGACCGAGGCAGGTTGGAGCGAGCAGCAGCCGCGGTTCTGTCCGCGCTCTCTCGTCTGCCTGCATGGGCAAACCGAAACTTCGAGAGCGACGGAAATCAATGAACCGAGAGCAGAAGGCTGTGGCGATCGAGGAGATCGCGACCCACATCGACGAGTCGCACGCGATCTTCGCCGTCGACTACCGCGGCATCTCCGTGCCCCAGGTCGCCGAGCTGCGCGCCAAGCTGCGCGACGCCGACGCGACGTTCAAGGTCGTCAAGAACTCGCTCACCGAACGCGCCGCCGACCAGGCCGGGGCAGAGACGCTGAAGGACTACCTCGCCGGGCCGACCGCGCTGACCTTCGTGCGCGGCGACGTCGCGACCGCCGCCAAGGCGATCGCCGACTACGCCAAAGCCACCCAGCTGCTGCCGTTCAAGGGCGGCCTGATGGACGGCGCCGTGCTCGACGTCGATCAGCTCCGTTCGCTCTCGCGCCTGCCTTCGCGCGATGTGCTCTACGGCCAGCTCGTCGGCGTCGTCGCCTCGCCCGTCGGTGGCCTCGTGCGCAGCCTCGCCGCGCTCGTCGGTGGCCTCGCCTCCGCGCTCGGCCAGGTGCAGCAGAAGAAGGAGTCCGGCGAGATCCCCGCCGGCGAGGCGCCCGCCGCCGTGGCAGAGGCGCCCGCCGCCGAGGAGACCTCCGCCGAGACCGAGGCTTCTGCCGCAGAGGAGCCCGTCGCCGAGGCTGACGCTCCCGCGACCGAGGACGCGCCTTCCGCCGAGGAGCCCGCTGCCGAGGTCGCCACCGAGACCGAGGCTGCGCCCGAGCAGGCGCCTGCCGAGGAGCCCGCGGCCGAGGCGCCCGCCGAGGCTGCCGAGACCGAGGACAAAGCTGAGCCGGCGAACGAGCCGGCGCAAGAGAACGAAAACCAGGCGGACGCATCGGCGCAGGCCGAGCAGGACCCCGCCGATGCGAATCCCACCAAGGAGGACTGAACGAGATGGCAACCAGTACCCAAGATTGGATCGAGGAGCTCAAGGGCATCTCCGTGCTCGAGCTCGCCGAGCGGATCAAGGCGCTCGAGGAGGAGTTCGGGGTCTCCGCGGCAGCCGTCGCGGCACCCGTCGCGGCTGCCGGCGGCGGTGGCGGCGGCGACGCGGCCGCCGAGGAAGAGGGCGGCACGGTCGACGTGATCCTCGCCGGCGCAGGCGACAAGAAGATCCAGGTGATCAAGGTCGTGCGCGCCGCCACGGGGCTTGGCCTGAAAGAGGCCAAGGCGCTCGTCGACGAGGCTCCCAAGCCCGTCAAGGAGGGCGTCGAAAAGGAGGAGGCCGACAAGCTCAAGCAGGAACTCGAGGAGGCTGGCGCGAGCGTCGAGGTCAAGTAGGCGCTGCGCCGAGCGTCGATGGGCTGCGGCTTCGCGGGCAGCCCATCGCCGCCCGGCTCCGCTTGGCAAGTATTTGAACGGCCCTGACCAGCTCGGGGCCGTTCGTCTGCTCGGGCTCGGTTCGGCGGTGGCTCGGGGACGGGCGGCCGGGGCGGCGGTCGATGATGTAGAACGGCTCGGTGCTCGCAAACCGCTCGGTTCCCTCCGGCACGGTCATTCCCGAACTCGTCTACGACGACGTCGAGCGGGCCGTCGAGTGGCTTTGCCGTGCGTTCGGCTTCTCCGTTCGCTGGCAGGCAGGCGAGCATCGCGCGCAGCTGCGCGTCGGCGACGGGGCCGTGGTCGTGCGCGATCGCCCACCCGACGTCGACTCCGGCGCAGCCGTGCCCGGGGCGTGCTCATCGGTTCTCGTGCGTGTGGAGGACGCCGACGCCCGGTTCGCCGCCGCCGTCGCATGCGGAGCGCGGGTGGTGCGGGAGCTTTGCGACCATCCTTACGGCGAGCGCCAGTGCACGCTGCTGGACCTCGCCGGCCACCGCTGGACATTCACGCAGTCGATCGCCGACGTCGCGCCGGAGGAGTGGGGCGGTGTCTCGGTCGACCTCTCCTAGGCAGGGCCTCGCTTGACCCTTCGCCGGCGTCTTTAAGTTTCGCTCACATTCGCCGTTTTTCCGGTAAAGTCCCTGCTGCTGACCAATAGCCGCAGCCACCCAGAGGCACGACGCCGCGCCACATACGCGGAAGTCGAGGGCGGGGTCCGTGAGCGTCGGCAGCCCACTTCAGGGCGCCGATGGTCTGTGCTATCTTTACGAGTCGCGCTTCGCCGCGCTCCTCTGCCCGTTTCTCGCCCTCCGAAGGAGTCGTTTCTTGGCCGCTGCAGATGCTCTCCGGACGCGCCGTACTTTCGCGCGCCTCAACAAGACCGTTGATGTACCCAACCTGATCGACATCCAGCGCCGCTCGTTTTCGTGGCTGACCGACCCCGAGAAGGGCGGTCTGCGTGAGACGATCGACGACATCTCGCCAATCGAGGACTACACGGGCAACCTCGCCGTGCAGTTCGGCGAGTTCGTCTTCGACGAGCCCGTCGCCTCGCTCGAGCAGTGCCGCGAGAAGGACCTCACCTACGCGCGCCCGCTGACCGTCACGGTCGCCTTCATCAACCGCGAGACCGGTGAGATCCGCGAGCAGTCCGTCTTCATGGGCGACTTCCCGTGGATGACCGAGCGCGGCACGTTCGTGATCAACGGCACCGAGCGCGTCGTCGTGACGCAGCTCGTGCGCTCGCCGGGCGCCTACCTGATGGAGCCCAAGGACCGCGAGAAGCAGGTCTTCATCGCCAACCTGATGCCCGCTCGCGGCTCGTGGCTGGAGCTCGAGATCGACAAGAAGGGCAAGGTCTTCGTCCGCATCGACCGCAAGCGCAAGCTGCCGGTGACGGTGCTGCTGCGCGCGATGGGCTACGCGACCGATGAGGAGATCCTGCGGCTGTTCGAGAACTCGCTGTACATCCGCAACACGATCGACGCCGACACCGAGGTCACGCGCACCGAAGACGGCGCGCTGATCGAGCTGTTCAAGAAGCAGCGTCCGGGCGAGCCGCCGAGCGTAGACAACGCCAAGGCGCTGCTCAACCAGCTGTTCTTCGACCCCAAGCGCTACGACCTCACGCGCGTCGGGCGTTACAAGCTCAACTCGCGCCTGAAGCAGTCGACCGACCTCGACGTGCGCACGCTGACCAAGGACGACATCGTCGCCCTGATCCAGGAGCTCGTGCGCCTGCCGAAGATCCTCGGCATCCCCGAGGACGGCGAGGTCGAGATCAAGGACTACGCGGCCGAGGCGATGAGCATGCCGCGCGAGCCCGTCGCCGAGCACCTCGACGAGTACGAGCACTTCGGCAACCGCCGCCTGCGCACCGTCGGCGAGCTGATCCAAGAGGCCTTCCGCATCGGCCT
>DATINR010000141.1:0-60812 GCA_035473995.1 Solirubrobacteraceae bacterium
ACGACCACGGCTCGAGCGCGCGGTTGACGAACGGGTCGTACAGCGTGCCGATCGGCAGCAGCGCAGTGCCGTCGCGCGACCACGTGGCGCCGAGCTCGCCGAGCAGGCCGACGAGGTTGCCCTCGGCGATGCCGAGCTCGACGTGGCGCCCGTGGTCGGATTCGCGCCAACGCACCAGCGTGTCGGAGTCGTCGGCGAACCAGTCGATCCGCTCGCCCATGTTCCACACGCCGACGCGGTTGATCCAGCCGCCGAGGTTGGTCGAGGAGGCGACGTCGGGGCTGAGCGAGACGACGTGGGCGGCAGCCTCGGGGGCGGCGTGGGCGAGGTCCATGAAGAAGCGCCCGAAGCCCTGCTGGGTGGATTCGGCGCCGGCGTGCGAGCGGCCGAGGTCGGCGGGCACGGGCGGGGGGCCGTTCAGCTGCACGGTCTCGCGCGTCAGCCGCGCGGCGCTCGCATCGCACACCCGCTGCTCGGGCGAGCCCTCGGCAAAGCGCGCCCACGGGCGCTCGGCGTCGGCGCCGAGCTCACCGGCCAGCCCCTGCCACTGCGCGTCTGAGAGCAGCGCCGAATGATTGCCGGGGTGCCCCTCGGTGGGCAGGCTCCAGGCCTTGATCGTGTAGGCGAAGACGACGGTCGGACGGTCCTTGACCTCGTCGGCGCGGCGGAAGGCGTCGAGCAGGTCGGCGAGGTCGTGGCCGCCGAGGTCGCGCACGGCGGCGCCGAGCTCCTCGTCGGGCAGATCGTTCACCAAGCGCTCGACGTCGCGGCGGCCGCGACCTTCCCCGGGCAGGCGCTCGCGCAGCTCGGCGGCGGGCGAGCGCAGCAGCCGCTGGTACTCCTCGTTGGGCATGGCGTCGATCCGCGCACGCAGCGCCTCGCCGCCGCGGCGCGCGAACAGCTCGCGCAAGCGGCGGCCGTACTTGACGGTGATCGTCTGCCAGCCGGCGGCCTCGAACATCGCGCCGACGCGCCCGGCGGCGATGTCGGGGACGACGCGGTCGAGCGACTGGCGGTTGAGGTCGACGATCCACAGCACCTCGCCGAGGCGGGCGACCATCGGGTCGACGAGCGCTTCCCAGATGGCGCCCTCGTCGAGCTCGGCGTCGCCGACGAGCGCGACCTGGCGACCGCCCTGGGGCACCTCGAAGTGGCCGGCGACGTAGCGGTGGGCGAGCGCGCTCCAGATCGTCGCCGTGGCGCCGATCCCGACGGAGCCGGTCGAGAAGTCGACGGGATCGGGGTCCTTGGCGCGGCTGGGATAGCTCTGCAGCCCGCCGAACTCGCGCAGGCGCGTCAGGTAGGACTCGTCGAGGCGCCCGAGCAGGTAGTTGATCGCGTGCAGCACGGGCGCGGCGTGCGGCTTGACCGAGACGCGGTCGGGCGCGCGCAGGTGCTCGAAGTACAGCGCGCACATGATCGAGACGATCGACGCCGAGGAGGCCTGGTGCCCGCCGACCTTCACGCCCGAATCGGTCTGGCGCACCTTGTTGGCGTGGTGAACCATGCTCATGGCCAGCCACAGCACGCGCTTCTGCACGACGTCGAGCACGTCGAGCTGCCCGGCCTGCACCGACTCGGCCGGCTGTGGCTCGCTCGCCAACACGGGGGCGCCTCTCGGCATTGCCTTCATGTCAGACGATTGCCCGCTGCAGCACACCGAAATCCCCGTCAAGTGCGCCTTAGACGCAGGTTTTCTCTTTTTTTATCAACTAATAGATAAGATTCTTGCGTGGCTGAGAACGCGCCGGAGCTCGACGAGACGGACCTCGAGATCATCGAGCTGCTCCGCCAGGACGCGCGTCGCACGCTCGCCGACGTGGCCGAGCGCGTCTCGCTGTCGGCGCCGGCCGTCAAGCGCCGTGTCGACCGGCTCGAGCGCGAGCGCGTGATCACGGGCTACACGGTGCAGGTCGATCACGCCCTGCTCGGCCATCCGCTGCAGGCCTTCACGGAGCTGCGCTTCGCCGGCAACCTGCCCGTCGATCAGATCGCGGGGATCGCCGCCGGGATACCCGAGGTGCAGACGATCTTCACGACCGCCGGCGACCCCGACGCGCTCGCCTGGATCCGCGTGCGCGACGTCGACGACCTCAAGCGCGTGATCGACTTGCTGCGCCGGTCCGGGCGCGTGACCGGGACGAAGACGTTGATGGTGCTCGGGACGTCGTAGCGCTCAGAAGACGACCGTCGTCTCCCCCGCGCGCAGCACGCGGTCTTCGCAATGCCACTGCACGGCGCGCGCGAGCACGGCGCGCTCGATGTCGGCGCCGAGACGCATCAGGGCGGGCACGTCGTCGCGATGGGAGACGCGCACCGTGTCCTGCTCGATGATCGGCCCCTCGTCGAGTCCCTCGGTGACGTAGTGCGCGGTGGCGCCGATCAGCTTGACGCCGCGCTCCTTGGCCTGCGCGTAGGGGGCGGCGCCGGCGAAGGCCGGCAGGAAGGAGTGGTGGATGTTGATCAGCGGCACCGGTGCGCCGTCGACTGTCAGGCGCTGCAGGAAGCCGGGGCTGAGGATCTGCATGTAGCGCGCGAGGATCACGAGGTCAACGCGCTCGCCGAGCAGCAGCTCGAGCAGCTCGCGCTCGGCATCGCCCTTGCGCTCGGGCTCGACCGGGACGTGCGCGTAGGGCACGCCGAAGGACTCGACGTCTCCGCGCAGGTCGGGGTGGTTGGAGGCGACGAGCCGCACGTCGATCTGCAGCTGCCCGCGCCGCCGGCGCCACAGCAGGTCGAGCAGGCAGTGATCCTGGCGCGAGACGAGGATCGCGACCCGCTTGGGCTCGCTCGCGTCCCACATGCGCCACCGCATCGCCAGCGGCTCGCCCACCTCGCGAGCGAAGCGCGTTTCCAGCTCGCGCCGTTGCTCCGGCGTCAGCTCGAGATCGAACTCCATGCGCATGAAGAACGTGCCGCCGCGCGGGTCGGTCGTGTGCTGGTCGGAGTGCACGATGTTCGCCCCCGCCTCCGTGAGGAAGCGCGAGGCCGCAGCGACTATGCCCGGCTGGTCGGGACAGGAGATCGTCAGGCGCGTGATCGGCGCTGTCGGCGGCGGCGAGGACATCTCGCGTCAGTATCCGTCAACCTCCGGCCCATGAACGGGGGTACGAGCCCGAGCGCGCGTGTGGCGATCGTCGGCGCCGGCCTGATGGGCGCGCAGATCGGCTGCGAGTACGCGCTCGCCGGTTGCCCCGTGCAGTGGATCGTGCGCGACCGTGCGCGCGCCGAACAGCGCGTCGAGCAGGCGCTCGCGCTCGTGTCGCAGCATGGCCTGGCCGACGAGCCGACCGTCTCTCGCGCGCGTCTGTCGATGAGCTGGGCCGGCGTGGAGGCCGACGACGCGGCCACGCTCGAGGAGCCCGAGCTGATCGTCGAGTCGCTGCCGGAGCAGCTCGCGCTGAAGGCGGAGGTGCTCGGCCCGCTGGCCGCGCGTCACCCGGGCGCGATCGTCGCGAGCAACACCTCCTCGATCTCGCTCGGCGCACTCGGCGAGGCGGCCGGCGTGGCCGAGCGGATCGTCGGCACGCACTACTGGAACCCGCCGCTGTTGATGCCGCTCGTCGAGGTCGTCGCGGGGGAGCGCACCCCGCTCGCGCTGCGCGAGCGGGTCGAGGCACTGCTGCGCGCGATCGGCAAGCGCCCGGTCGTGCTCGAGCGCGAGGTCGACGGGCTGCTGTGGAACCGGCTGCAGCTGGCCGTGCTGCGCGAGTCGCTGTGGCTCGTCGAGCACGGCGTCGCCACGCCGGAGACGATCGACGAGGTGATGCGCGATGGGCTCGCCCGGCGCTGGCGGTTGACGGGTCCGTTCGAGACCGTCGGCCTCGGCGGCGCCGCCACGTTCGATGCGATCGCCGAGAACCTCTTCCCTGTGCTCTCCGACGCGAAGTCCGCCGGTGGCTTCGCGCCGCACGTTCCGAGCGACCGCGACCAGCTGGCCGCGCTGCGCGAGCGCCGCGACCGAGCGCTGGCGGCCGATCTCCGGGCCGAACGCCAGGAGCCAGCGTGATCTGTAGGCTATATCGACTGATCGATATGGGACAGGCCCAACGGTAGGAGCAGCCCTGCGCTGATGGCTCGAGACCCTCGCCACGACATCCTCTTCGAGCCGGTGCCGATCGGCCCGAAGACGCTGCGCAACCGCTTCTACCAGAGCCCCCACTGCACGAGCTTCGGCGACGACGTGCCTGGCTCACAGGCGGGCATCCGCGGGATGAAGGCCGAGGGCGGCTGGGCCGCCGTCAACACCGAGTTCTGCTCGGTGCACCCGTCGAGCGACGCGCGCCCCGTGATCTCTGCGCGGATGTGGGACGACGAGGACGCGCGCAACCTCAAAGGGATGGTCGACCTCGCGCACGACCACGGTGCACTCGCGGGCCTGGAGCTATGGCACGGCGGCTATGTCTCAGGCAACAAGGAGTCACGCATGCCGGCGCCCTCGGCGAGCCAGGTCAGCGACGAGGCGCTCGCATCGGCGGCCTGCTACGAGCTCGACAAGGCCGGCATCCGCGAGATCCAGGGCTACTACGTCGCGGCGGCAAAGCGCGGCCGCGACGTCGGCTTCGACATCGTCAACGTGCACGGCTCGGAGGGCGGTGCGATCACCGGCCACTTCCTCATGAGCAAGCTGAACAAGCGCACCGACGAGTACGGCGGAACGCTCGAGAACCGCGCCCGCTTCTGGCTGGAGACGATCGAGCTGGTGCGCGAGGCGGTCGGCGAGGACTGCGCGATCACCGCGCGGCTGTGCATCGACACACTCAACGACAGCCCCCTGGGAATCCGCGCCGGCGAGGAGGCGTTTCGGTTCATCCAGCTCGCGGATCACCTCGTCGACTTCTGGGACCTGCAGGTGGGCGGCTGGAGCTCGGCAGACTGGCCCGAGAAGAACGTCGTCCCCTCGCGCGTGGCGGGCGAGTTCAACTACCGCTCCTACTACGAGGCCGTGCGCCCCGCGACCAACAAGCCGATCGCTGCGGTCGGTCGCTTCACGAATCCCGACACGATGGCCGAGGCGGTCCGCTCCGGGGTGATCGACATCATCGCCGCGGCGCGTCCCTCGATCGCCGACCCGTTCATCCCGAAGAAGATCGAAGAGGGTCGCTACGAGGACATCCGTGAGTGCATCGGCTGCAACGTCTGCGCCTCGCGCTTCTGGCAGGCGTTGCCGATCATCTGCACCCAGAACGCCACGCTCGGCGAGGAGTTCCGCCGCGGCTGGCACCCGGAGCGCTTCACGAAGGCGGCCAACGCAGAGAAGACCGTGCTCGTGCTCGGCGCCGGTCCAGCCGGGATGGAGTGCGCGATGGTGCTCGGCAAGCGCGGCATGAGCGCGGTGCACCTGCTCGACGAGCACGACACGCTCGGGGGCAGCATGCGCGAAATCAGCGCCTATCCCAACCTCGGCGAGTGGGGCCGCGTGATCGCCTACCGCCAGATCCAGCTGGAGAAGCTGAAGAACGTCGAGCTGATCCTCGAGACGCGACTCGAGGCCGACGCGATCTTCGAGTACGGCGCCGAGATCGTCGTCATCGCCACCGGCGCCCGCTGGCGCTCGGACGGCCTCAACGGCACCACGCAGCAGACGATCCCCGGCGCCGAGCTCGACTGCTCTCACACGCCCGAGCAGATCTCCGCGGCGAAGGGCCAGATCGACGGCGAGCACGTGCTCGTGTACGACACCGACGGCTACTTCGCCGCGGTCGGCGTCGCCGAACTGCTGCTGAACGCGGGCAAGCGCGTCACGTTCGTCACGCCGCAGCCGAACGTCGCCCCCTTCATGGCCTTCACCGGGGAGTTCGGCCCAGTCAACGTGAGCCTGCGCGAGCGCGGCGCGGAGATCGTCTTGCAACACACGCTCGCGCAGATCGCGCCGGGCGCGATGCGCGGGGCGAGCGTTTGGGGCGGCGAGGCGACCTGGGACGCCGACGCGGTCGTGCTCGTGACACAGCGCGAATCGGTCGACGGCGTCTACCGGGAGCTCACCGCGGACCCCGCGCGTCTGGAGCAGGAGGGAGTCGAGGCCGTCTACCGCGTCGGCGACTGCCTCGCGCCGCGGATGCCCGCCGACAGCATCTTCGAAGGCCATCGCCTCGCGCGTGAGATCGACTCGCCGGACCCGGCGGTCGCGTTGCCGTACCTGCGCGAGCTGCCCGAGGTCGACATCGCCCGATCGCCGGTCGCGACCGTCACGACGGGCGACTGAGGCGAAGGCGCAATGCCAGCAACGAAACGAGGAGCGTAGAGATGCCGCAGGTTGTCACCGTGATCACGAAGTACTCAGTCCGCGACGCACCGGTCGTGCCCGCCCCGATCCCCCCGGAGGACATCATCTCGGGCGAGCCCGAGTCGACGATGGCGATCCTCTGGCGCACCGACGACGGCAAGCTCTACAACGGCGTCTGGCACTGCACGCCGGGCGTGTTCATGCTGTCGAGCCCCGGTGAGACGATCACGCTGATCGAGGGCGATGTGACGATCACGCCCGAGGGCGGCGAGCCGGTCAACGTGCAAGCGGGCGAGATCGCCTACATCCCAGAGGGCACGCGCGCCAAGTGGGAGGTGCGCGAGACGGTGCGCAAGGGCTTTCACTCCTACGACTCGACCGGCGCGCTGCTCGGCCCGGCGTGAGCCGCGCCTCGTGAAGATCCTCGTCCCCGTCAAGCAGGTCGCGTGCCTGCGCGAGGACTTCGGCGCGGGCGCGGCCGGCGCCGGCAACGGCGCCGTCGAGCTCGCGCCGGACACGCTGGTGTGGACGCCGAACGAGTGGGACGCCTTCTCGCTCGAGGCCGCGCTCGCGTTGAACGAAGGCGGCGAGGGAGAGACGGTCGTCGTGACCGTCGGCGACGAGCGCGCCGAGGAGTCGCTGCGCGCCGGGCTCGCGATGGGCGCCGACCGCGCGGTGCGCGTGTGGGACCAGGCGCTCGCCGGTGTCGACGCGCTGGCGATCGCGCGCGTGCTCGCGGCCGTGGCGAGCGCCGAGCGGCCCGACCTGATCCTCTGCGGCGCGCAGTCCTCCGACGCGGCCAGCGCCGCGACCGGAGTGGCGCTGGCGGGCCTGCTCGAGTGCGCCCACGTCGCCGTCGTCGAGCAGATCGGGCCCGACGGCGAGCGGCTGATCGTGCAGCGCCAGCTCGAGGGCGGCGCGGTCGAGCTGCTGAGCGTCGGGCTGCCCGCGCTGCTCACCGTGCAGAGCGGGATCAACGCGCCGCGTCGTCCCAACCTGCGCGCGATCAAGCAGGCGCGCGCGGCGAGCGTCGCAGTGCTCGGGCTCGCCGACGTCGGCCTCGACGCCGGTGCCTTGGCAAGCGCTGCCGGCTCGCGCACAGTCGCCCTCATGCCACGTCCGCGCGGTGGCGGCGCGACGTTGCTCGACGGACCGCCCGCCGAGATCGCCGCGCGCATCGCCGCGATCGTCGGGGAGGCGATGCGCGCGTGAGCCGGACACGTCGGCGCCGAGCTGCGCCGGGGGAGCGGAGGCGGCTCCGATGAGGGAGGTCATGGTGCTCGCAGAGGCGCGTCGCGGAGAGCTTCGCCCGGTCAGCTTCGAGCTGATCGGCGCCGCGCGCGCTCTCTGCGAGCAGGGCGCCGGTGAGCCGGTGGTCGCCCTGATCGGGCCCGACGCCGAGGCGCAGGCCGGCGCGGTCTCGCTCGAGGGGGTGCAGCGGGTGCTCGTCGTGCCGACGCCGCAAGCGCACTTCGAGGCGCACGTCGCGCAGGCCGCCGTCGAGGCGCTGATCGAGCAGCGCCGCCCGTCGCTCGTGCTGGCCGGGCACACGATCGACTCGCTCGGCTTCGCCCCGGCCGTCGCGGCTCGCGGCGAGCACGGTTTCGCCGGCGACGTGACTTCTGTCTCGTGGCGAGAGCAGGGTGCGCTGGCGCAGCGCCCGGCCTACGGCGAGGAGCTCATCGCCGAGCTCGACTTCCCGGGCAAGGAGACCGTGATCCTGCTGCTGCGCCCCGGGGCGTTCGAGCCGACAGCAGCGGCCGAAGCCGGCATCGAGGTCGAGCGTGTCGAGCTCGACCTGGCGACCGCCGCGCGCAGCGAGCGCGTCGAGCTGCGCGAGGCGCCGAGCGAGCAGCGCGACATCGCCAAGGCCGACTTCCTGCTCGCGCTGGGCCGCGGCATCGGCTCGGCCGATAGCCTGCCCCGGCTCGAACGGTTGGCCGAGGCGATCGGCGCGACGGTCTCCGTGTCCGGTCCGCTCGTCGAGGCGGGCTGGGCCTCGCGCACGCGCAAGGTCGGCCAGTCGGGCAAGACCGTCGCCCCGCGCGTCTACCTCGCGCTCGGCATCTCCGGCGCCGCCCAGCACCTGGCCGGGATGTCGCGGTCGCGCACGATCGTCGCCGTCAACTCCGACCCCGGCGCGCGCATCTTCGACTTCGCCCACTACGGCGCCGTGGCAGACCTGTTCGAGATCGCCGACGAGCTCGAACGGCTGTCCGCCTGAGCGCGCGCTGCGACAGACTGCCCTGAGCATGGACTTCACCGAGCCGGCCGAGATTGCACCGATCCGCGAGGCCGTGCGCGCGCTGTGCGAGCGCTTCGGCGATGCCTACTGGCGCTCGCTCGAGCCCGACGGCTACCCGAGCGAGTTCGTCGCCGCGCTGACCGACGCCGGCTGGCTGGCGGCGCTGATCCCAGAGCAACACGGCGGCTCGGGTCTGCCGCTGGCCACGGCCTGCGCGATCCTCGAGGAGATCTGCGCCACGGGCGCCAACGCCGGCGCGTGCCACGCGCAGATGTACACGATGGGCACGCTGCTGCGCCACGGCTCCGATCGGCAGAAGGCTGCCTACCTCCCGCGCATCGCCTCCGGCGAGCTGCGCCTGCAGGCGTTCGCCGTGACCGAGCCCGACGCCGGCTCGGACACGACGCAGATCAAGACGCGTGCCGAGCCCACGGCCAACGGCGGCTGGCGCGTCAACGGCCAGAAGATCTGGACCTCGCGCGCCGAGCACTCCGACCTGATGGTGCTGCTCGCGCGTACGACCCCATTGGCCGAGGTACCCAAGCGCACGGCCGGTCTGTCGGTGTTCCTCGTGGACATGCGCGACCGCGGATCCTCTCTTCAGATAAATCCAATAAAGACGATGATCAACCACTCCACGACGGAGGTCTTCTTCGAGGATCTCGAGCTGCCCGCAGATGCCCTGATCGGCGAGCAGGGCGAGGGCTTTCGCTACATCCTCGACGGGATGAACGCCGAGCGGATCCTGATCGCCTCGGAGTGCATCGGCGACTGCCGCTTCTTCCTCGACCGCGCCGTCGCCTACGCGAACGAGCGCAACGTGTTCGGCGCTCCGATCGGCGCCAACCAGGGCGTGCAGTTCCCGCTCGCCCGCGCGCACATGTCGATGAGCGCCGCCGATCTCGTGCGCCACAAGGCCGCCTGGCTGTATGACCAAGGGCGGCCGGCCGGCGCCGAGGCCAACATCGCCAAGTACCTCGCCTCCGAAGCATCGTGGGAGGCCGCCAACGCCGCGCTCGACTGCTTCGGCGGCTTCGGCTTCGCGCAGGAGTACGACATCGAGCGCAAGTTCCGCGAGACGCGCCTGTATCGCACGGCGCCCGTCAGCAACAACCTCGTGCAAGCCTTCGTCGGCCAGCACGTGCTCGGCCTGCCGCGCTCCTACTGACTATTGGTGCCCAAGCTTCTAGCGGGCCGTCGACCAAGCGGAGCACGGACGCGGGGAGCGTGGCGTGCTGGCCGATCGGCGCGCGCATCTGGGCGACGATCGGCAGCTGGCGAGCGACTGAGGACGCCGCTCGGCGCCGCGTCGACGGCTCGCTAGGCGTCCGAGCGCTGGGGGTATTCGTGAACCGAGACCAGCCGCACGGGACCTTTGAGCACGCGGTAGGTGTGCGGGCGGTCGGCGCGGAAGCTGATCAGGTCGCCTTCGTTGAGGACCTCCGTGAACGAGTCGCTGCTGATCTCGATGCTTCCGATCGCGACCGTGATGTGCTCGAACAGTCCGCTGACGTGCCCGCTTGCGTGCCGCACGGCGCCTTCGTCGAACACGAGCGTGTAGATCTCGATCAACGCGCCGCCCGATCGCGTGAGCATGTGGCGCGCGACCAGGCCCTCCGCCTCGAGGCCGGCGTCTTCGATCGCGATCACCGAGCCGTCGTCCTCGCGTACGACCGACACGTCGTCGGCGGGCGGCTCGTCGTGGAACAGGCTCGTGAAGGGAACGCCGAGCGCCGAGGCGAGTGCCCAGACCGTGTCGATCGACGGATTGCCCTGACCGCGCTCGATCAGCGACACGGTCGACTTGGCCACGCCGGCCTGCTCGGCCAGGGCCGAGAGCGTCATCTCCCGCGTCGTCCTCCAACGACGAAGATTTCTTGCGATCGGCTGGACGGCCCCCGGCACTGGGGTAGTTGTATCGCAAGCGCGCATGGACGAATCGGCCAATTTACTCGGATGGTTCTTTTATCGGTCGCTCGCACGGCATATCGAACAGGGTAGTAATCTGAGGCCGTGACCGACCTGATGCTCAAGCCCGATGCGCGAGCCCAGCTGGAGGAGGTCTACCGCTCTCGCACGCCGCGCTCGGCCGAGGCGATGACGCGTGCCCGTCGCTACATGGTGCGCGGTCTGACTCGCGGCTGGGGATACCACCGCCCGTATCCGCTCGTCGGCAAGCGCGGCGAGGGGCCTTACCTGATCGATCTCGACGACAACCGCTACGTCGATCTGGCCAACAACGGGCTCAGCCTGATCCACGGCCACGCCTTCCCGCCCGTCGTCGAGGCGTTGCGCGCCGCCGCCGGGCGCGGCTCCGGCTGGCTCGTCCCCTCCGAGGAGCAGATCGAGTTCGCCCAGCTGCTGTGCGAGCGGATCGAGGCATTCGAGCGCGTGCGCTTCACCAACTCCGGCACCGAGTCGGGCATGCTCGCGATGAAAATCGCACGCGCCTTCACCAGCCGTGCGGCCGTGCTCAAGTCGATCGACGGCTTCCACGGCTCCTTCGACGATCTCGAGGTCGGGCTGTACGACCGTCCCGAGGAGCCCGGGCGCGTCTACCTCGCGCCGTTCGGCGACGCCGAGGCGTTCGAACGAAAGCTCGAGCTGCACGGCGAGCAGATCGCCGCCGTCGTGCTCGAGCCGCTCTTGTTCAGCGGCCTCGTCACGACCGCCCCGCCCGGCTTCCTGCGCCGCGTGCAGGACGCCGCGCAGGAAGCCGGGGCGCTGTTCGTGCTCGACGACTGCCTGATGCTGCGACTCGCCTACGGCGGCTCGGCCGAGCTCCATGGGCTGACGCCCGACCTGACCTTCCTCGGCAAGTTCATCGGCGGCGGGCTGCCGATGGGCGTCGCCGGCGGCCGCGCCGAGGTGATGGACGTGCTCGACCCGCACCGCGAGCAGCCGCTCTACCACGGCGGTTCGTTCAACGGCAACCTGCTCTCGAGCGTCACCGGCCGAGTCAGCCTCGAGCACCTCACCGCCGAGACGATCGCCGCGATGGACGAGCGCACCGCATGGCTGCGCGCCGAGCTCGAGCAGGGCGCCAGCGAGCTTGGGTTGCCGCTGACGACGGTCGGCGAAGGCTCCGTGCTCGGCATCTACCCGACCGGCTCGCTCGCGCGCCACTCCGGCAACTTCATGGCCGGCGAGGGCACGCAGCTGCTGCATCTCGCCGCGCTCACGCACGGGGTCTTCATGGGCCCAGGCGGCGAGATCGCGCTATCGAGCGTCGTCGCCGGCGATGCGCTCGAGCAGGCACGCGGCGGGCTGCTCGCCGCGATGCGCGACGTCGCCCGGCTGACCGAGCAGGCCTAGAACGGACCAACCACCAAGACCGAGCACACCTGCACGCGAAAGGGAGAGGAAATGGACAAGCAACGCGTTGACAGTCCCTACGGAACGAGCTTCTGCGAGTCGATCAGCTTCGACGGGCCCGGGCGCTGGATATACATCTCCGGGCAGATCGGCGCGCTCGACGACGGCACGATGGTCAACGACACGTTCGCCGCCGAGGCCGACCAGTGCTTCGCCCGCGTGCGCCAAGCCGTCGAGAAGGCCGGCGCGCGGATGGAGGACGTCGTCAAGATCACCGGCTTCGTCACCGGCACCGAGTTCTACCCCGACTACGACGTCGCCCGCGGCAAGGCCTTCGCCGGCTTCCCGCCGAGCAGCGCCACCGTCGAGGTCGCCGGGCTCGTCGCCGACGCGCGCGTCGAGATCGAAGCGATCGCGTTCGTGCCCGCGAGCTGACTCTCGTTCGCTGGTCGGCACACATATCGTGGCTGTTCGTCGAGCGGCCCTACCTCGAGCGGGTCGCGGCGGCCCGGGCCGCCGGCTTCTCGACGATCGAGAGTGCGTGGCCGGAGGACGAGCGCGACCGGGCCGGGCTGGCAGCGGCCGTGGCCGAGCAGCACCGTGGAGATCCCGGCTTCGCCGTAGCCCTGCTCAACTGCCCGATCGGCGACGCGGCCGGCGGCGAGCGCGGCTTCGTCAACGACGACACGCGGCGGGATGAGGCCGAGGAGGCGTTCGCCGAAGCCGTCGAGCTGGCCGTGGCGATCGGCGCGCGCAACCTCAACCTGCTCGTCGGGCGCGCGCTGCCGGGCGTGCCCGAATCGCGCCAGCGCGATGCCGTCCTCGCGGCGCTTCGGTCATTCGCTCCGGTGGCGGGCGAGCACGGACTGCGCATCCTGCTCGAGCCGGTCAACGCGATCGAGAACCCCGGCTTTCTCGCCCCCACGCCCGACGCCGCCGTCGAGCTGATCGAGGCGGCCGGGCCCGAGCACGCCGAGCAGCTCGGCCTGCTGCTCGACCTCTACCACGTGGCCCGCGCCGGCGGTGACCCCGCTGGCGCGATCGACCGCCACCGTAAGTGGATCGGGCACGTGCAGGTCTCAGACCATCCCGGGCGCGGCGCGCCTGGGACCGGGGAGCTGCCGATCTGGGAGTTGCTCGAAGCGCTCCACGCGTCCCGTTACGAAGGAGCCGTCGGACTGGAGTACACAGCGCCCGCACCGACCGAACGGTCGCTGGAGTTCATGCGCGACGAGCGCGCACGGTCGCTGTTCGAGTGATGCCAGATGCCGCCAATCACATCAGACAGATCACGACAGACCCGCCAGGGCTATGCGCGTAGCACTGATGCTACGATGTGTGCATGGACGACGTATCTGCACGCGACCTGCGAAATCACACTGCGAGCATTCTGCGCCGTGCCGAGGCCGGTGAGCGTATGCACGTGACCGTCAGCCGGCGCCCCGTCGCGCAGCTCGGTCCGCTCGAGCGCGCTACCTGGGCCTCCGGCCCGGCAATGGAACGTGTGCTGCGCGAGGCACCGGCCGACGCCGGGCTGCTCGACGATCTCGCAGTGCTTCGCGAGCAGACCGTCGAGGTCGAGTGAGCCGAGCGGTCCTCGACACGTCGGTGCTGATCGGGCGTGAGCAAGGACGTCCGTTGAACCGGCCACTGCCGGATGACGTTGCCGTCTCGGTCGTCTCGATCGCCGAGCTCGAAGTCGGCGTGCTGATGGCGCGCGACGCCTCGACCCGCGGCCAGCGACTGCGGACGCTGACCGAGGTCCGTTCGCTCTCCGGCGCACTGCCGATCGACGAGCGCACCGCGTCGGCGTATGCCCGACTCGCGGCAAGCGTGCTCGGGGAAGGTCGCAAGCCTCGCGTGCACGACACGTGGATAGCCGCCACGGCGCTCGTCAACGATGCCGAGGTATGGACTCAGGACGCGGACTTCTCGGACTTCGCGGATGCCGTGACCGTCGTGCGCGTCTGACGGCCCCCGAGCGGCCGCGCCTCAGACCGCGCCGACGACGACGCGCTCGCGAGCAAGATCGACGAGCGCGCTCTGCAACCCGGCGCCGGCCTCCTCGATCTCCTCGTCGCTGAAGGCGGTGCAGATGCCAAACTCGCCGCCGGTGCCGTAGTAGACGCCGTGGTTGACGGCGGCGAGGTGCAGCAGCTGCGTGGCCTTCCAGTCGATCTCGCCGTCGGGCCGGTCGAGCACGTAGAGGCCGAAGGCGGAACCGACGCCCGGCGTGCGGATCGACACGCCGAGCTCACTCGCGGATTGCTCGAGCCCGGAGCGCAGTTGATCGGCCTGCGCGTCGATGCGGGCGATCTCGCCGGCGGTCAAGTCGCGCACGGCGATCTGACCGGCGACGGAGCCGAGCAGGTTGCCGTTGAACGAGCCGCCGTGGTAGAGCGAGCCCCCGTCGGCCAGGTCGAACGGAGCCATCAGCTCCCGGCTCGCGGTGATCGCGCCGACGGGCAGGCCGCCGCCGACCCACTTGCCCAGGCACGTGATGTCGGGCGCGGCGACGCCGAAGCGCTCGCTCGAGCCGCCCTCGGCCAGGCGCGACATGAGGCAGTCGTCGAGCACGTAGAGCACGCCTTCGCGACGGCACAGCTCGCGCAGCTCGCTGAGGAAGCCGTCGGGCGGCGGGGTGACGACGCCGGTGTACTGGACGGGCTCGGCGATGATCGCGGCGACCTTGCCGGCGTTGCGCTGCAGCGCCTCGGCATAGGTGTCGATCTCGCCGAACGTCGCGAGCGCCACGCGGCCGGGGTCCTCGCCCTGCCCCTGCAGCCCGACCTCGAGGTCGTCGTAGGAACCGTGGTAGGCATCCCAGGCCTTGATCACGACCGGTCGACCGCTGACGTAGCGGGCGAGTTTGACGGCGAGCATCGTCGCCTCGGTGCCGGTGTTGGTGAAGCGCACCTGCTCGGCGCCGGGGATGCGCGCGCACAGAAGCTCGGCGAACTCGACCTGCGCGTCGGAGGCGCCCGGCCAGGCGGTCCCGCGCGAGAGCGCCTCGCGCAGGGCCTGCTCGATCGGGCCGTAGGCGTGGCCGTGCATCAGGCTGAGGCCGTTGCTGAACATGTCGAGGTAGCGGTTGCCGTCGAGGTCGAACACGCTCGCGCCGCTGCCGCGCTCGAACACGACCGGATACGGGGCGAACCACGCGAGCGTGCGCGTGATCCCGGAGGGCATCGAGGCGCCGGCACGCTGCATCAGACGCGCGGAGCGTTCTGTGCGCGCCAGGTACGCCTGCTCGATTGCCGTCAGCTTGCCCTCGGACACATCGACCTCGCTCTATTGGTGGACCCGGACCGTCGCTCCCTTGACGGGCCGGCATGTGGGTTGCCAGTTGGTCAGCCGACGTTTTTGCATATCGACTGATTGGTTTACAAGCATAACGGTGCGGCCCCCATGTTGCAAGACGCGTATGCGTACGTATCGATCAGCCGTGCCCGGCGGCCTCACGGCGCTCGCGCATTTGCGCGCGCAGCGCCTCTGTGGCGGACGGATCGATCGTGTAGCTCGAGACGGCTCTGTCCTGGCCGCCGTGCTCGGCGAGCGCGACCCCGTACACCTCGCGCGCCGCACGCGGCGTGACCCAGCGCTCGAGCACGTCCCTCAGCACGGCCTCGGGCTCGCGCTCGAGCGGGTCGCCGTAGCCGCCGCCGCCGGCCTCGACGCCGCGGATCCACTCGCCAGGCTGAAGCAGCGAGTCGCCGATCGCCTCTACCTGCCGCTCGGAGCCGTCGGCGGCAACCTCGTGCGCGGAGGCGGCCGTGCCGGGTAGCCCGCCGCGCACGCCGCCTGCCGGGTGGCATGCGTAGTCGGCCATGTAGAAGACGCGCATCGGCGTCGAGCGCGGGCCGTAGACGACCTCCGAGGCGGGGCCGCCGCGCAGTCGCCCGGCGCCGCCGGAGTCGGCGAGCAGCCGCAGCGAGCGGAACTGCAGCGGGTAGGTGCGCTCGAGCATCTCGACGCTGTCGATGTAGATCGTCTTCGAGCAGTCGGGCATCGCGTAGGTGATCCAGCCGTCGCAGTGCGGCGAGGCCGGTCCGCCGTTGTTGCCGATCACGAACTCCGAGACGTAAGGCTCGCCGCTGCCGGGATACGTACCCGAGAAGACGGCGAAGCCGACGCCCATCGCGCCGGCCCCCTCGGCCAGCCCCTGGCCTTCGCCGAGCTGGCAGAAGGCGCTCTGGGCGGCGTTGATGATCCGGTTGAGCACGTTCGTCGTCGAGACCGAGGCCGAGTACGGCTCGACCAGTCCGCCCGCGATCGAGCCCTCGCGCAGCAGCACCTCGACGCGGCGGAACGAGCCGGCGTTTCGCGGCACGTCGTCCTGCAGGCAGTTGAGCAGCGCGATCGTGCAGCCGCCGCGCGCGCAGTACTCGGACACGTTCAGGCCGAACGGGATGCAGTCGGGGTTCTCGCGGAGGTCGAACACCACGCGGCCCTCGTCGGGCTCGACGTCGACGGTCACGTTGACCTCGACGCCCTCGGGCAGGCCCGGGATCGGGTCGTGCCTGCCGCTGGCGTGCAGGCGCTGGGCGGGCAGCTTGCGGATCGCCTGGTCCATCACGCGCTCGGAGTAGTCGAGCCACTCCTTGACGAACGCCTTGATCGTCTGCACGCCGTAGCGCTCGACGACCTGCTTGACGCGCCGCTCGCCGATCCGCGCCGAGCCGACGGCGGCGAGGAAGTCGCCGTACCACACGTCGGGCACGCGGATCCGCCGGCGGCACATGCGGATGATGTCGTCGATGTCCCGGTAATCCTGCTGCACCTTCACGCACGGGAACACGAGCCCACCCTCGGCGTAGACGTCCTCGACGTAGGTCACGTACGTCGACGGTTCGGCGTTGCCGCAGTCGGCCTGGTGCGCCTTTGCGGAGGCCGTGAACAGGTGCTCGCCGTCGACGAACACCGGCACGAGGATCGTGTGGTCGGCGGTGTGCGTGTTGCCGAGGATCGGGTCGTTGTGCAGGTAGGCGTCGCCCTCGCGCAGGTCGGGGTGCAGCTCTCGCATCGAGCGCGTCTGCAAGCCGGCGCCGAGCACGTGCACCTGCAGTCCCTCGGCGGCCGCGAACAGCTCGTCCTCGGCCGTGATGATCGAGCAGGAGAAGTCGCGTGCCATGTTGATGATCGACGAGCGCCCGGTGCGGAACAGCGTGTTGGTCATCTCGCGCACGATCGCTTCGAAGCGGTGCGCGAGCACGGCCATCAGCGTCGGGTCGAGCTCGCGCGAGGCCGGCTCAGGCATCGTCGAGCTCCAGTCTGTAGTTGCCGAGCTCGCTGACGTGGGCGCTCCAGCCGGGGTAGACGACGATCGTCGTCTCGGGCTCGATCACTAGCGCCGGACCGGCCAGGCGCGTGCCGGGCGCGAGCCGCTCGCCGAGGTGCACGTCGATCTCGACCTCGCCGAGTCCCGGGAAGAAGGCGACACGGCGCGAGCCGGCGGCGCCCTGACCTCCCCCGTCCTCGCCGGCGCGCTCGCCGGCCAGCGGCGGCTTCACGGTGTCGGCGATCGCGCGGCCCTTCCACTGGCTCAGCTCGATCTTCTGGCCCGGCTCGCGCACGGCGAAGATCCGCTCGTGCGCGTCGTGGAAGCTCTCGACTAGGCGAGCGAGCGCGGCGTCATCCTCGATCCCGTCGCCGTCGAGCGGAATCGACAGGTCCCACACCTGGTAGGCGTAGCGGGCCTCGACGAAGTAGCGCCGCTGCACGGAGCCGGCGAGGCCGGCGGGCAGCTCGGACTCGAAGGCGGCCATCCGCTCGCGCAGTCCGTCGAGCGTGGCGCGCACGCCGTCGTAGTCGAAGTCCAGCGTGTTGGTCACGTGCGGCGCGGTCATCTCGCGCACGATGTCCGAGTGCTGGCCGCCAAACGCGGAGAGCACGCCGGCGGCGCGCGGGATCAGCACTTCGCGACAGCCGAGCTCGCGCGCGATCGCGGCGATCGTCAGGCCGGCTGCGCCGCCGCCGGCGACGAGCGTGGAGTCGCGCGGGTCGACGCCCTCGTTGACGGTCAGCTCGCCGATCGCGGCGATCATCCGCTCGTTGGCGATCGCCAGCACGGCGTGCGCAGCCTCGCGCGTCTGCACCCCGAGCGCGGCCGACAGCTCGCCGAGCGCTGTCTCGGCGGCGGCCGTGTCGAGTGCCATCTTGCCGCCGAGGAAGCGGTCGGGGTCGATGTAGCCGAGCACGAGCGCGGCGTCTGTGACGGTCGGGCGCGTGCCGCCGAGCCCGTAGCAGGCGGGGCCGGGGTCGGCGCGTGCGCTCTCGGGCCCGACGCGCAAGAGGCCGCCGGGGTCGACCCACGCGATCGAGCCGCCGCCGGCGCCGATCGAGCGCACGTCGACGGAGGAGAGGCCCGTCAGGTGCCCGGCGAACGGCTCGCCGAGCCAGGTCTCGCTGGTGAACACGAGGTCGCCGGCGCGCACGAGCGAGACGTCGAAGCTGGTGCCGCCGGTGTCGCAGACGATCACATCGCCCGAGCCGGTCTCCGCGTGAGCCACGGTGCGCGCGGCGACGGGCGCCAGCGAGGGACCGGAGCGCACGGACCACAGCGGGCTGTCGATCAGCTCGCCCATCGGCACGACGCCGCCGGCGGAGCTCGCGGCGAGCAGCTCGCCGGCGAAGCCCTCCTGCTGCAGGCCGCTCGAGATCTCGGGCAGGTGGCGCTGCATCAGCGGCTTCAGCGAGGCGTCGATCGCGGTGCCCGAGGCGCGCCGGTACTCGCGCACGATCGGGTTGATCTGGTGCGAGAGCGAGTAGGGCACGCCGGGCAGCTCCTGGGCGATCAGCTCGCCGAGTGCCAGCTCGTGCGCGGGGTTGGCGGTCGACCACAGCAGGCACACCGACACGGCCTGCGCCTCCAGTTCCCGCGCGCGCGAGAGCTGCTCGCGTGCGGCGTCCTCGTCGAGCACGGTGACGACGTTGCCGTCGGCGTCGATCCGCTCTGGGATCTCGAGCGTCAGCCGACGGGGCACGTAGGGCTCGGGAAAGGGGCGGCTGTAGTCGTAGGGGCGCAGCGAGCCGCCCTCGCGGCGCACGAGGATGTCGGGGAAGCCCTCGGTGCAGAGGAATGCGGTGCGTGCGGTCGTGCCCTCGAGGATCGCGTTGGTCGCCTGCGTGGTCGAGAAGATGAACAGCGTCGCGCGCTCGAGCAGCTCGCCGAGCGGTTCGGCGAGCTCCTCGGCTGCGCGCTGCAGGGCGGCGCGCAGCCCGTCGAACAGGCGCGTGGGCTGTGTCAGCGCCTTGGCGATCGTCATCTGGCCGCCCTCGTCGCTGACGACGACGTCGGTGAAGGTCCCGCCGATGTCGCAGGTGATCCGTGCCGCGGGCTTGCTCAACGCGCCGGCCTGATGAAGGTGTCTTCAGTGTCGATTGCTCGGCGCATCCCCACCTCGGTTGGAGTGATCACGGGCCGGACGGAGCCGGGAACTATAGGCTATATTATTTTTATATCGATTGATCGGTTTAGTAATTGCCCGCGCCGCCGGCCGAGAACGTTCGAGCATCCGGACCGCCGCGCCGCGGCGCCTTTCAGTCCTCGGCTACGAAGGCGACGGCGTCGATCTCGATATGCGCGCCTACGAGCAGGCCGGCGACCTGCACGGTCGCACTGGCGGGCAGCTTGTCGCCGAAGCGCCGCTCGCGCACGGCTGCGTAGTCGGCGTATTCGTCGAGGTCGGTGATGAACGCGTTGATCTTGACGATCTGCGAGAAGTCGGCGCCGGCCTGCTCGAGCACACGCTCGATGTTGTCGAAGGTGGCCTCGGCCTCGGCGCCCATGCCCCCCTCGACGACCTTGCCCTCGGCGCCGAAGCCGACGTTGCCGGAGACGTAGATCGTGCGCCCGGCACCCGAAGTCGTGACCGCGTCGGCGAAGCCCGCGGCGGGATTTGTGGTCAGACGCTCGATGCTCATTTCTGGCTTCCTTTGCTCGCCTGGTTTTGCAAATCGATCGCTCGATATGCGACTATATGCACGTGCGGAGGCGTTCGCAAGCGAGTTGAAAGACACGAATAAGACGCCTCGCTCAGCAGGTAGGATCACGGTGCCGCGGGCTGTCGCGGACTGGTGCGGACCAGTTCGACTCGGGTCCGGCGAGGGCGAACCTGGCAGGGAACCGACGAGAAGGGGACGCTTTGCCAAAGCTCGGGATGGGGCCGATACGACGAGAGCAGATCTGCCGCGCGGCAGCGACGGTGATCTCGCGCGAGGGCTTCGCCGGCACGACGATGCGGATGGTCGCCGAGGAGGCGGGCGTGAGCACGGGGATGCTCAACCACTACTTCGCCAACCGCCAGGACCTGCTCCAGCAGGCGCTCGTGTTCGTCTCCGAGCGAGCGCAGGCGCGCATGCGGGCGGCGATCGAGGACGTACCGCCGGGCCGCGAGCGGCTGGCGGCGCTGCTCGACAGCGCCCTGGAAGAAGGGCAGGAGGTGGACGAGACGTGGCGCGTGTGGATCAACGCCTACGGCGAGGCGGTGCGCCTGGCCGGTCTGCGCCACACGATCGAGTCGCGGTTGATCCCGTGGTACGAGCTGCTCGACAAAGCGCTCGAGGGACTCGTCCCGCCGGAGGAGAACGGCGCGATCCCGTGGTCGTGGCGACTGGACGCGATCCTCAACGGCCTGACCCTGCAGGCGCTGACCTCGGAGGCGGCGCTCGACAGCGAACGCATCCGCGAGGAGGTGATCCGCACGCTGTTCGGCGAGGTGCCGGCGGCGAGTGGGTCGCCGGCGGCGGCGAAGGCCTCGGCGAGCTGAGCGGCTCGCGCCCGGCGAAAGCCGCCATGAGCGACCCGCTGCCAGCGGGCAGATGTCAGAGACAGGCTCGCTCGAGTTGGCGCGCATCGTGCGGCATTGGTACGGTTTATCCGTCCATGCTCCGAAATATCGAACGACGGATTTCGGCGCGGGATCGATCGAGAGAAGCGGCGTGGAGCGGTGGCGAGCATGCGTCTGGCAGCTGACACGGGCGGCACGTTCACGGACCTGGTGGTCGAAGCGGGCGAGGACGTGCGCCTGTACAAGGCCTCGACGACGCCGCACGAACCGGCGGACGGGATCCTCGACGCGATCGCCCTGGCGGCGGCCGACGCGGGCCGCGAGCCGGCCGACTTCCTCGGCTCGGTGGAGCTGTTCATCCACGGCACGACGCGCGCGATCAACGCGATCCTGACGGAGACGACGGCGCGCACGGCGCTGCTCTGCACGCGCGGGCACCCGGACATGCTGCTGCTGCGCGAGGGTGGGCGCACGGAACCGTTCAACTGGAGCTATGGCTATCCGGACCCGTACATCCCGCGCGCGCTGACGTATGAGATCGCCGAGCGAATCGGCAGCCAGGGCGAGGTCGTGCAGCCGCTCGACGAGGCCGCCGCGGTGGCGAGCATCGGCCGCTTGGCGGCGGACGACGTGGAGTCGGTGGCCGTGTGCCTGTTGTGGTCGATCGCCAACCCGGCGCACGAGCTGCGCCTGGGCGAGCTGCTGGCGGAGCATCTGCCGGGCGTGCCGTACACGCTCTCGCACGCGCTGAACCCGACGCTGCGCGAGTACCGCCGCGCGTCCTCGACGGCGATCGACGCCTCGCTGAAGCCGCTGATGACCAGCTACCTGGAGAACCTCGAGCGACGCCTGCGCGAGGAGGGCTTCGGCGGGCGCCTGCTGATGGTGACCTCGAGCGGCGGCGTGGTCGACGCGGCGGACATGGGCGCAGCGCCAATCCACTCGATCAACTCGGGGCCGGCGATGGCGCCGATCGCGGGACGCCACTACGCGGCGCTCGACGGATCGAGCGAGGACGCGGTCGTGGCCGACACGGGCGGCACGAGCTACGACGTGACGCTCGTGCGCCGGGGGCGCATCCCGGTGACGCGCGAGACGTGGCTGGGCCTGGAGTACGAGGGGCACATCACGGGTTTCCCCGCGGTCGACGTGCGCAGCGTCGGCGCCGGCGGCGGCTCGATCGCATGGATCGACGCGGGCGGTCTGCTGCACGTGGGGCCGCAGAGCGCCGGCGCCGCTCCGGGCCCCGTCTGCTACGGGCGCGGCGGCACCGAGTCGACGGTCACCGACGCGTGCGTCGTGCTCGGCTACATCGACCCGGACTACTTCCTCGGCGGCGAGATGGCGCTCGACGCGGCGGGCTCGCGAGCGGCGATCGCCGAGCAGATCGCGGGGCCGCTCGGCCTCGACGTGAGCGAGGCGGCGGCGGCGATCATGGCGGTGGCGACGGAGCGGATGGTGCAGGCGATCGAGGAGATCACGGTCAACCAGGGCGTCGACCCGCGCACGGCCGTGCTCGTTGGCGGCGGGGGTGCGGCGGGGCTGAACGCGGTGGCGATCGCGCGGCGGCTCGGCTCGCGGCGCGTGGTGATCCCGCAGGCGGGCGCCGTGCTGAGCGCGCGCGGGGCGCTGATGTCGGATCTGACGAGCGAGTACGCGGCGGCGCTGTTCACGGGCTCGGACGCTTTCGACCACGACGGCGCGCAGGCCGTGCTCGACGGGCTGCGCGAGCGCTGCGAGCAGTTCGCCGAGCGCAACGGCGCGGCGCAGGAGGCGCAGATCGAGTTCGTCGCCGAGGCCCGCTACCGCCATCAGGTGTGGCAGCTCGACGTGCGCCTGCGTGCGGGGCGGCTGGCCTCGGCGCAGGACGTCGCATTCCTGGTCGAGGACTTCCACGCGATCCACGAGCAGGTCTACGCCGTGCGCGACGAGCGCGCGGTGGTCGAGGTCGTCAACCTGCGCGCGCGCGTGAACTGCCCGCTGCAGGGCGGCGTGCAGGACGCGGTGGCGCTCGCGCAAGGACACTCGAGCTCGGGCATGCGCAGCGTCTACTTCAGCGGCATCGGCGCCGTCAACGCGGCGATCCTGCGGCTGGAGGCGATGAGCCCGGGGGCTCAGTTCGCGGGACCGGCGATCGTCGAGTCTTCGTTCACCACGATCGTGCTCAACCCGGGCGCGAGCGCGGAACGCACGGCCAGCGGCAGCCTGGCGATCGCGCCGGGTGGACTCGAGTCGGCGAGTCCGGCCGCCGAGCAGGCGACGAAGGCGGGGAGCTGATGGGCGAGGGCTCCCAGCCGCGCGACGTGGTCACGCTGGCGGTGATGACCAACCGCATGGAAGGCGTCGTGCGCAAGATGACCAACACGCTGTTCCGCACGGCGCGCTCGAGCTTGCTGAACACGGCGCGCGACTTCTCCTGCTGCATCGTCACGGCCAACCACGAGATGCTCGTGATGGCCGAGTCGCTGCCGATCCACGTGATCTCCGGTCCCGACGTGATCAGCCGCTGGCTGCGCGAGTTCCACCCGCGACCGCGTCGCGGCGACGCGTTCATCCACAACTCGCCCTACCACGGCAACTCGCACGCGGGCGATTACTGCATCGTCGTGCCGGTGCTCGACGACGAGGGACGACAGCGCGCGACGGCGATCGTCAAGGCGCACATGGCCGACATCGGCAACTCCGAACCGACGACGCTGATGGCGACGCCGCGCGACGTCTACGAGGAGGGCGCGCTGATCTTCCCGTGCGTGAAGGTCCAGAAGGGCTACGAGGACGTCGAGGACATCATCCGGATGTGCATGTCGCGAATCCGCGTCCCCGACGACTGGTACGGCGACTACCTCGGCATGATCGGCGCCGCGCGCGTCGGCGAGCGTGAGCTGATGAAGGTCGGCGAGGAGGTCGGCTGGGATGTGTTCGACCGCTACGTCGCCGACTGGCTCGACTACAGCGAGGAGCGCATGCGCGCGCGGATCCGCACGCTGCCGGCGGGCACACGCACGGGCTACGACGTACACGACGCGGTGCCACTGCCCGGCGTCGAGAACGGCGTCGAGATGAAGGTCACGGTCTCCGTCGACCCACAGGCGGGCGAGATCGAGGTGGACCTGCGCGACAATCCCGACTGCCTGCCGTGCGGCTTGAACCTGACCGAATCGACGTCGGCTACTTCGTCGCTGATCGGCGTGTTCAACAGCATCGGCGAGTCGATCCCGCGCAACACCGGCAGTGGGCGCGCGGTGAAGATCCTGCTGCGCGAGAACTGCTGCGTAGGCATCCCCGTGCATCCGGCGAGCTGCTCGCTGGCGACGACCGGGCTCGCAGAGCGACTCGCGGGCATCGTCCAGCGCACGCTCGCCGAGTTCGAGGACGGCCTGGGCATGGCATCGGCCGGGCCGGAGTGCCCGCCGGCGGTTGCCAGCCTGTCGGGCCTCGACCCGCGCCACGGCAACGCACCGTTCGTGGACATGATGATCCTCGGCAACTCCGGCGGCGCGGGGCACCCGCGCGGCGACGGCTGGATGACCAACGGCGAGACGAGCGACGGCGGCTCGATGATGCGCGACTCCACAGAGGTGCTCGAGCTGCTGCGCCCGATCCGCGTGTGGGCCGACCGGATCGTGCCCGACACGGAGGGCGCGGGGCGCTTCCGCGGGGCGCCTTCGCTGTACATCGAGTACGGCCCGGTCGACACCGAGCTCGAGGTGCTCTACGCGGCCGACGGCACGGTCAACCCGGCGCTGGGCGTGCGCGGCGGGCAATCGGGCGCGCTGTGCCGGCCGGCGATGCGCAAGTCAGACGGCGAGATCGTCGAGCTCGAGGCGTGGGCGCGCGTGGTGCTCGAGCCCGGCGAGACGATCGTCTCGATCTCTTCGGGCGGCGGCGGCTACGGCCCACCGCACGAGCGCGACGTTGAGCGCGTGCTGCACGACGTGCGCGACGGGTGGGTCAGCGTGGAGCGGGCGCGCGAGGTCTACGGCGTCGTGGTCGGCGCTGACGGGAGCTTGGACGAGCAGGCGACACAGGCGCGACGGGCAGAGCTGGCGGCGTCGGCCCAGGACAGCCCGGCGGCTGGGAGCGAGGCGGCCGCCGCGGCGCGCGCGGTGCACGGCGGCGACGGCGATCGTGTCGTGGCGCTGACCGAGCCGGGGGCCCGGCTGTGGCCAAGCGCCCCGCGCTCGGCTTGAGCTAAGCGCGCTTGACCTCCTGCACGAGCCACCCGTTCCCATCGGGGTCGCTGAAGCTGATGAACGAGTTGTAGTCGCGCCGCTCGGGATCGTGCCCAGGCTGCTGCCCGCCCTCGTCGAAGTGGAACACCTCGCTGACCTCGACGCCGCGCCCGGCCAGCTCGGCGCGCGCAGCGTCGATGTCGGCCACGATCAGATGCAGGCCGAGCAGGCTGCCGGCACGCTCGGGTTGCTTCATCACGGCGATCGCGCAGGCCGACCCGGGCGGCGTCATCTGCACGACGCGGAAGTCCTCGCCCGCGCGGTGGTCGACGAGCAGCTCGAAGCCGGCCTGCTCGAGGTAGAACGCCTTCGTGCGGTCGACGTCTGACGCGGGTACGACGATCAGTTCGAGCTTCCATTCCATGCTGCGGGCCTCCGTTCTGAAGTGGTCTGCTCCTAACGACGAAACTGAGCCGCCGATCTCATCGCCGGGGGCTGCTGCGCGTCAGGGAACGGGCCGGCTGGAGTCTGCGATCGGGGTGCTGCCGTCTCCCTGCCCCGGCGTCACCGCCGCGGCGCCGGCGCAGGGCTGCTGCCAGGTCACCTCGAACAGCCCGCACAGGTCGCCGGCCTGGTAGGTCGTGAACCGGTAGTTGCCGCTGTCCATGATCTCGTTCTGCAGCGCCGGCGCAGGGGGCGGGAGAGGATGGCCGAGGCCGAGAGCATGCCCCACCTCGTGCAGCAGCACGGTCAGCGCCTCGGGCGCCTGCCACGTTTTCTGCGAGTCGAGCTCCACGCTGCCGTCGATCGAGAATGGGCCGGCACCGACCGTGGGGCCGCCGATGCCGGCGATGCCCGGCCCTTGTGGTCCGAAGCCGATCGTCAGCGTCACGCCGGACGGCCGGCTCGACGGCGTCCCGGGCGGCGCCACGAAGTCGAGCGAGCGTTCGAAGGAGATGCCGGTGGCGGTCGAGGCCTGCGCGACCGCCTGGGCGATCAGCGCTTCCCAGCTCGTGCCCGGCGTGGCGAGCGGCGGCTCACCATACGTGTCGATCGCCCAGGCGTCTACGCGGCACGGGTTCCATCCGTGGCCGACCTGCGGCGCCGAGAGCAGGACGAAGCTGGGGTCGTACGCAGGCGGAACAGGGCGGCGCGCGCCGCAGCTCGACTGCAGGTACTGGGCAACGGTCTGAACCGGAGCGGGAAGCCTGAGCTTCAGGCAATTGGCGGCGAGCCGGGTGCTCGCGCAGATCCGGGCCGCGACGAGCTGGCCCGCCAGCGCCGGCGTGACGACGAAGCTGACCGCTCGTGAGAGGCGCCGTCCACGCCCATCGAGCCATTCGAAGGACAGGTGCAGCGGGCGCAGCGCCGACCAGCGGCCCCCGTCGATCGCGTACTTGTTGCCGACGAGCACCGGGGAGATCGGCGTGCCCGACACCAGCGAGATCAAGCGCGGCCTGGCCCTCAGCTTCGGGCACTCGCGTTGCGCCACTCCGGGCCCTCGGCGACATTCGGACTGCGGAGCGCGAGTCGCGCGGGCGCGAAGCGCTGCCGGCCTCGTACTCGCCGCTGCGGTGGCGGGCAGGAGGCAGAGCGCGAGCAGGCCAAACGCGATGCAGATGCGAACCAGCCGCCGAAAACTTCGTTGCACATAGCCGACGCTAGTAGACGAACGCCGACGCCGCCGTGCGACATCGCAATCCGCGATTCATCTGTATCCGAGAGGTTCATCTGCTGGAGCTGCCCGGCGGGGGACGCACGCCCTCGTCTGGGGTCTTACTGGCAGACGGCGGTGGACCTCCACCAAGGAGCAGTTCAGCGCACCCCACCTCCCACAGGTCGAGGGTGTCGAGGTGGCCCTGCATAGGCACGGAGTCCCAATCATCGCCATCGACGGGGATGCTTCGCTCTTTCGAGTATTCGGTCAGCTAGGCAGTACGACGGAACACGGAGTTGACGGCAAACTCGGGGTGCTCCGCGTAGACACGCTCGAGCAGCTCGCGGAACCCAATACTCGACACCTCCTTCTTGATCTCGAACAGCTCACGCGCCGCGTCGAGCTGGCCCTCGCTCTCAGCCCGCTTCAGGAGCCGCTCACCTTCAGCGAAGGTGACCTTCGTTGGCTTGTAGCGCGACCAGCTCTTCCCTCGCACGGCCACGCGCTCCAGCAAACCCTCGTCCACGAGCTTGTCGAGGTCGGAGTAGATGCTTGGGCTCATAGGACCGTAGTCGTACGGCTTGAAGCTGTACTTCGAGTTCTTCGGCAGGCGAGAACGCTGTGAGAACAGGAATAGCCCCTTTTGCAAGCGGACCGGATCGAGCCCATCGGGAGCCCCCTGGTAGGCGGCAAACAGCAGAAGCCAGTCCCGGCGCCTCATGGACTGGAGCCGACGGATGAAGCGGAACCGCGCACACATACGAGCAAGCCGCGCACCGAGCGAGCTTGGCGCCCCCGTCGGACGGACAAAGGGCAACACGACAACGGCGATATTCGTGCTGACAAAGCGCAACATGCGCTCATGGTGACATCTCCCCCGGTCGTTGAGCCGCGCCGTCGCCGGCCCCCATCTCCCCCGGAAAATGACAGGCCGCCCAATGCCGCGTGGCGTGCTCGACCAGCGGCGGGCGCTCCCCCTTGCAGATGTCCCTACCGCGCCCGACAGGGCAGCGCGGCTCGAACGGGCACCCCTTCGGCCGGTCCACGACCGAGCTGATTTCGCCGATCGGCTGCGCGCGCTTGGCGCGGCGGCTGCGCCCGCCGGCCTGCGGCACGGGCACGGCCGAGAGCAGCGACACGGAGTAGGGGTGAAGCGGTTTGCGAAACAGCACCTCGCGGTCGGCGAGCTCCATCACCTGGCCGAGGTAGAGCACGGCGACGCGGTCGCAGAAGTACTCGGCGACGGCGAGGTCGTGCGAGATGAACACGTAGGTCAAGCCGAGCTGCGTCTGCAGGCGGCGCAGCAGGTTGAGCACCTGCGCCTGCACCGAGACGTCGAGCGCCGAGATCGGCTCGTCGAGGATCACGACGTCCGGGCGCAGCACGAAGGCGCGTGCGATGCCGATGCGCTGGCGCTGGCCGCCGGAGAAGGCGTGCGGGCGTCGTTCGGCCTGCTCGGCCGTCAGCCCGACGTCGGCGAGCATCTCGAGCACCGCCGCACGGCGCTCGTCGCGGTCGCCGATCTCGTGCACGAGCAGCGGCTCTTCGACGAGCGCGCCGGCCGTCATGCGGGGGTCGAGCGAGGCGAAGGGGTCCTGAAAGACGAACTGCATCCGCCGGCGCATAGCGCGCAGCTCCTCGCGGTCGAGCTCGGCGAGGTCCTGGCCCTCGAACAGCACGCGGCCGGACGTCGGCTCGAGCAGGCGCAGCAGGCAGCGCGCGAGCGTCGACTTGCCGCAGCCCGACTCGCCGACGAGGCCGAAGCTCTCGCCGCGGCGCACGGCCAGCGAGATGTCGTCGAGCACGGTGACCGGCACCTTGCGGCCGAAGCGCTCCTCGCTGCGGATCTCGAATGCCTTGGAGAGACCGTCCGCCTCGAGCACCGGCGCGGCCGGGTCACCGGCGCCCGTGAGCGCGTCGGGAGCCCTACCTGCCGCGGGCGTCGTCGCCCCGCTCGGCGCGCTCACACCCTCACCTCGTCGATCCGCTGCTCGGCGAAATGGCACTCGACGCTCGCCGGGCCCGCCGGGCCCTCGACGGTGTGCGGCTGCGGCGCTTGGCGCCGGCACTCGGGGATGTCGTGCCCGACGGGACAGCGCGGCTGAAACGAGCACCCGGTCGGCAGCTGCGCCAGGTCCGGCGGGAAGCCGGTGATCGCCGGCAGCGGACCCTCGGCGAGTCGCTCCGGGTTGGGCACGCACTTCAAGAGCGCCTCGCTGTAGGGGTGGGTCGGGCTTTCGAAGATGTGATCCACGCCCGAGGTCTCGACGAAGCGCCCGGCGTACATCACGGCGATCGAGTCGCAGAAGTCCGACACGATGCCGAGGTTGTGCGTGATCAGGATCACCGCCGTGCGGTGCTGCTCGACGAGCCGGTCCAGCAGCGCGAGCACCTGCGACTGCGTCGTCACGTCGAGCGCCGTCGTCGGCTCGTCGGCGATCAGCACGCTCGGGTTGTTGGCGATCGCCATCGCGATCGCCACGCGCTGGCGCATTCCCCCCGAGTACTGGTGCGGGTAGTCGTCCAGGCGCCGGTCGGCCTGCGGGATGTCGACTTCCCCGAGCAGCTCCGCCGCGCGCTTGCGCGCCGCCGCCCGGCGCAGGTCGGGGTTGTGCGCCGCGATCGCCTCGATCACCTGCGAGCCGATCGTCTTGACCGGGTCGAGCGCGCTCATCGGGTCCTGCAGCACGAGCGCGATGTCCTTGCCCCTGACCGCGCCCAGCTGGCGGTCGGACAGTTTCGAGATGTCGCGGCCGCCGAGGTGGATCTCGCCCCCGAGCACGCGACCCGGCGGCTCGATCAAGCCGAGGATCGAGAGCGCGAGCGCCGACTTGCCCGATCCCGACTCGCCGACCACGCCTAGCCGCTCGGTCGGGCGCATGTCGAAGCTGACGTCGCGCACCGCATGCACCGTGCGCTGCCCGTCCTCGAACACCGTGCTCAGGTTGCGCACGGAGAGAGCCGGCTCGCCGGCGGCGACCGTAGCCGCGCCGCCGGCCGAGGCGCCCATCGCCGCGTCGCCGTCGCCGATCGCGCCGCTCATGCCGTCGCCACCGCCGGGATGCGCACGCGCGGATCGATCACGGCGTAGAGCAGGTCGACGATCAGGTTGACGAGCACGAACATGACCGCGCTCAGCAGGATGAAGGTCTGCACGATCGCGTAGTCCTGCTTGACGATCGCGTCGAACACGAGCGAGCCAATCCCGGGCCAGTTGAAGACCCGTTCGATCAGCACGCTGCCTGCAAGGAATTCGCCGAGCACGAGCCCGCCGGCTGTCAGCGTCGGCAGGAAGGCGTTGGGCAGCGCGTGGCGGCGGAAGGCGGTCCAGCGACGCAGGCCCTTGCCGCGCGCGACCGTGATGAACGGCTCGCGCGAGACCTCGAGCAGGTTCGCGCGAAGCAGCCTGACGATGAACGAGAACGAGGAGAGGCCGAGCGCGACGCCCGGCAGGATCAGATGTTCGATCGCCGACCAGAACGTGCCGAATTTGCCGGCGATCAGCGCGTCGAGCGTGTACAGGTGCGTGACCTCGGGCGGCGTCGTCGCCTGCAGCCCCAGCCGCCCCTCGGGCCCCGGCAGCACGTGGAAGGAGCGGAAGAACACGATCAGCAGGATCAGCGCGATGAAGAAGGGCGGCGTGCCGAAGCCGAGGTAGGCGACGCCGCGCAGGATGCGGTCGGCGATCGGGCGGCGGCGGTAGGTGACGAGCAGCGCGGCGAGGACGGCGCAGATCATCGTGATCCCGAACGAGAACAGCGCCAGCTCGATCGTCGCGCCGAGCCGTTCGCCGATCAGCGCGCTGACCGACTTGCCGTCGGCGTAGGAGTAGCCCCAGTGGCCCTCGAAGAAGTGCGAGATGTAGAGCCAGTACTGCGTGAAGATCGGCTTGTCCAGCCCGATCTCGCGGTGCACCGAGGCGACCGCCTGGGGCGTGGCGAGCGGGCCGACGATCAGCCGCGCCGGGTTGCCCGGAAGCGCGCGCATGATGATGAACGCGAGGATCGTCGCGCCGAGGATCGCGCCGAAGGAGCCGAGCACCCGTTTTGCGATGACGACGCCCATCGCCTACAGCCTCGCGTACTCGCCGCGCGGGTCGAGCAGGTCGCGCATGCGGTCGGAGAGCATGCTGGCGGCGGTGACCGTCACGAGCAGGCCGACGCCCGGGAAGATGCTGATCCACCACTGCCCGGTCAGCGAGTAGGAGAGGCCTTCGGTGATCATCGCCCCCCACTCGGGCGTCGGCACCTGCGCGCCCAGCCCGACGAAGCTGAGCGAGGCCAGGCCGAGCACGGCGTAGCCGAAGGCGGCGGCCATCTGGATGAACAGCACGGGCAGCATGTGCGGGATCACGTGCCGGCGGATCACACGCGCGCGCGTCATGCCGATCGCATACGACGCTTCGATGAACGGCAGCGAGCGGATCCGCAGCGCCTCGCTGCGCAGCAGGCGCGCGTACCAGGGGACCGAGACGAGCGCGACGCCAATCGCGGCCGTGTTCAGGCCGATCCCGAGGCCGACCGTCACGGCCATCGCGAGGATCAGCGGCGGGAAGGCGAGAATCGCATCCATCGCGCGCATCGCGACGCCGTCTGAGACGCCGCCGACCGTGCCGGCGAGCAGCCCGATCAACCCGCCGATCAGCGCCCCGGCGACGGTCACGATGCTCGCCACGAGCAGTGAGATGCGCGCGCCGTCGGCGAAGCGGGCGAACACGTCGCGCCCGAGCTGGTCGGTGCCCATCGGGTGCGTCGTCGAGGGGCTCTTCAGCGAGTTGATCAGATCCTGCGTGTTGGGTCCGTACTTCCACAGGATCGGCGCGAAGATCGCGAACAGCACGAGCAGCACGAGCACGCCGAGCGGGACGGCGACGCGCCGGTCGGCGAGGATCGCGCGCGAGGCGCGCCTGGCGCGCTCGGAGACGCTGGCGCCGGACGGCCCGACCGGCCCCTGCGGACGTAGCGCCGGGCCCTCGCCAGCGCCGAGAATCAGCGGCCCGGAGCTCATGCGCTAGATCCGTCCTCCCGTTCGATCTGCAAGTCCAGCGTTCGGTATATTACCGGCGTAGCAGCACGGGCAGACCGTCTGCCACTGGAGCAAGGGAGCCGGCTTTGGTTCGTCACGCAGTGCAAGACTGGCCTTCTTCATGAGCGACCCGGCGATGCTCACATGTGCGGTTGCGGGAGGCATCGTCACCGGCAACCCTAACCAGCCCGCGACGCGCGATCAGGTGATCGAGCAGGCCGTCGCCGCAGCGCGCGCCGGGGCGAGCATCGTGCACATCCACGCGCGTACGAGCGATGGTGAGATGACGCAGGCACCGGAGGACTATCTCGCGATCAAGCACGCCGTGCGCGAACAGGCCGAGGACGTGGTGCTCAACTTCACCACGGGCGGCAAGCTCGGCTCCGCCGCCGAGGAGCGACGGCGCTCGCTGCAGGCCGACCCCGAGGTCGCCTCGCTCAACTGCGGCAGCATCAACTTCGGTCCCGACGACGTCGTCTTCATGAACCCCAAGTCGCTGATCGAGGAGCTTGCCGAGGAGATGGCCGACCGCGGAATCGTCCCCGAGTACGAGTGCTTCGACATGGGCATGGCCGTCACGGCGGCGCGGCTGGCGAGCACCGCGCGCGGCGCTCCAGGCTTCCTGCACATGGTGCTCGGCGTGATCGGCGGCGCGCCGCCGAGCGTCGAGTCGATCCAGCTGTTCGCGCGCCTGGTGCCCGACGGCCTGCCGTGGATGGTCACGGCGATCGGGCGCCACAACTTCCCGATGATGGCCGTGACGCTCGCGCTCGGCGGGCACATCCGCACGGGCCTCGAGGACGTCGTCTACGTGGCTCCGGGCGAGTACGCCGAGTCCAACGCCCAGCTCGTCACGCGCGCGCGGACGCTCTGCGAGGCGGTCGGCAGACCGGTCGCCACGCCGGCGCAGGCGCGCGAGATCCTCGGGATCGGCTGATGGGCGGCGCGGCGATCGACTCCCGGGCGACGTGTCGGCGAGCGATCTGCCCCCGGGCGCGAAGCCGGAAGACCCGAGGCCAAGAGGCCGAAGCGGTCGAAAAGATGACATATCGATCAGTCGGTTTGGAACGTAGTCCTACGCCCGAACATTGTCAAGCGACTGCCGGCCAAGGGCCTTCGACAGCTGTCGAAGGCCTCTGTGAACGAGTTGGAGCGGGAGTCCTTGACGCTGCCCTGCACGCGAGATAGGTTGCATATCGACTGATCGTCATCAAACAACTCACATCGCGCCTCGGCTGTCGAGACTGGGGGTTGGCAGTCGGCGGCGCGCTTCGAGTTCGGCTCGAGGAGCAAACGAGCGTTGCTCGGAGACCCGGCGGTCGAGTAGGTTCGGCCAGAGGGAACCAGCGACGGAGGCGTCCCCCCGATGAACCGCACTAGCGATGGAGGCCGGATGACCCGCACTACCGACGGAGGCACGATGAAATCCACCAGCAGGCTCCTCGTCCGAGCAAGGCGCCTCGCCATCGCGGCCGCGGCGGCGCTCGCAGCCGTGCTTCTGCTCGCGGCATGCGGTTCGAGCTCGAGCTCTTCGAGCTCCGGCTCTTCGAGCTCCGGCGGGCTCAGCAAAGTGGCGAGCAATCCGAACGCGACGCTGATCGTCAACAACGCCGTGCCGATCGCCACGCTCGACCCCAACTTCACGACCAACGACCAGGACCCGGGCTTCGACGGGGCGATGTACTCGACGCTCACGCAGGTCGACCACGAACCGGGCAAAGTCGAAGGCACCGAGCAGCAGAACCTCGGCGTCAGCGCCGTCAAACCGTATCTCGCGCAGTCCTACGCCTTCAGCGACGGCAACAAGACGCTGACCTTCCACCTGCGCCCGAGGCTGAAGTTCCCGAGCGGCGATCCGGTTGACGCGAAAGCCGTCGTGTGGTCGCTGAAGCGCGTGATCAAGGCCGGCGTCGGCGGCTACTCGGTGCTCGAGGAAACCGACTACACGCCACCGTTGATCACCTCGATCTCCGAACAGGGCCCGCTCACGGTCGTGATCAAATACAAGCGTCCCGCGCCCAACCAGCTGCAGGTGCTCTCGACGCCGACCGCCGGCGCGATCTACGACCCGAAACTCGTCGAAGAACACGGCGGCCAGGAGAAGGAAAAGCCCAACGAATGGCTCGCCAGCCACTCCGCCGGCTACGGGCCGTACCTGCTCAAGAGCTACCAGCCGAATCACCAGATGGTGCTCGAAGCGAACCCGGACTTCTTCGAAGCGCCGAAGACGAAGAAGATCATCCTCAACATGATCCCCGACAACGAAACGCTGCTGCTCGACGCACAGTCGGGCTCGGCGGACATCACGCTGGGACTCACCAACCAGGCGGCGCACAGCCTCGTCGGCAACAACTGCTGCATCGTCGGCTCGTTCAAGTCGCGTCAGGCGGAGACGCTGAACTTCCCGCAGAACGCGCGCAAGCCGTGGCTCAACGACAAAGACCCGTTCTTCAAGAACCAGGACTTCCGTCAAGCGCTGACGTACGCGTTCCCCTACGAAGCGGTCCTGCAGAAGGTCGGCTACGGCTACGGCAAGCTGTACTACGGCGAGTGGATGCCGTCGTACTCCTGGTATGACCCGAAGGTCGGCGCGCCGCGCGAAACGAACGTCACCAAGGCCAAGGAACTGATCAGCAAGTCCGGCATCAAGACGCCCGTCAGCTTCACGATCTACGTCGGTCAGGGTGACAACATCGGCAAGGAAATCGCGACGGCCGCGGCCGGTGCGTGGGAGCCGCTGGGCGTCAACGCGAAGGTCCAGGTCGTCTCACCGTCGGCGTTCCTGGAAGTCGTCTACACCAACCACGACGGCGCGACGGTGTTCCTCGACGGCCCCCAGGTCGTGGCCCCCGATTACCACTGGGCCTATGACCTGCAGTGCCCGCCGAACAACCAGTTCAACGACACCAACACCTGCGTTCCCGCGGCGGACAAGATCATGAAAGAAATCCCGTACGTGACGCAGGAACCGAAGCGTCAGGAAATGCTCAACAAGGCCGACGAACTGTACATCGAAAACTCGCCGCGAGTCTGGGCTTACGACACCGAACTGGTGGCCGTGCTCGGCAAGAACGTGACGAGCTACTTCTCCTCGGACCTGCCCGACATGCGCTTCTGGGCCAAGGGCTAGAAGCACCGTCTCACAACCCCGCCGCCGGCCGGCGCCCGGACTCCTCCTCTGGTCCGGGCGCCGGCGACGGCGCGTCTGATCGCCGTCGCGCAGCTACGCGACGACGGCGACGAAGCGCCAGTCGAGCACCGGCCTGCCGCCGTCCTCGCCCGCCGGGTCATCGACCTCGTTGACTTCCTCGGCGCCCTCGCCTCGCTCGCCGATCGCGAGGACGCGCGAGCGCAGGTGGGCGAGCGCCCCCGGGCCGGACGCCCCTTCTTCGCCGAGCGGCTCGCAGCGCTCGAGCTCGAGCTCGCTGTAGAGCGTGTCGCCCTCGTGCACCGGCGCGAGGTGCTCGCAGGAGTGCCAGCCGGCGATCGTCACGATCTCGGGCAACAGGCGCGAGGCCTGCGCGGCGGCGAGCCCGATCGTGTGGCCGCCGTAGACGAGCCGGCGCCCTTCGCGGTGGGAGTGACGGTCGTGGTGCACGGCGGCCACGTTGAGGCTGAGCCGCGCGAGCTCGGGCGCGGCGCTGACCACGTCGCCGCCGTCGGCCGTCCAGCGCGTGCCCGGCGCAGAGGAGGAGAGGCGCCCGCGCTCGCCACCGCGCGAGTCGACGAACGCATCGAGTCGCCAGCCCGCACTCGCCTCGCGCAGTGCGCCCGCGTCGAGCTCTTGCGGGATCTGCTCGAAGGAATCCTCGCTATCCGTGCGCCCATCCGGATCGCGCAGCGGCAGCATCGCGCAGCGCCAGAAGTCGAGCACGGCTCGCCCGGCCTGGTCGCTCGTGCGCACACGCAGCGCAACGAGGCCGCTCGCCGGGCGTCCCGGCCGCGGCGTCGTCTGGCGCAGCGCGACGACCTCGGTGCTCGTCGACAGCGTGTCGCCGATCACGGGCATTCGCTGCAACACGAGGCCGCGGTAGAAGAGGTTGGCGATCACGCGCCCCGTCAGCAGCGTCGACTGCCCGATCGCGATGTCCCAGACGAGCGCCGGGTGCGCGAGCACGGCAGGCGCGCCGAGCACCGCGCGGGCGAGCGTCGCGTCGAGCGCCAGCGCGAGGCGGTCGCCGACGATCGCCTGGTGCACGGCCGCCATCCCGCCGGTCAGCGTCACCGCCGGCGCGCCGCGCTCGACGTGGCCGACCTGCAGATCCTCGAAGTACGGGGCCATCGGCCGGCTCGACGCGCTCAGCTGCCCGTGACGGACAGCCCGTCCGCCGCCACTACCGCCTCCGCCGGCGCGGGCGCGGGCACGGGCGCGTGCCTGCCCGACAGCGCGGCCCACCCCGCCAGCAGCATCCCCGCCATCACGGCATAGGTGACGCGCTGTCCGGCGACCTCGGCGAGCGCGCCACCGCCGGCCGAGCCGACGATGTTCCCGGGCGGCCAGGTCAGGTCCATCATCGCGACGACCATCAGCTGCCCCAGCCCGGCGGCGGCGCACGCATCGGACAGCATCACCATCACCGGCGCCCACAGCACGCCGATCAGGATCAGCGCGAGCGCGATCAGCGCCGCCGTGCCGAAGCGCGTCTGCATCCACGGCAGCGCGACGATCACGGGGGCGCACGCGAGCAGCCCGATCCGCACGGGTCGCAGCGGCCCCTGGCGATCGGACCAGCGTCCGTAGAACGGGCGGATCGCGATGCCGAGGATCGCCGCTGCCGCGAACGTCAGCGCGATCTCGCCCGAGCCGCCGCCCAGGCGATGCTGCTGCAGCGGCGCGAGCACGCTGATCGCAGCGAGCATGATCGCCGGCAGCAGCGTGATCCACATGACCTTGCGCACGTTCGCATCAGCCACCGCGCCCCCCAGGCCGAGGCGCTTCTCCGCCGGCGCCGGCGGCCCGGAGAAGCGGGTCGTGATCAGCGCCAGCACGGCGCACAGCGCAGCGATCGCCGCAAACGTCGCGCCGCGCCCGGCGGCCGCCGCGATGCCGCCGGCGGCCGGCCCGGCGATCGCCCCGGCCTCGCTCACGCCGAAGGCGAAGCCGAGCAGTTCGCCGCGCCGATCGAGCGGCGCCACCTCGAGCAGCCACAGCATCGCGGCGGTCCAGCACGCCGCCCCCGCGATGCCCTGCACGAAGCGCGCGGCCAGCAGTGCGTCGTAGCCGTGGGCGAGGCCGAACACGACGCTCATCGCCGCGAACGTCGCCAGGCTGACGAGCGCGGTCGTGCGCACGCCGAGGCGCGCGACGATCATCAGCGCCGGGATCGCACCCACCGCGCAGCCGACCGCGTACATCGCAACGAGCACGCCCGCCTGCGACGTCGACAGCGCCAGATCGTGTTTGAGCTCCGGCAACAGCGGCGAGAGCACGGTGAAGAACACCAGCTCGAGGAACATCAGCGCGGTCGTCAGAGCGAGCAGTCGGCGCACGCTCCGATCCTAGCCGCGCGGTGATTTGGCCGCACAGCCAATTTGTTTCCGTGTATGCCTCAGTCGGTGCGGCGAGCGCGAGATGGGAGGCGCTGTTTGGCCCAGCGATAGCCATGGCATATACGCCGCGTATATACGATGGCTATCGCGTCGCCGCTTTCGACGCCCGCCTCAGCCGGCGCGCTCGGCGGAGGCCAGCCCGCGGCGCGCCCACGCGGCGGTGATCAGCGCGCCGCCGGCGAGCAGCGCGAAGGCGAGCGCGACCTTCACGGGCGAGCCGGCGAGCAGCCCGCGCGCGGCCTCGAGCGCGGCGGTGGCGGGGTTGATCCGCGCGACGGCATGGATCCAGCCGCTGAGCAGGTTCAGCGGCACGTACACGGGCGCGAGGAAGAGCACGACGAAGACGGGCATCTGGATCAGCGCGCCGGCCTGTTCGGTGCGCAGGAACATCGCCACGCCGCACGCCCACAGGGCGGCGACGAGATTCATCATCACGCCGAGGCCGACGATGCCGACGAGTTCGCCGCCGTTGCCGGCAACGTCCATCCCGGCGAGCAATGCGGCGACGGTGATCACGGTGGCCGTGAGCAGCCAGCGTCCGAGCGCGCCGACGGCGTAGCCGGCGATGATGCCGCTGCGCCGCGGCGCCGTCAGCAGCAGGCGCCGCGCGAAGCCGGAGTCGAAGTCGCGCGCGATCGCGAAGCCCGTGAAGACGCCGCCGAAGGCGGCCGACTGCAGGAACACGAAAGCGAACTGGAAGGCCGTGTAACCGGGCGCGTAGTGGAAGTTGGGCACTTCGGCGACCTTCGAGAGCCCGCCGGCGAAGGCGGCGAGAAAGAACAGCGGGAAGATCAGCGACGGCAGCAGGATCGCCGGGTTGGCGAGCGTGTTGTGGATCGAGCGCCAAGCCACGGCGCGCGCGACGTAGACGAAGCGCCTCACGTGCGCACCAGCCTGTTCTTCATCGCGGCCCCCGCAAAGCCGAGCGTGATCACGCTGAGGGCCAGCGCGAAGCCGAAGCCGAGCGCGAGCGCCTCGCCGTCCCAGCCGGTGATGATCAGGCTGCGGATGCCCTCGATCAGGTACGAGACCGGGTTGTACGTCGCCACCTCTTTGAACCAGTCGGTCTTGATCAGGTTGCGCGGCAGGCTCGAGGAGCTGAGGAAGACGGTCACGAACAAGAGCGGGAAGAAGCCCTGGACGGCTTCGCCCGTGCCGAAGCGCAGCGCCAGCAGCGAGCCGAGCCCGGCGAAGCCGAAGGCGATCAGGATCGACAGCGCGAGCAGCACGAGCGCACCGCCGACGCCGCTGGCGATGCCGACGCCGCTGGCGATGCCGACGAACAGGTACACGCTCGACTGCACGCAGGCCACGACGACCGCCCCGCCGAGCTGCCCGGCGAGCAGCGCCGAGCCGCGCAGCGGCGTCAGCGCGAGCCGGTCGAAGAAGCCCGACTGGATGTCGCGCGCGAGGTCGGTGCCGGCCGTGATCGCGACGAACAGCGCGCCCTGCAGGAACGGCACGGCGAGCGCGAAGTCGCGGTAGCTGACATCGGGGAAGCCCGGGATCTTGCGCGCTGCGCTCAGCGCGGAGCCGTTGATCGCGAACAGAATCAGCGGGAACAGCAGCGGGAAGACGAGCAGCGCGCGTTGGCGGAACGTGCGCACGATCGAGCGCCGCGCGATCGCGCCGATCTGTTCGACCAGGCTCGGCTCGGCGAGCGCGCCTACGACCGGCACCGATCCGCCGCCGGCACCGGCACCGGCCAACGCGGGCTGCCCGGCGCTACTGCTCATCCTCTTCCTCGCCGGCGCCCTCGAGCTTGCGTCCTGTCTTGGCGATGAAGACGTCGTCGAGCGAGGGCTGGTGCAGCTGCAGCGAGGCGACCTTCAGCTGCGCCTGGTCGAGCACGCGCACGATCTCGGCGAGCTGCGACTCGCCGCCGGGCAGCTGCACGGTGACGGCGCCGTTGCCGTTTCGTGCGAGCTTGCCGAAGCTCTCCAGGCGCTCGGCGAGCGTGTCGCCGAGCGTCGGATCGGCGGGGACGACCTCGACGGTCGGGCTGCCGATCTCCTCCTTCAGCTTCGTCGGCGTGCCCTCGGCGACGATGTGCCCGTGGTCGATGATGCCGACGCGGTCGGCCAGCGCATCGGCCTCCTCGAGGTACTGGGTCGTGAGGAAGACGGTCATGCCCTCCTCGCGCGCCAGCCGCGAGACCTCCTCCCACAGGGCGCTGCGGCTCTGCAGGTCGAGGCCGGTCGTGGGCTCGTCGAGGAACAGGATGCGCGGGCTGTGCACGAGCGCCAGCGCGAGGTCCAGGCGCCGCTTCATCCCACCTGAGTAGCCGCCCACGCGGCGGTCGGCGGCTTCGGTCAAGCCGACGCGCTCGAGCAGCTCCTGACCGCGCTGCTCGCGCTGGGACTTGGGCATCCCCTGCAGCGTGGCCTGCAGCTTCAGGTGCTCGCGCCCGGTGAGGATCGCGTCGAGCGCGGCCTCCTGCAGCGCGGCGCCGATCGACGCGCGCACGTGCGCGCCGTCCTTGACGATGTCGAAGCCGCCTACGCGCGCGCATCCGCTCGTCGGCGGCAGCAGCGTGGTCAGCATCAGCACGGTCGTCGACTTGCCGGCGCCGTTGGGCCCGAGGAAGCCATAGATTTCGCCGGGCTGCACGGCCAGGTCGATGCCGTCGACCGCGCGCGGGCCCTTCTTGAACTCGCGGACGAGCTGCTCGACCTCTATTGCATTCATGCTCCCGCCTCCGTCCAGTCGGCGTTGCGGAGGGGAACGCTCGACATCCGTGCTCGCGTGAGCATCATCCGCCCACCTCCCCGCGCGCGGCGCGCGGCGGCAGCGAGGGCTCGACGCGCAACAGGCGCGCGGGCAGCTTCGGCAGCCACCAGTTCCAGCGCCCGAACAGCGAGACGACGGCGGGCACGAGCAGCGCGCGGATCACGGTCGCGTCGAGCAGGATCCCGGCGGCAAGGCCGGTCGCGAGCACTTTGACTTCCGTTTCGGGACCGGAGGCGAGCGAGACGAATGCGAGGAACAGGATCAGCGCGGCGCTCGTGACGAGCCGCCCGGTCCTTCCGATCCCGCGCACGACGGCCGTGTCGGTCGAGCCGGTCGCGTCGAACTCCTCGCGCATGCGGGCGAGGATGAACACCTCGTAGTCCATCGACAGGCCGAACAGGAAGGCGAACACCATCAGCGGGATCCATGCCGTCACAGAGCCGGTCGCGGAGATGCCCCAGATCAGATCGGAGCCGTGCCCGCGCTGCCACACGAGGTCGAGCACGCCCCAGGCGGCGCCGACGGAGATCACGTTGAGCACGACCGCCTTCAGCGGCAGCAGCAGCGAGCGGAAGGCGCGCGCGAGCAGCACGAACGTGATCAGCGTGATCAGCGCGATCATCAGCGGGAAGTTGCCGTAGACGGCTTCGATGAAGTCGTGGTTCTGCGCGGCGAGGCCGCCCAGGCGCACGTCGGGACCGTCGGCGCGGACGACCGAGCGGACGCGGTCGAGCGTGTCGCGCCCGGCCGCCGAGGAGCCGTCGGGGACGGCGAGCGCATCGACCACGGCGGCGCCGGGCTGCCGCCACGAAGCGGAGGCCGGGGCCACGGCGCCGTGGATGCCGGAGACGCCGGCGAGCGAGCTCGCCACCGCGTCCGGCGACTTGGAGGAGCCTTCTACGAGCACCTCGTGCGGGAGCAGCGCGCCGGGGCCGACGCCGGAGCGCTCGAGCGCGACGAGCCCCTGCTTGGCATCCCCCTCCCGCGCGACGGCGTTGAGGTTCGAGAGCCCGAGCTGCAGGCTGCTCGCGGCGAGCACGAGCGCGGCGAGGATCAACGCGGCGCCCCCCGCCGCGGTCCAACGGTGGCGCACGATCACGTTCGCCCACGAGGTCCACGCGCGGCTCGCCTTGTCGTCGTCGCGCAGGTGCGGCCAGTCCAGTCGCGCACCGAGCTTCGCGAGCACGACGGGCAGCAGCGTGGTGGCGACGATCACGCTGACCAGCGGGATCAGCATGCCGCCGTAGCCGACCGAGCGCAGGAACGGCAGCGGCAGCGCGACGAGCGCGAGCAGCCCGATCGCGACGGTCGTGCCGCTGAACACGACGGCGCGGCCGGCGGTCTCCATCGCGCGCTGGATCGCCTCGTCGCCCTGCAAGCCGTGGGCGCGCTCCTCGCGCCAGCGCACGACGACGATCAGCGCGTAGTCGATCGACACGCCGAGGCCGATCAGCGCGATCAGGAACTGCACGATCGGCGAGACTTCGGTGATCGTCGTCAGCCCCCAGACGAGCAGGAACGTGGTCATGATCGAGACGACGGCCATCATCAGCGGCACGATCGCGAGGAACGAGGCGAACACGAAGGCGAGCACGAGCAGCGCGCCGAAGCCGCCGAGCAGCGCCTCGAGCAGCACGCCGGGGCCGCTGTCGCCGCCGCTCTGCACGGACAGCGCGTCGTAGCCGGTCACGTGCACGGGCGCGCCGCCGACGGTCGCCCCTTTCAGCGCGGCCGTCAGGTGCCGGGCCGCTTTGGGGTTGTTGCCGAACGATTCTTTGAGGTCGGCGGGCGGGTAGGCGAGGATGAAGCTCGTGCGCCGGTCCTTGGAGACGAACGCGTCGTTGCCGGTCGCCGCGTAGCCGGCGATGCGCCCGCCGGGCATCGTCTTGGCGACGCGCGCTTCGAGCGCCGCGAGCTCCTGCTTGACGCCGGGCGAGGAGACGGTCTTGCCGGTGGGCAGCGTGACGACGGGCACCAGCGGCGAGGTGTCGCCGCCGGTGTTGTGGAACTTGTGGGCGATCTGCTCGTTGGTGACCCAGCCTTCCTTGCCGGGCACCGAGAATTTCTGCTTGAGCGCTTTCGTGGAGGAGCCGGCCGAGGCGATGCCGACGAGCGTCAGCACCACCCAGAAGGCGACGACGATTCGCTTGTGAGCGAGGACCCAGCGTGTCAACGATGCCATGCGTTGCCTCCTTCGGTCGCTTTGCTGCCACCCCTCAGACGGGGCGCCGGGACGAAACTCATCGCCGGCGGGGCGTCGTCGGTGACGCCGTCGTGCGGGCTGGGCGACGCCGCTGCGTCGCAAGACCCTTCCCGCTGCTCGTTCGTATCAAAATAATTTTTATCACAAATAATATGGACCGCGTAGAATGCCTCGTATGTGGGACGGAGGGCCGATACCGGGCGAGCTCGGGGAGTTCCCGGGCTACCTGATGGCGCGGCTGGGCGAGGCCTCGCGCCGGCGCTTCCACAAGGCGCTCGAGCCGGAGGGGCTGCACCCCAGGCATTTCGGCGTGATGACGATGCTCGCGGCGCACCCGGGGATGAGCCAGCACCAGCTGCACGAGAAGACGGCGATCGACCCGAGCTCGATGGTCGCCGTGATCGACGAGCTCGAAGCGCGCGGCCTGGCCGAACGCCGTCCCGACCCGGCCGACCGGCGCGCGCGACAGGTCTTCCTCACCAAGCAGGGTGAGCAGACGCTCGAGCGCATCCGCGGGCTGGCGGCCGGGCTGCAGCGCGAGTTCTTCGGCTCGCTCACCGCGGAGGAGCGGAAGACGCTGCACGCGCTGCTGCGCAAGCTCGCCGGCGCGGCCGTGGAGAAGCCGGCGTGAGCTGAACCCGCCTGCCTGGCGCCCCGCGCCCGGCGCCCGGCGCCCGCCGTGCCGCTCAGAGATCGACCTCCCCGGCGACGCACGTCACGGTCGCGCCGCCGACCCACACCGTCCCGTCGTCGTCGCGCTCGACGTGCACGCGCCCGCTGCGGCCGAGCACGGTCCCCTGACTGACGACGTACGGCGCTTGCGCGCGACCGCTGCGCAACAGCCACGGCGCGATCGCCGCGTTGAGGCTGCCCGTGACGGGGTCCTCGACGGTCGTGCCGTCCTTGGGGAAGAACGCCCTCACCTCGAAGGCCTCAGGCGAGCCAGGCGGATACGGCCCGACGACGCCGAGGTCGAGGTCGACCAAGCCTGGGCGCATCGCGAGCACGGCCTCGGCGTCCTCGAGCATCACGGCCACCCAGCCGGGGCCGTTATCGGCCCACTCGGCGTCGACGATCGCCGCGCGCTCGATCCGCAGCACTTCGGCGATGTGCTCGAGCAGAGGCTCGTCGCGCGCCGGCCCCTCGCGCAGCAGCGGCGGCGCGGCGAAGGCGATCCGCTCGGGCTGCACGCGCAGGCGCACGAGCCCGGCCCCGCACTCCTGCACGACGTCGCGCGGCTGCTCGCGTGGCTGCTCCGCCTGCTGCCTAAGCCAGGCGTGGCACGTGCCGAGCGTCGGGTGCCCGGCGAACGGCAGCTCGAGCACGGGCGTGAAGATCCGCACGCGGTAGTCGGCCTCGGGCACGGTCGGTGCCAGCACGAAGGTCGTCTCGGACAAATTTGTCCACGCGGCGAGGTGCTGCATCTGCTCGGTCGAGAGCCCCTCGCCGTCGAGCACCACTGCAACCGGGTTGCCCGTGTAGGGGGCGGCGCCGAAGACATCGACCACTGTGTACGCGCGCATCGTCCGAGAATAGACGGGGTCAAATAGGCTGCGCGCGATGGAGCACGTCAGCATCGACGAGCACGACGAGGGCATCCTCGTGCTCGCGATCGATCGCCCACCGGCCAACGCGATGGACCTGGGGCTGCTGCGCGAGATCGTCGCGGCCGTGGCGCGGGTGGCCGGCGAAGGCCCGCGCGCGCTCGTGCTCGCCGGGCGGCCGGGGTGCTTCTCGGCGGGCGCCGACCTGAAGGCGGTTCCCGGCTACGGACCGGCCGAGCAGCGCGAGATGGTCACGCTGATCAACGCGATGGCGCTCGGCGGCTACGAGCTGCCGTTCCCCGTCGTCGGCTCGATCACGGGGCACGCGATCGCCGGCGGGATGGTGCTCGCGCTGTGCGCCGACATCCGCGTCGCCTCGGCCGCCGGGCGCTACGGGCTGACAGAGGTGCAGGTCGGCGTGCCCTACCCGCAGGCCGCGATCGGCGTCGTGCGCGCCGAGCTCTCACCGCAGGCGGCGCGGCTGCTCGCGCTCGGCAGCGAGCTGACCGACGCGCGCGAATGCGAGCGCCTGGGCGTGTTCGACGAGGTGCTCGACGGCGAGGACGTGCTGTCGCGCTCGCTGCACCTGGCCGAGCGCCTGGCCAAGCTGCCGCCCGAGGTCTACGCGCGCACCAAGCGCGACCTGCGCGGCCCGGCGCTCGAGCAGATGCGCGCGGCCGTCGAGGACGACCCGCTGCTCGCCGCCTGGGTGCAGTGAAGCCGCGCCCTACGCGCTGCGTGTGAGCACGACGACCGGGATCTGGCGGTCGGTGTTCTTCTGGTAGTCGTCGTACGCCGGCCACACCTCGGCCATCAGCGACCACAGGCGTGAGCGCTCCTCGCCCTCGGCGGTGCTCGCCGTGACGGGAATCACCTCGCCCTTGACCTGGATGCTCGCCTGGGGTTCGGCCAGCAGGTTCTCGTACCAGCTCGGGTGCTCGGGCGTGCCCCCCTTGGAGGCGACGATCACCCAGCGCTCGCCGTCAGTGCGGTGGATCAGCGGCGTCGTGCGCTCCTCACCCGACTTGCGCCCGCGCGTCGTCAGCAAGAGGATCGTCGTCCCGCGCCAGCGGTAGCCCCGCTCGCCGCCGGTCTCGCGATAGACGCGAACGTGCTCGGCGCCGAACAGCTCATCGTCGGACTGGGCCATCGAGCGCGAGTCTAGCGACGCGACGCGGGTGTGCAGGTGGCGTCTTGGCAGCGCGCGGCGCGCGAGGGCGGCTCAGCAGCTCGGTGATCTGCCGCGCCTGCAGCGGGCGGTGCAGGTAGAAGCCCTGCGCCAGCTCGCAGCCGAGATCGCGCACGAGCTTCAGCTGGGTCTCGGTCTCGACGCCCTCGGCGATCACCTCGATCGACAGCGCCTGGGCCATGCGCACGATCGCCGTCGTGATCGCCGTCGAGCGCTTGCTCGCGCCGAGCGCGTCGACGAACGAGCGGTCGACCTTCAGCCCGTCGATCGGCAGCCGTCCGAGGTAGGCCAGCGAGGAGTAGCCGGTGCCGAAATCGTCGAGCGCGAAGCGCACTCCATGGCGGGCGATGCGGTCGATCGTCTCGCGCACGCGCTCGGGCTCGTCGAGCAGCACGGACTCGGTGATCTCCAGGCACAGGCTCGACGGCTCGATGCCGGAGCTGCCGAGCGCATGCAGCACTGTCTGCTCGAGCTCGCGCTGGGCGAACTGCCTGGCGGAGAGGTTGACGGCGATTCCCAGCGCCGGCACGGTGGGGCGCACGGCGTGCCACTGCGCCGCCTGGGCGCAGGCGGTGTCGAGCACCCAGCGCCCGATCGACTCGATCAAGCCGCTCTCCTCGGCGACCGGGATGAACTCGCCCGGCGCGAGCAGTCCGCGCGCGGGATGCTGCCAGCGCAGCAGCGCCTCGACGGCCACCGGCGAGCCGTCGCCGAGCGAGACGATCGGCTGGTAGACGACGCGCAGCTCCTCGCGCTCGAGCGCGCGGCGCAGGTCGTTCTCGACCGACAGGCGCTTGACGGTGCGCGCACGCATCGCCCCGTCGAACACCTCGAAGCGCGCGCGACCGCGCGCCTTGGCTTGGTACATCGCGGCGTCGGCATCGCGGATCAGCGCGGCCGGCTGCTGCTCGTCCTCGCCCCCGGCCAGCGCGATGCCGAGGCTTGCCTTGGCGAAGTGCTCGCCGGCGGCGAGCTCGAAGGGAACCTCGAAGGCGGCGACGAGCCGCTCGGCGATCCGCGCTGCGGCGAGCTCGTCGGGCACCTCCTCGAGCAGCACGACGAACTCGTCGCCGCCGAGCCGCCCGATCGTGTCGCCGGGACGCAGCGCATCGGTCAGGCGCGGGGCGACCTTGCGCAGCAGTTCGTCGCCGGCGCTGTGGCCGAGGCTGTCGTTGACGAGCTTGAAGTTGTCGATGTCGAGCAGCGCCACGGCGATCTGCGCCCCCGGGCGCTCCAGCGCGTGCCCGAGCCGGTCGAGGAACAGCACGCGGTTGGGCAGATCGGTCAGCGGGTCGTGCAGCGCCTGGTAGCGGATGTGGTCTTCGGTCCCGCGCTGCTGGATCGCGTCGGCGAGGATGTTCGCCATCGCCTGCACGAAGTCGGCATCGGCGGCGGCCCAGGCGCCCTCGGCGGGAGTTGCCAGCCACAGCATCCCCCAGCTGCCCTCGCGGCTCTCGATCTGCCGCGCGATCCCGCCGGGGAGCTGCTCGAGCCGCAGCGCCGCGTGCTCGGGCGCGGGCGGCAGACCGAGCCCGGCGCGCAGGCTGAGCGTCGCGCCGTCGGGCGAGCGCTCGAGCACGGCGCCCTTCTCGACGCCGAGGATGCGCGCGGCCTCGGCGAGCGCGTGGTGCATCAGCTGAGCGACCTCGGCGCCCTCGAGCGCGCGCTCTCCCAATCTCGCCACGGCCGCCTGCTGGGCCGCGCGGCGCTCGAGCTCGCGCTCGGCGAGCTTGCGGTCGGTTATGTCCAGCATCACGCCGTGCCAGCGTGTGCGGCCCTGCTCGTCGGTGAGCAGCACGGCTTCATCGCGCACCCATACAACCCGCCCGTCGCGGTGGAGCATCCGGTATTCGTCGGCCGTGCCCGGCTCGGCGAGCTCCTCCTCGCGGGAGAACACGAGCTCGCGATCCTCGGGGTGCACCTGGCGCGCCCAGAAGCCGCCGTCGCTCAACCAGTCCTCGGGCGAGAAGCCGAGGATCGCCTCGGCGCCCTTGCTGATGTAGTGCCAGCGGCCGTCGACGCCCGTATCGGCTACGTACACGATCGCGGGCAGCAGCTCGACGAGCGCACGCGCTCCCGGCTCGGGCGGAAGCTTGCGAGCGAGATCGTCCGTCCGGCGATCGCCGGACGGAGCGTCTGGGGGAAGCACGGACATGCCTGCGTCCGTATCGGCAGATGTGGCCGTGGAGGTGAGCCTTTGGCCGGTCCCTCGAAGGCGGTGCAGCGCGCTTCAGAAGCTCGAGCGGGCGTTGCGCCGAGGACGCCGTCGTGGAGGGCCGGCCTCGCGTGCGGCCGCCTACGTCAGCTTCTGACCGAACGTGTTCATGTAGTTCGTGCGCTCGAATTCGCCGAGGAACTTGCGGGCGGCCGCTTCTCCGCTCGCGACAAGCCCCGCCTGGCGCTCCTTGCTGAGGTCGAATTCCGTCGTGCCGACGTCACCGGCGGAGATCGAGCAGGTGCGTACGACGGTCGAGTGGGCCATGAAGCGCTTGTCCCATGCCTCGGTGGAGGTATGGAAGATGTCGGTGCCGAGCTGCACGGGCCAGCCGAGACCGCCGACGATGTGAGCGAGTGCGCCGCCCATCCCTTTTCCGCCCGTCAGGTGAAAGCCGAACGTCGGGCGTCTCGGGGGATGCTCATCGACGTCGAACAACCAGACGGGGAAGTTCGACAGCACGCCGCCGTCGACGATCGTCGCAGTCTTTCCCGTATCGATGCGCTCGAGCGAGATGGGCTGGAAGAAGTAGGGGATCGACATGCTCATGCGCACCGCATCGGCGACCTTCACCTGCTCTGGGTCGATCGGCTTGCTGCTGCCTGGGTAGCGATATTTGGCGAGGTCGGACGGCAGCACGAGCATCTCGCGGCTGGTCACGTCGGCTGCGATCATCCGCAGGCGATACGGGTCTTCGCCCTTGTCCGGGCCGTCCTCGGCGGGGCGTTTCAACTGCGGGTCAGCGAAGGTCTTCCCGCCGAGCTCCCCTTCCAGCCAGTCGTGGAACACCTTGCCGTGGGCGAGGCCGTGGTGGCGGAGCAGGTTGAGCCCGCCGCCGAGCACGCTCCCCCCGGGGCCCCAGTCCTCGAACTCGGCATAAGGTATTTCGCGCATCAGCCCGTCGAGCCTGCTCGCCGTCCAGTCCAGCGCGAGGAATGCGGCCACGATCGCGCCGGCGCTCGTGCCGGCGACGTTCACCCACCTGTCGACCTTCACGTGCTCGTCGCCCTTGGCGAACTCGAGCAGGCCGCCGACGAGCGCGAGGCCCTTCACGCCGCCGCCCTGGAAGACGCCGTCGGCTTCGGTGATCGGTCCTGGCATCGCAGCGATCCCGGCGCTAGTCGTAGGTGACCAGCATCAATTCGCTGAAGCGAAGGATCTGAGCGCGCTCAGATCGGTCCGGGTCGGCCTCCTGCGCGAGGATCGTTACGACGACCTCGTCCACCGCACCAAGGAAGCGCAGAGCCACGGTGATCTCCATCGACAGGTTGGCAGGAGTCAGCGGATGCGGCGGTCGGCGATCGAACCGATCGAGCGGTCCTCGAGGCAGGTCGCAGTGACCGACGCCTCCCCAGCAGTCGCCGTGCGCGAAGACCGCCATCGTGCCGGCCCAGCCGGTCGTGATCTCGTGCGCCGTGGCCTCATCTGCGCCCTCGTTGCCGACAAATACGTCGAGCACGAACGAGGGGCCGGACTTGTCCACCCCGAGCAGCTCCAGGTCGGCACGGTAGAAGCCCGGGCCGCCGGCCGGCGGTAGACGCAGGGGGTCGGATGTGTACTGCTGCACGTCAGCTCACCGCCCCGGCGGTGGCACCGGCGGCCGGCACGGTTCCAGCGACGGCAGACGCGGTCCCGACGTAGTCGTAGCCAAGGCCTCTGACCTCGAGCGTCTCACGTACGCGCATCCCCTTCGGTTCGAGTGCCGTTTCGAGGCTGCTCGCCGGCGGGGGCTGACTGTGGGTGCTGTGCTGCCAGATACGCCAGACCCGGTCGACCATGCAGTGATGCGCCCAGAAGAGCGGGTCGTACGCCGCCCAGCTCGGATCCCCCATCGTGCCGCCGACCCAGACGTGCAGGGTGTCGTGAATGCCCCAAAGACGTTCCTCGAAGTCTGTATATGAGCTCGCGGCCATCACATAGCTGAGGTCGTACGGAGGCCCTTGCACGGGAGCCGCACCCACCTTGCGGACTGTCTCCGGCGGGAATTGATCAGCCGGCCCCCATGGCTTCACGGGCGCCTTCAGCAAGACGTTTGGGTTGCCCGCCGGATCGCTCGTCTCGGTGTACGCGGTTGGGATCTCGGCGCTCGCCGTCCAGTCCCACCACGGCAGCGCGACGGTGGGCTCGACCGCGCGCAGGGCCTGCTCGAAGTAGTACAGGTAGGCCCGGTGCCACGGCAGGAACAGATCTTCATGGTGGCGGCAGTACCCCAGGGTGATGCCATGCCAGTTGGCGAAGTACTCGTAGCCACGCTCGTCGTCCAGGGCAAGCGTCTTCTCGATCGCCTTGCGGAACGTCTCCAGCGCCGCGGCACTGAGCTTGGCCACGCTCGGGCGCAGCGTCAGCGTGGCCGGCTGCGGGGCTGGAGCGGCGCGCGCCGTGACCGTCATCGGCGCAATTTCCCCGCCTCGCCGCGAAGCCCTGCGCCGGGCCGCCGCAGCCTCTGCTGCCAGGCCCGGAGCGTCACCACCAGGGCGGCGAGGATCACGCCCAGCGCGGGCGCCAGCGCCGCGAGCGTCTCCTCGACCGGGATGCCCATGATGTGAGCTGACGGAACGATCACGACAACCAGGCAAAGCCTATCGCTGCGGGGACACCACGTGTGAATTTGCTGTGACGGGTGTGTTTGCCGCGGGGCCGGCGGCGAGCGTCCTCGAGGCGGGCAGTCCACGTCCACTGTCGCCCCCCGACGCAGCGCTACGCTGAATAGCGATGGCCGACCCTGGCACGATCGTTGCCTGTCCGAACTGCTCTAGGAAGAACCGCGTTCGGCCCACGTCCTCGGGGGTTCCTCGCTGCAGCGTCTGCCAGACGTTGCTTCCGTGGATCGTCGACGCCGACGCGGACAGCTTCGCGCGCGAGACGAACGCGTCGGTGCCGGTGCTGGTCGATCTCTGGGCGCCGTGGTGCGGTCCGTGCCGGACGGTCTCGCCGCTGGTCGAGCGCTTGGGCCACGAGCACGCGGGCCGGCTGAAGGTGGTCAAGCTGAACGTCGACGAGGCCCCCGCGATCGCCGCGCGATTCGGCGTGCAGGGCATTCCGCTGCTGCTCGTTCTGCGCGACGGCTCGGAGGTCGATCGGCTGGTCGGCGCGGCGCCGCTGCCACGCTTGCAGGCGTGGCTCGAGCCACACCTCGCCGCGGCCGCCAAGCGCGGCTGAGCCGGCGACGCCGGTTAGGCGTCGCCGAGGACAGCTTCGCGCGGCGCTACTTCGCGCCGTCTCTGCTCAGCGACTTGCCTGCGCTGTCTACGACCTTGCGCAGGAACTCTGCCTGGGTGTGGACCAGCCGCTGAGCCATCTCCAGGGCGGAGTCGGTGATCTCCTCCCTCTTGGACGGGCTGCCACCGCGCGACGGCAGCTCCCGGTCGACGGTCTCGACGAACTTACGCACAGAATCGATCGCTGCTCGCGCTCCGTCGTCGAGCGACTTGAGCACATCCTCGGACAACTCGGTGCTCCGCTGGATCGTGCTCTCCTTCTCGCGCTTCCCACCGCTCGCGCGAGCTTTACGAGCAGCAGCTGGTTTCTTGGCCGCCGGGCGGCGTTTGGTCTTCGTCTCGGGCATCGACTCCACCACTTTCAGAATTGGTCTGCTTCGCTGACTGGTGCAAGAGGCGGCCGCTTGCGACCGGCCCCGGCTCCATAGCCCCGTTGACGACGAGCCTAAGCGGGCTGGGTAACCGTGGCATCCGGACAAACCCCTCCTCGGCGATGGGCAGACTACGATCGGTCGCGACTCGGCGCGATGGAGTGAAGCCTCCGGTATGAAGCGATGCACCCGGAGGCTCAGGCGCGAAGTGCCGCGGTCAGCTCTTGCTGGTCTTCGACTTGCCGCCGGATGCCTTGGGGGCGAGACAGCTTTTGCTCTTCTGCCCCTTCTTGGTGGCGCCACAGCCAAGCCCACCTTCGCCTTTGTCGACCTCGCTGAGCAGGAACTTGCTCGGGTTGTGCGGATAGCCGCTGGGCGGCCCGTAGCCGATCACGACAGTGTCGTCTTTGTGCAGCACGCGCGCGGCCGGATTGCTCAGCGGCTTGCCGTTGAGGTAGAAGTGCAGGCGGTTGCCGCCGTAGCCCTTCAGGCCCCCGACCTGTGCCGGGCCGAGCTTCACGCCCCAAACCGAGAAGAAGTCTCCGAGGGTGTAGGGGTAGGGATGCGGCGCCTCCATGTGGATGATGCCCGAGCCGTCGTGCGTGTGCATGCTCGACTCGATTCCCTTGGCAGAGTCGATGCCGATGTCTGCCGGCAGCGGCCTGAGCAGGCCGTTGACGTAGATCCGCAGCTGGGCGTGGATGTGGAACTTTTCCTTGCCGCCGGCGGGGATCCCGATCTGCTTCAGGCGCTGCGTGAGATGGACGTATTCAGGTCGCCACGCGGGCTGGCCCAGTTGGGTGGATGGCTGACTGACCTGCAGCCCGGGGCCCGTGATGGTGAGGCCCGCGGGCGCGGACGCCGCGGAGGTCGGGGAGCTCGAGCCGGCGCTCGAGCCGCATCCGGCAAGGAGGGCCACCAGCGACACAGCGAGGAACGCCAGCGCGACGCGTGCTCGACTCGTCATCCCGGGAGCGGCCATCGGGAGGTAGCGTAGTAGGCCGCCGATGCGTTACCGCCGATTTGCGTCGTGTTCCTCCCCCCGGGTGAGCGTTCTACGGATGGCGCGATCGGCGTGACGCCCATCTCGCGAGCGGCGAATTCATAAGCGAAGGGAAAGCTCATCGGCGAAGCTCCCGCAGTATCGAGTACGGAAATCATCAACTCGCGCGCCACCATCGCACCGCACCGTCGGCGTCAGCCGCGAGGGCACGCTCGACCTGTCTTCCTCTCCGCGTGAGCTGCCATGCGTTCGGAGCGCCCCTCGGACGACCCGCCGCGGTGTTCTCCAGCAGGCCGAGACCGGCTAGGCGGGCGAGAAGCTTGGAGATCTGGCTGTGATCTGTCATCCCTGCCCGTCGGCCCACCTCGAGATTGCTCAGGCCGGACTCGGCGGCGACCACCATCATGACCCGCATGGTGCGATAGGTCAGGCGGATTTTCAGTCCCTTCAGGGGGTTCTTCACGGCCTTCGGCTTGACGGAAACAGGCGGTCGCCGGGGAGCAGGCCCGGCGAGCTCTCGCTCGGCCGCCGCAGCGCCGAGATAGGGCAGAACTATCGTGGCCATCAGGGGGTTCAGTAGCTCGACCAGCGCTCGTGTCTCGTGCCGCAGCAGTCGCGCGTGGATGACCGCGAGCGCGCCTCCGACTAGCACCTCGGCGGTCAGAGGCGGTGCCGGGGGACGATCCACGCGCGCTGTCGCGCGAGCCTCGTCGAGGACGGCGGCGAGACGGTCGAGCACCTCGCTGCGACGGGACGTCGCGGCCGAGGGAGCGGACACGGCCTGCAGCACGTACAGCCGCGCAAGCTCTGGCTCCTCATCGAATAGCTCGAGCAGCGCGAGCAGACTCGCGCGTACGCCGTCGACCCATACCGCACGCGAGCGATACGCGGGCTCGACACGCTCGATGGCGAGCGCCTGGGCCGTCTCCAGCGCCGCCTCCATGCAGTCACCGAGATTCTCGAAGACGAGATAGAACGTTGCCCGGGAGACGCCCGCCCGGGCGACGACTTCCGCGACGGTCAGAGACTCTATGCCCCGCTCGCACGCGAGCTGAGTCATGGCCGCGAGGATGCGCACCCGATTGGCCTCGTTTACGCGACGGCGCTGGGGGGACTCCGCAAGCCGGCGCGCCGACTGTGCTTGCTGTGCCCCGGATACTGCCCGCTGCTCCTGCGCCTCCTCAGACGGTGTCATGACGCGCTGTCATCACACACTCGGTTCCTCGTTGCACACCATCGATTCAGAATACAATACGGATGTTTACTTTACGCCTTATCAGGGACCAGGGTGGGCGCGTGCTGGATCAATAAACTCACGGCGAGAAGTTGCTATTAGCGATCCACAACGGCGTTCTATAGTATTTCCTAGAGTCTCGTTTATCTAGCTCGACCTGCCAAGCTCGGAAGTGCGGGGCTTGCTCGAGCGTCGCCGCAACCGTCCTTGCGGGGCGCTCGAGGAACCCCCGGCCTGCCCTCTAGGCCGGGATTCGGCGGGCGCCGCGGCTTCGCATCTCGGAGCCGCGGCGACCGTTCTCCCGCCAGGCTCGACGACCCGGCAACTCGCTGGTCCGGTTGAATGGTTGAGGCCTACGAATACGTGTCGCGCAGCAGGGCGCTCCCTTCAGCACTCGCGACCGCCCAGCGCCCGGCGCGCATGGCTGACCCACGAGAGCTTTGCCTCGGTGGTCAGGCGACTCTCCTCACGGAGGAGTCCTGCGAGGCAGTCGGCATCTCTCTCCTCGTCGTCCGCATCGGTCGCTTGGGATGGCTCGGCGCGCCAAGCTTGGTCGTAGCGATCGAGGATGCGAGCGGCGTCGGGGCGGCGCTTGAGCGCGGCCAATTGGAGGACGAGCAAACGCTGGCGGCGGCGCTCTTCGTGCACCTGTTGGATGAGCCACGTCTCGTACTGCTTCAAGCCCTCCGCAGTCGCCCTGTAGCGCGGCTTGGGCTGGCGCGCCTCACGGGTGCCGGCGATCTCTTCCACGAGCGAGCGGCTGCTAAGGGCGTCGAGCGCGGTGTAAACGTGCGACGTGCTGCTCAGGGAAAGCACTTCTCGATACGTGCGGGCAAAGCGCTGGGCCAGCTCGTAGGCGTAGCTCGGCCGCTCAATCACAAGGGCGAGAAGCGCCCAGTTTATGGGCGACTTCATCGACACTACCTTCGAGCCTGCTATCGCGCGGCCCTCGGCACGCAATGGACGGAGCGGGTCCCGCATCCGAAGCCATTGCGTGGCGCGGTTTCGGACGAGCAGAACCAGATAACTTCATATTTCACGTTTATCACTGCTCAGCTTCTTTGTCGCATATGCGTCGCATAGCCTGACTATACAGGAGTAACGTCAGGACTCCTCGGCCGCCGCGAGCTTTCCGCATCTATACAAAGAAGCGTTTATTGCATGCTCGGATCAATGCGCTTTTTCACGGGGCCGGCGAGCTGAACCCTGCCTGCAGGGAAAGGAAACGCAGTTCCGAACAGCCGTTCGTCCTCGCGCCGTACGGCGACTCGCTCCTGCTCCAGCTACGGACCGTCGAATCCGCATTCCTGGCTTGGTCTCAGATGTGCCCCGAGGGCCTGGCGCGAGCGGTGCTCAACTGCTCGTCGATGGAGGCATTGGTGTCCCCTGGCCCAAGGAACGGCGCGATGGATATGAAGGCCGCGTGGGGGATCAGTGCCGAGAGCTCGCAGACACGACCTACGCGGATGTAGCGGTAGTTGAGCTCGAAGATCGTCATTGCGATCGCCTCGAGTGCGACGGGCCATGGCGGGACACCCGGTTGCGCATGTTGGTATCCGTCCAGCAGGAAAAGGGTGAAGGCACCGACCAGCTCCTCGACGCGCTGCACGGTGACACGGTCTCCGGCGTAGCTCTCGATGAACGAGGCACGCGCCAAGATGGGGTTCTGCTCCAGGTAGCGGGTGAAGGCGCGACCGGCCTCCCAGATGCGCAGCGGCCATGTGTCCTGGGCGAAAAACGCCCCCGCTGTCACGCCCATCAGGCTGCGGAAATGGTCCTCGTGTAGCGCGACGAATGCCTCTTGCTTGTCGGCAAACAGACGATAGAACGCGCGTGTCGAGAGGCCCGCGCGGTTGGCGATGTCGCCGATCGTGGTCGCCGTGTAGCCCCGTTGCTCGGCCAGGCAAGCCATAGCCGCCAGTGCCCGTGAGCGGCTGTTTGCCAAGTTCTCCTTCTTGGACGCGCCCGGGTCCACTGGTCTAGGCGCCACCGGCGAATGCAACGTCGCCTGGGGAAACGGCCACGTGGCCGAGGGAAGAGGCACCGGCCGCAGGCTGCGCCAGCGATGCGCAGCGAGCGGCTGCTCATAGCTTCCGGTCCAGCCAAGCAGATCGTCGCCGAGGCTGGTCGTGCTTCGATCCGACTGGCGCAGACGCGATGCGAGCAGCCGGCAAATGCCCCCGAGGAGTACGCGGACAGAGACATCGGCAAGCGGTGTTTCCGGGTCGAGCGTCTCATAGGGCGCTTCGATGAGCTGCGTGATCTGATCGATCGCGTGATCGCGAGCGTCGAGCGCGGCCGGCCCGCCTGCCAGCGCCTCGTTCAGCAGGACCCTGGCCTTCACGGGCTGCGAGCCGACGAACGCGACAAGCGTCACGATGGCGAGTTGGAGGGCGTTCTCGGGATGCCCGATCACGGCGCGGCGTATTTCGGCGAGCAGTTGCTCCTGGGTGTCCTTCAGGGCCAGCAGGAAGCACTCTTCCTTGTCGGTGAAGTGCTCATAGAACGTGCGTCGCGACACGCCCGCGGCCGCAATCACCTGCGCAATCGTCGCGGCGGCGTAGCCGTCGCGCGCGGCGACCGCTGTAACAGCGCTCAGAAGCCGCTCGCGCTGGCTGCTCTTGCGAATGGTTCGCGGCGTCGCGCCTGCACGACGTGAGCTCCTCGGGGCGTGGCGCCCGTCCCGCCCGTTTCTGGTGCGGGGCACCCGGTCATCAGCCATCGCGCACCGAGTGCAACTGGCGCCTGCGTCTGGCCCGCACGCACAGCCGCGTCATCCTCCCTCTAGCCACGAGCCGAAGCATCGTGCGGCGACGGCAGGTTGCCAAGTCAAGGCGTAGAACGTTCTACGCCTTGACCATACGATCGAGACTGTTTCCTCGGTCCGGCCGGCACAGCGCGCCGCCGATCTATCTAGCCCGCGGCGAGCTTCTCGTCGATGAACTCGTTGGCCCGCTCCGGACCGAGGAACGGCGTGAGGATCAGGAAGGTCACGTGTGGCACGAGCCCCGAGAGCCTCAGGTCCTCGCTCGCGCGGGCGCGGCCATAGATGATCTCGAAGATCGCGGTGACGCTCGCCTCCAACGCGACACGGGACGGCGGAGAACTGGGTTTCGCGTACTGAAAGCCTTCCTGGAGGAAGATCGTGAACGCGGCGTGGCTATCCTCGACCCGCTGCACAGCCCCCGGGCCGACCGCATGCGCCTCGACGAAGCCGACGTGAGCGATCGTCGGGTTGCTCTCGAGGAACTGGGTGAGCGCTCGACCGGCCTCCCAAACGCGCTCGGGCCAGCTCGTTCCGGCGAAGAAGGCGCCGGCGGTCACGGCCATCAGATCCTGGAACCCAAGTTCGTGGACGGCCATGAAGGCTTCCTGCTTGTCGGCGAACATCGCGTAGAAGCCACGCACGTCGATACCCGCCGCTTTGCAGATGTCGGCGACGGTCGTAGCCGTATAGCCCTTCCTATCTGCCAGCAGCGCAGCAGCGAACATCAGGCGTCGGCGGTGGTTGTCGGCCACCTCCTCGGGAGGGATGCGTGGCCGTCCCGGCGGCAACGGCGGCGGCGGGCGCAGCGGGGAGTCGGGAAGAAACGGCGAGCGGGCCAGCGCCTGTGACGCGGCGAGCGAGCGCCACCGGTGCTCCTCGGCTGGTTGCCCATACGATGAGACCCAGCTGAGGAGATCATCGAGCAGGCCGGACACGTTGGGGTCGCCGCGCCGCGTGCGCACGGCGAGCAGCCGGTAGATCCCACCGATGAGAATACGCGTGGAGAAGTCGGGAACTGATTGACCAGGCTGCAACTCCTCGTAGCGCTGCTCGATCAGCACCACGATCTCGGCGACCGAGGAATCACGTGCGTCCAGCGCCCGCACCCCGCCGGCTAGTGACTCGTTCATCAGGAACCGCGCCGACGCATAATCTGCGACGGCAAAGCCGACCAACGCCCGGATGGCCGCATGAAGAGCATGCTCGGGACCGTCCTCATGGAGCGCTCTGCGGACGGCAGCGATGAGCCGCTCGTGGACCTCGCCGATCGTCGCAAGGAAACAGGCATCCCGATCAGCGAAGTATTCATAGAAGGTGGGTCGGGAGATCCCGGCCTCGTCGATCACGGCCGAGACGCTCGCGCCGGCGTATCCGTCCCTGTTGGCGGCCGTGATCATGCCGGCGATGAGGCGTTCGCGCTGCGTGCTCCTGCGCCCCTTCTGCAGCGCCTTCCTGGTGGGCTTCGGGTTCACTGAGCGCCGGGCCATCGCGCGCTAGACCCTAGCCCAGAGCGCACCGAGCCCTGCCTACGACTATGCGCCGTGTGGCCCGAAGTTTGCCTTCTTACCCTTCCTCCTAGCCTTGGAGTTGTACTTCGGCTTCGCCTTCCTGCAGCCCGTCACGGCGACCTTCGTCGAGCGATGCAGAACGGCGCCGTTCTGGCCGGTGATCGTGGTGGGCATTGTCAGCGGTGCCGGCACGGACTTCTTCCCCTTCACAATCTCGTGCTTCGAGTGTCCGTGAACGCGCTTGGTGACTCTCCTTGGAACCGTCACCGTCTTGGTGTGCGCGCACAGGCTCTTGGTGGCCGCCAGCGCAGAGAATGGGCCCTCCGGGAGGTTCAGCTCGAAGCTCGTGAGCGGGACGTCAGGAACATGATCGAAGCGCAAGTACGTGATTCCTCGCTTGATCTGCGTACTGCCGAGGAGATCGATCGTGACGCCTTCTCCCTGGAGGAGGATGTCGAGGTCGGGAAAGGTCGCGCCGCCGTGTGACACGAGATAGGCGGGACCCGACAGAGGGACTTTCAAAATCGGCGTGCGGGCGACGGCTGTGCCGACGTTGGAGGCCGCCGGACAGCCGGCTGGGTTGGTTGCGAACTGGCGTTCGGTGCATGCTCGTTGAAGCGTCGTCAAACGCGAGGAGAGGGCGAGCGGCAGCGAGACGTCGAGCTTGGCGATGTTGGCTTCACCGGCCCTGGCCGGATCGGAGCTCGGACCCTGCTTGGACGCGATCTTGACGGTGAGCGACGCTCCGATGCTCTGGTTGAAGCCTCCGTTGCCCCGAGTGGAGGCCGAGAACGACGGCTTGAATGCGAGGCCCCGGCAACCGCCGACCCGGAAGCGCTCGGAGAGCGAGCTCGCCTGATTCAGCGTCGAGATCGCTCGGCCGTTGACCGACATCGCTTCACAGGAGGTCGGGTTCAGCGTGAATTCGGGCCGGCCGATCGTGATCTCGACGGACCGCACGTCCAGCGGTATGCCCTGCAGGATCGACGGGATCGGACCGCTCTCGAGCGTGACCTGGGCGGTATCGGGGTTGACGTAGAGCGCCGAGCGCATGACGACCGTGCCGAGATCGAGCGGGCCGGCAACCACCGGAACGACGATCGCGAGGCTGAAGGGAGCGCCCTTGTAGGGGCCGGCTAGATAGGCGTGACCAGGAATGTAAAAGAGGCTGCCCGAGCCGGCGCCAATGGTCACACTCCCGACTTCGGAGGCCTCCGGGCACGACGGGCTGGACCTCTCTGCTGCCCCAGCCCCGGGGTTCCCACGGGCGGCGGCCGCGGCGATCTGCGCCTCGGGGCACCTCTGCACCCCCGCGAACTTGCCCGTCAGGCCGGGCGGCAGGGTGACGTCGAGGGCCGCCAGCCGCTGGGAGCCGTTCTCACGGCTGAGCTTCAGCACGAGCGGCGAGTAGTCGCCGGCGAGCGGATTGGTCGTGCCGGCGGCGAAGCTGGGAGCGTTGGGCTCCTGCGCTTCGTCGGAGACGCAAGTACCGCCGTTCGCAGCGGCGTCGATCTGGAAGCGGTCCGATGGGAATGCGTCGCTGCCTTCAGGCGCCGTCCACGGGGTCAGGTCGCTGGTGGTGGTGAAGGCGCCGCAGGTCGGCGGAGTGGTCAGGACCGCCCTCGCGCCGCCGCGGAGGTCGATCTGGAGGTCTTCGAAGGGGAGCTGGGGGCTGTTCGGGAAGCTTGCCGTCAACTGCCCGGTGACCGGATCGGGTTCGAGCTTGCCGGCGAGCTTCACGATCACGCCGCTGATCGGATCGTCGACGGCGAGATAGAGGGCGAGCAGGGTTTTGAAGGGGTTGTCCCCCTGCTTGGCCAAGTAGACCGAGCCGCCCACGGGATGGTCGAGCAGCGGAATATCGAGTTGCACCGTGCCGATCTTCGCGGCGTCGGGACAGCGCGCGGGGCCGGGACCCTGCAGATCGATCTCAGCGGGAAGGCACGCTTGGAGGCCGTCCGCCATCGATGGGTTCAAGGCCATGCCCCTCGGAAGGGTCAGGACCACATCCTTGAGGTTGGCGCTCGCGAGCTGTGCGGGGTCATCGTTCTGCGGGGTGTGGATGTTGACCTGGAGACCGGTAGCGGAGTCTGAGACCGTGGTCTCAGGCCGCGCGGTGAGCGTCGGGCTGAACGGCGGCTGTTCGCAGCCGTTGAGACCGGCCGGGTTGCCGCCGTCGTTGAGGGAGTCGACGGTTTCGGCATGGAAGACGCCGGGTTCCTCGAGAGAGTCGACGGCGACAGTGCTCGCAAGCGGTCCAGTGCACGAGGTCGGCAGCGTGAGGAACGGGGCTGGTGCGCTATCGCTGGCACAGCCGTGCACGATTTCGCGTTCGGGGCCGCGACATTCACGCTGCGCGTCGTGCGTCGGGTCCGGAGGGGTGCCCCAGATCGTCTCGGTGACCGACTGGATCCTGATGTTCGTGGGGAGCGTGACGTCGGAGATGCTCAGGCCATAGTCGTCGCCCGTGCGCAACGAGATTTCCCACAGGCTGTTGATCGCGAAGAGGCTCGTGCCGATCCGGGCCGCGACGCCGAGCGGCGGCGTCAGGTTGTAGACGGAGCTGAACACGACAGGGAGACCTTCGGCCTTTATTTCGACCAGGCCGATCTGGGTGTTGCCCGGACAGCTGGGGAACAGGCCCTCGAAATCGGTGCCCGAGCAACGAGGCACGGCGCGGGGATTGCCGATCAGGCCGGGTGGCAGCTCGACGATCAGATCGCGCAGCGTCCCTTCGACGTTGCCCGCGGAGTTGTGGTTCATCGAGAAGCTGAGCTTGTACTCGTAAGGGCGCGAACCGGCCCGCAGGTCGACCGAGCCGTCGCGATTGATCGCCGTAGCCGACACGCTGTTCAGTCCGAAGTTCGCAAACGCCGGGGCAGCAGCCAGAAGGTATCCGCACATTGCAACCGAGACAGCAACTCGCAACGGACTGCCCGGACGCCCTGCCAGGCCGTTTGCCGAGCCCCTCACTCTCCGCTCCCAACGTCGACTACGGATTGCACGGGTCTTTGGCGAGTTGCTGCACATTCCTGGTTCTCTCTGGCCGGAACTGGCGCTGGCCTCGCTTGACTCTACGGGACGCCTCAAACCTTGGGGCCAATCTAATGCGCTAGCTCGCCGATGCGGCCGTCACCGGAAATCGTCTCGGTCAACCACTAGCGGCGCTTCTTGCACTCTTTGAGCCTGCTCGCGCGGATCGTTCCGAGCTTGCCCGAGGCGTGAAGGCGCCGCAGGCACGCCTTGAGTAGGCGCGCGAGCTGCGGCGAGCCAGCCTTTACGGTCTTCGCAGACCGGAGCGCCGTCGTCGGCGCGCTCGCCGGCTGGGACTTAGGCGCAGATCCTCCGGAGCTCGCACTGGATGTGCCCGCGCCTCGGTTCGTCCTGGCCTTTGCCGGCGCAGTCGTCGTGCCCGTGGACGTCCTCGCCCGCGTGCCGCCCGTGACCTGGGTCTGGGTGCCGGGTCGGCCCGTCTGGGCAGCCGCACCGGCGTCCGCCGGGGCGGTCGCCGCCGGCACCGTCACGGTCACGACCGTGCGCGTCGCGGGAGCGCCGCCGCCTCCGCAGCCGAGCGCGAGCGCTGCGCAGCCGGCGGCTGTGAGTGAGGCGATCAACGCTCGCAAAGCCTGGGGTCTCGGCCGCCTGCGCATCGAGGCCGCTGCGCTCACTTCCTCTTGGAGGGCGTGCGGGCGGACTTGCCCCTGCGCTTCCCCCCATACCGCTTGCGCGCCTTCCTTTCGCACGCCCCCCGCTTCTGCTTGGCGTGCTTGAACTGCTTGCGGCATTTCTTCAGCGATTTGGCCAGGAGCTGGGAGCGGGTGGGGGATTTCGACGCGCCACAGCCGAGCACG
>DATINR010000142.1:0-15686 GCA_035473995.1 Solirubrobacteraceae bacterium
CCGAGGCCGAGCTCGTTCATCGCGTAGAGCACGCGGCGGTGCACCGGCTTCAGCCCGTCGCGCACGTCCGGCAGCGCGCGGCCGACGATCACCGACATCGCGTAGTCGAGATACGCCGTGCGCATCTCCTCCTCGAGCCCGCGCGGTTCTACATTTCCGCCGCCGATGACGTCAGTCGCGGCCATAGTTCACCTGCTTAGACATCGAGGTTGGCCACCGCCCTGGCGTTGTCCTCGATGAATGCGCGGCGCGGCTCGACCTGGTCGCCCATCAGCATCGAGAAGATGCGGTCGGCCGCGAAAGCGTCCTCCAGCGTGACCTGCGCGAGCGTGCGCGTCGCCGGGGCCATCGTCGTTTCGCCGAGCTGTTCGGCGTTCATCTCGCCGAGGCCCTTGAAGCGCTGCAGTTTGATGCCCTTCTGCGCGACCGTCATCACGGCTCCGTGCAGCGTCTCGAACGACGGCGCCGTCTCGCCGGCGTCGCCCAGGTGCACCTCGAAGGCCGGCGTGCCGGCCAGCTCGATCAGCTGCGCGTGCACACGCGAGAGCTGGCGGTACTCCTGGGAGTCGAACAGCGAGCGCTTGATCCGGTGGGTCAGCGCGAAGCCGGTCTTGGCCTCGACCGCCTTCACGCGGATCTCCTGCTCGTCGTGGCCGACGAGCTCGGTCGCGTGCGTCTCGCCGGCGACGTCCGCGCGCTCGAGCAGCTCGATCGCAGCGTCCGCCGTGCTCACCTGCTCGCCGAGCAGCGATGACTCTTCGAGGAACTGCACGACGCCGTGGCCGTACTGCCCGCGCAGCGACAGCGACCAGCCTTCGTACTGCTTGAGCAGGCGCGAGAAGCGCTGCCAGCGGGCCTCGGTCAGCTTGAACTGCGTGCCGTGGCGGTCGAAGACGTCGATCTTCTCCCACTTGTCGGCGAGCAGGATCTCCTCCAGCTCGGAGTCCTTCTCGATGTAGCGCTCGCGCGCGCCCTGCTTGAGCTTGTACAGCGGCGGCTTGGCGATGTACACGTAGCCCGCCTCGATCAGCTCGCGCATCTCGCGGTAGAGGAAGGTGAGCACCAGGGTCCGGATGTGGGCGCCGTCGACGTCGGCATCGGTCATCAGCACGACCTTGTGGTAGCGCGCGTTCTCGATGTTGAACTCGTCGCGCACGCCCGTGCCGATCGCCGTGATCAGCGCCTGGATCTCGGCGTTCTGCAGCACCTTGTCGATCCGCGACTTCTCGACGTTGAGGATCTTCCCGCGCAGCGGCAGCACGGCCTGTGTGTTGCGGTCGCGCCCCTGCTTGGCCGAGCCGCCGGCGGAGTCGCCCTCGACCACGAACAGCTCGGCCAGCGAGGGGTCCTTGACCGAGCAGTCGGCGAGCTTGCCCGGCAGCGTCGAGTTCTCCAGCGCCGACTTGCGCCGCGTCAGATCGCGCGCCTTGCGCGCGGCCTCGCGGGCGCGCTGCGCCTGCACCGACTTCATGATCACCGCTTTGGCCTCGCTCGGGTTCTCCTCGAGGAACTCGCCCAGGCCCGAGTTGACGATCGACTCGACGAAGCCCGCCATGCCGGGGTTGCCCAGCTTGGTCTTCGTCTGACCCTCGAACTGCGGGTCGCGAAGCTTCACCGAGATCACGGCCGTCAATCCCTCGCGCACGTCCTCGCCCGAGAGGTTGTCCTCTTTCTCCTTCAGCAGGCCGTGGTCGCGTGCGTACTTGTTCAGCGTGCGGGTCAGCGCCGAGCGGAAGCCCGACATGTGCGAGCCGCCCTCGCGCGTGTTGATGTTGTTGGCGAACGAGTGGACCGAGTCCTGGTAGGAGGAGTTCCACTGCATCGCGATCTCCGCCGCGCCCTCCTCGCTCTCGCCGGCGAAGAAGATCACCTTGCGATGGACCGTCTCCTTGTTCTCGTTCAGATAGGAGACGAAGTCCTCGATCCCGCCCTCGTAGCGGAACGTGGCCGAGTGGCCTTCGGCGCGCTCGTCGACGATCGAGATCTCGAGGCCCCGTGTGAGGAAGGCCGTCTCGCGCAGCCGCTCCTCGAGCGTGAGGAAGTCGAGGTCGAGCGTCTCGAACACCTCGGCGTCTGGCAGGAACGTGATGATCGTGCCCGTTTCGGCGTCCGGCGCGAGCTCCTCGCCCTCGACCAGCTCGCTCAGCGGCGCCCCGCGCGAGTACTCCTGCGTGTAGACGTGCCCGTCGCGGCGGACTTCGACTTTGAGCTGCTCCGAGAGCGCGTTGACGACCGAGACTCCCACGCCGTGCAGGCCGCCGGAGACCTTGTAGCCGCCGCCCTCGCCGAACTTGCCGCCGGAGTGCAGCACGGTCAGCACGACCTGCACCGCCGGCAGGCCCTCCTTCTCCATCATGGCCACAGGGATCCCGCGGCCGTTGTCGGTGACCGTGACGGAGTTGTCCGGGTGAACCGTGACCGACACCTTCGTGCAGAAGCCGGCCAGCGCCTCGTCGACGGAGTTGTCGACGACCTCGTAGACGAGGTGGTGCAGGCCCATCACGCCGGTCGATCCGATGTACATCCCGGGGCGCTTGCGCACCGCCTCGAGACCTTCGAGGACGGTGATGTCCTGCGCGTCGTAGCTGGAGGAGCCACCCGTCATCGACGGGTCGTTGACGCCGCCCTTCTTTGCGCTCCCGTCAGAGCTGTTGCTGCTCGTGGCCAATGGCCCTCCGATACGTGAGAACGCCCCGGATTCCGTCGCGCTTCCAAGCGCGATCCGGGGCGGCTTTCCTGTGTACATGATATTAGCACGTGGTGGCGTCGGGACGACTTGCGCCGAGTGCTTAAACCCCTGCAAATTGCAGGTAAATCCGGCCTGAGCGCGGTGCCGATCGACGGGCCCCGCGCCGCGGTTGCGCTCAGCCTGTGCGGCAGCGCAGCTCGCGGATCGCCTCGCCGCCCAGCGCGGCGTTCAGGCGCGGGATCAGTTCGCCCTGCATCAGCGTCAGCTCCTGCGCCCAGACGGAGGCCTCGCACGTGATCGTGAGCACCCCCTCGCGCTCGCTCGTGGGATGCGCGGCGGCGGCGATCGTGGCGCCTGCGACGCGCTCCCACACCTCGTGCACGCGCGCCAGCGTCGTCGCCGGAGCGAGCGTCGCGGCGAGCCCGTCGAGCGCCGTGGCGAGCGAGCGTGGCGCCGCTTTCCTCACGCCGCCTGCGCCTCCTGCAGGATCGCCCCGGGCGAGACGCGCAGGCGCGTGACCGAAGCGTCGCCGGCGCCCGGGACGTGGCCGAGGTCGGTCGTGGCGATCACGGACTGCCCGCCCGAGGACAGCTCGGCCGAGAGCAGCTCGCGGCGCTCGGCGTCGAGCTCGCTCATCACGTCGTCGAGCAGCATCAGCGGCGTGCGCGAGCGCTGCTCGGCGAGCACGGTGCGCTCGGCAAGCAGCAGCGCGAGCAGGGCCAGCCGCTGCTCGCCCTGGGAGCCGTAGGAGCGCAGCTCGCGCCCGTCGCGCTGAAACGCGAGCTCGTCACGGTGCGGGCCGTGCCCGGTGAAGCCGCGTTCCAGATCGGAGGGCAGGCGTGCCTGCAGCTCGGCGACGAGCTCCTCCACGCTCTCCGCCCGCGAGCGCGGCCGGTACTCGATCCGCGCCTCGCCCGAGAGCCCGAGCTGGCCGGCGCGCTCGGCGAACGCGTCCGCCAGCAGCTCGACTGCGCCCGCGCGGTGCTCGCGCACGAGCAAGCCGACTGCGGCCAGCTCTTGGTCCCACGCCCCGAGCGTCGACTGCGACGCACGGCCAGAGCGAATCCGCCCGAGCAGCGCGTTGCGCTGTGCGAGCACACGCGAGTACTCGCGCCGATCGCCGTCGCGCGCCGGCCAGAGCGCGCAGACGAGCGCGTCGAGGTGGGCGCGGCGGACCGCCGGCGGACCCTTCAGCAGCTCGAGCCGATCGGGCTCGAAGACGCTCAGCAGCGGGCGGAAGTCGACGTCGAGCAGGCGCTCGACGGGGGCACCGTCGGCCGTCATCCGCTTGACCGCGCGAGCTCCGTCGGGACCGGGCCCGTAGCCGACGCTCAGCTCGTGCTGCTGGGCGCCCTCGCTGCAGTGCACGACCACGCGGGCCGCCTGCGCCTCGAAGCGCACCAGCTCGCGCTCGTTGCGCGTGCGCGGCGATCGGCCGGTGCAGCCGAAGTAGAGCGCCTCGAGCAGGTTCGACTTGCCGGCCCCGTTGGGGCCGTGCACGACCGTCAGCCCCGGGCCGAGGCTCGCCTCCGCGCGGGCGTAGGTGCGGAAGTCGCGCATCTGCACGCTGAGCACCCGCACGTCGGATGCCTCCGCCATTCAGCAGCACTCGCCGAGTGTGGCGTCAGGGTCAAGCAGATCAAGGACGCAGGGAGCGTGGCGTACTACGTACGCGAGCGACCGAGGACGCCGAGATGCGCGGGCCATGGCGTCACACGTTGAGGCGGATGGGCATGATCAGGTACACGAAGTCGCCGGAGTCGGGCGATTCGATCAGCCCGGGACGCAGCGGGCTGATCAGCTTCAGCACGAGCTCGTCGGACTCGATGCTCTCCAAGCCGTCGCGCAGGAACTCGGGGTTGAAGCCGATCTCGAAGGGCTCGCCGTGGAACGGCACGGGTACGGCCTCGCTGGCCTCGCCGACGTCGGGGGTCTGCGCGGAGACGGTCAGCGTGCCCTCGCTGAAGCTGAGACGCAGCGGCGCGTTCTTCAGTGCCAGCAGGCTGATCCGGCGCACGACGTCGGTCAGCTCGGTGCTCGCCAGGCGCAGCTCGTGCTCGACCGACTCGGGCAGCAGTTGGCGGTAGTTGGGGAACTGACCGTCGATCAGACGCGAGGAGAGAACGATCTCGCCGAGCTCGAAGACGACTTGGTTCTGCCCGACGCTGACGGCGAGCGCGTCGCCGGGGGCCTGCTGGGCGATCCGCGTCAGCTCCTGCAGCGCGCGGGCGGGAACGTTCGCCTCGAGGCTGCCCTGCAGCGGCGTCTCCAGAACCGTCTCCTTGACGCTGAGCCGGTAGGAGTCGGTGGCGACCATGCGCAGCTCCTGGCCGGAGGCCGACATCAGGATCCCGGTCAGCACGGGACGGGTCTCGTCGCGCGAGGCCGACTTGGCGACTCGCGTCACGGTCTCCACGAAGGCGTCGAGCGGGAGCGCGATGCGCGTATCCGGGGAGGGCTCGGGCAACGTCGGGAAGTCCTCGGCACGGAGCGTGCGCAGGTGGAAGGTCGCGGGCCCCGAGATCAGCTCGACGTCCTGCTCGGCGCTGCGCAGCTCGAGCGTCAGCTGGTCGGCGGGGAGCGCCCGAACGACGTCGAGCAGCAGCCGCGCGGGAAGCACGACCGTGCCGGGACGGCTCACGTCCGCCTTCAGCGGGACGCGCAGGCCGATCTCCATGTCGGTGGCGCGCAGCTCGGCGGCGGAGTCCTCGGCGGAGATCATCACACCGGACAGGGCCTGCACGGCACTGCGCGTCGACGCAACGCGCGTCACGGTCTGCAACTGGTTCAACAGCTCCGAGGAGGAAAGTGAAAGCTTCATGACGGCGTTCTAGGTCTCAGTAGTCAGTAGGGGTTGTGGAGAGTGTTAGTGGTCGCTCGATCGCCCGTGCTGTGGGCGGGAGCGGCTGTGCTGAAGCTGTTGATAGCGCAGAGCAGTCTCTCAGGCGAAGCGGTCGCTCGGCGGTTCGGCGGATCACGATTGGCGCGGAGCGAGCATTGCGCGGAGCTTCTCCACAGCCTCACGCACGCTCGCATCGTCGTCGATGCGAGCGCAGGCGCGACGGCAGGCGTACATCACGGTCGTGTGGTCTCGGCCGCCGAAGTGCCTGCCGATCGCCGGCAGCGACTCGTCGGTCAGCTCGCGGGCGAGGTACATCGCGAGCTGCCGCGGCCAGGCGACCCGGGCGCTGCGACTTGTCGAGAGCAGTTCCTGTGGGGAGACGCCGAAGTGCCTGCCGACGACGGTCTGGATCTCGCCGATCGAGCCCGCTCCGCCGCCCGCGTGGCTGGCCGGGCGCGGATAGAGCTTGTCGAGCACCTCGACAGCGAGCTCGGCCGTCAGCGCCCGCCCGGTCAGCGAGCTGAAGGCAACGACGCGGATCAGTGCTCCCTCGAGCGCGCGCACGTTGCTGTCGATCCGCTCGGCGATTGCGTGGAGCGCCTGCTCGTCGGCGAGGCGGACGCCGTCGTGCTGGGCGCGCTTGCGCAGGATCGTCAAGCGCGTGGCGAGGTCGGGCGGCCCGATGTCGGCGACCAAGCCGGCCGCGAAGCGCTCACGCAGACGGTCTTCGAGCGCTTGCAGGTCCTGCGGCGGGCGGTCGGAGCTGAGCACGATCTGGCGCCCGGCGTCGTGCAGCGCGTTGAACGTGTGGAACAGCTCCTCCTCGGTCTTGGTCTTGCGCTCGAGGAACTGCACGTCGTCGAGCAGCAGCACGTCGATGTCGCGGAAGCGCGTCTTGAACTCCTCCGTCCGGCGTCCGCTGAGCGATTCGATGAACTCGTTGGTGAAGGCCTCGCCGGTCGTGCAGCGCACGACGAGGGTCGGGTTGTAGGACAGCAGCAGCTTGGCGATCGAGCTGAGCAGGTGCGTCTTGCCGACTCCCGGAGGACCGCAGATGAACAGCGGGTTGTAGGCGTGCGCGGGCATCTCGGCGACGGTCAGCGCGGCCGCGTGGGCGAGCCTGTTGCTGTCGCCGATCACGAACTGCTCGAACGTGAGCTTCGGGTTGGCGAGCGGTCCGGGACGGGACTCGCGCTCGCGCGCAGGGTCACGCGCAGGGGGCTGCCTGCGCTCGCGAGTCGCCCGTGAGGCACCGGCCTTCGGCTCGTCGAGCTGGTTCGCGCCGCCGGCGCTGCGGTCGACGAGCTCGACGCCGATCCCCTCGGCGATCACGTCGGCCGCGCAGGATTCGAGCACACGGCCGAAGCGGTCGCGAATCCACGAGCAGGCGCCGGGCGGCGCTTCGAGCAGCAGACGCCGCTCGTCGAGCTCGCGCGGGCGCAGCGGCGCGAGCCAGATTCGGTAGGCGCTGTCGTCGACGGCGAGGGCGAGCTCAGCCTGCATCCGCGACCATATGTGCTCGAGCTCGGCGCTCACGGCAGCGTTGATCCGCCTATCTCCCAAAGCAAACGTTGACGACTATTCGAAGAGGGGCGCAGCGGGCCCCGGTCAGCGGGCGACTATAACCGACGCCTCTCGGCGGGCGGGCTGCGTGATCGCAACTGCCGGGAAAAATCAGGCGGCGCTCGGCCTGCGCCCGGCGAGCGTGCGCGGTGCCTATACTTGACGGCCGACGCAGAGGCGAGTCCGCGCCCGCGGACCCGCACCGGCAGGATTCCGGCCGGCATCCGTCGAATACACGATGAAGCGCACCTACCAGCCAAAGAAGCGCAAGCGCGCCCGTGCCCACGGGTTCCGTTCCCGCATGAGCTCGCGGGCTGGCCGGCTGACGCTCAAGCGCCGCCGTGACAAGGGGCGGAAGCGACTCTCAACCTGAGCGTGAGGGTTAGGCGATGAAGCCGCGCGTGTCGAGTCGCGGTCGCCTGTCGCGCAGTGCCGAGTTCGAGCGCGTCTACCGCCAGGGTCGCTCCACGGCCAACCGGCATCTGGTTCTGTACGCGTTCCCGAACGCCACGAGCGAGCGCCCGCGACTGGGGCTTTCGGTGTCGCGCAAGGTCGGCGGCGCGGTCGAGCGCAACCGCGTCAAGCGCCTGCTGCGCGAGGCGTTCGCGCGCAACGAGCAGGGCCTGCGTGCGGGTCAGGACCTCGTCGTGGTCGCTCGCCCGTCGGCGGCCGAGCTGGTCGAGCGCGACGGGCTGCAGGGGATCGACGAGGCGCTGAGCGAACTGATCGCCAAGGCCGGGATTCGCGAGGGCAGCGAGTCGCCCGACGATGCGGAGCAGCCCAAGGACGAGGGCGGGGCGGGATGAGCGAGGCACCGCGCGTGGACACCGAGCACGCGGCTCCCAACCGGGCGTTGCGCGCCCTACGCGCCGTCGCGACGGCGCCGATCGTGATCTACCAGCGCTTCGTCTCGCCGGCGATCCCGCGCCGCTGCAAGTACGAGCCGACGTGCTCGCGCTACGCGGTCGACGCGATCAGGGAGTACGGCATACTTAGAGGCGCGGTGCTCGCTGCATGGCGGTTGCTCAGGTGCAACCCGTGGAGCTACGGCGGATACGATCCGGTGGAGGCCCAGCGGGTGTTCGGGGTCGGACACCGCAGCGGCGCCTGAGAGCATCATCTAAGCGCGCATGCCCATCTTCGCCAACGTCATCGAGGACGCGTTCTCGCCGCTGATCAGCGCGTTCGAGTCGATCATGGTGTTCATCCACGAGCACCTCGTGGGCGGCAGCTGGGGCCTTGCGATCATCGGGCTGACGGTGCTGATCCGCGCCGTGCTGGTCCCCTTGACCTACCGCCAGCTAAAGGGGATGCAGGAGATGCAGCGGCTCTCTCCCCAGATTGCGGCGCTGAAAGAGAAGTACAAGGAGGACAAACAGCGCCAGCAGCAGGAGATCATGGCGTTCTACCGGGAGAACAAAATCAACCCGCTGGCCTCGTGCCTCCCGCTGCTCCTGCAGCTCCCGGTGTTCATCTCGCTGTTCTACATGCTGCGCACGGACCTGAAGCTCGACATCTGCGGCGCGCAGCTGCGCGAACACTTCTCGCAGGTGCTCGGCAAGACGATCGCGCACAACAGCGAAATCCCGTCGGGCGCGATCACGCACGCCGGCCGGCACTTCAAGGGCCTCTCGGAAATCAGCTGCAACGCGGTGGCGCCGCACTCGGCGAAGTTCCTGTTCCTGCCGGACATCACCGAAAAGGCGACGGGCGCGGCGCTGGTCGTGCTGATCGTCCTGTACGTCGGCTCGCAGGTCTTCTCGACGCTTGTGGCGACGGCCACGGCGGACCCCAACCAGCGTCGCCTGATGCTGCTGCTGCCGGTCGTGTTCGTGGTGATCCTCTACCGCTACCCGGCCGGCCTCTTGGTCTACTGGATCACGACGAACGTGTGGACGATCGGCCAGCAGTACCTGATCAAACGACATATGGGACCGCCGCCTGCGCCGGTCGAGGTGGACAGCTCCAAGAACGGCAAGTCGACGCGAACGCTCAAGCCGGCGCTGGCCGGCGTGGGCGCAGGCGACGGCGACTCGGGCGCTTCGACGAGCAGTCCCGGCCTGCTCGGCCGCCTGGCCGGTGCCGGGGCTCAGCGCCCGCAGCCTGAGGCCAAACCGAAGCCGTCGGCCCCGCCCCCGCGCCCGCCGCGCAAGAAGAAGAAACGTTCGGGCAGGCGCAGATGAGCGACCCCGGGCGCGAGCCGGCGAGCGAGGAGGGGGAGGAGCTCGAGCCGGCCGAGCTGCTCGAAGAGCTGCTCGAGGAAGTCACGGCCGGCCTCGGTCTCGACGCGCAGATCGAGGTGGAGGAGCGCGAGGGGGTGCTGCGCGGGCGCCTCGTCGGCGACGACGTGGGCCTGTTCATCGGCCGGCGCGGGCAGACGATCGACGCGGTTCAGCACCTGGCCCAGCGGATCGTGTTCCCTGAGGGCCCCTCGCAGACGCGTGTGGAGATCGACGCGGACGGTTATCGCGAGCGGCGTGCCGAGCTGCTGCGCTCGGACGCCGACGACGCCGCCGAGGAAGCGCTGCGCGACGGCAGCCCGGTCGAGCTCGAGCCGATGCCCCCGGCGGAGCGGCGGATCGTGCACGAATACCTGCGCGAGCGGGGCGGCGTCGAGACGCACAGCGAGGGCGAGGAGCCGCACCGGTTCCTCGTCGTCTCGCCCGTGGATGACTGAGCCCCCCCGGGAGCGTTTCACGGGAAACACTCCGCCGTGGAGTGCGGCGCTGGCGGGCTACGACCTCAACGAGGTGCAACTGGCGACACTGGGGCGTGTGCTGTCGGTGCTGGCCGACGACGAGCATGCGCCGACGACGGTGCGCGCGCCGCGCGAGGCCTCGGAGCGACATCTGGCCGACTCGTTGGCCGGTCTCGATATCGATCTAATCAATGAAGATGGTCGCGATTTGGCGGATCTGGGCGCCGGTGTGGGGTTCCCGGGCGTGGCGCTGGCCGTCGCGCTCCCGGGCGCCCATGTGCGGCTCGTGGAGAGTCAGCGTCGTAAGTGCGGGTTCCTCGAGCGGATGCTGGCCGCGGCGGGGATCGAGAACGCGAGCGTCGTCTGCGAGCGGGCCGAGGAGTGGAAGGAGGGCCTGGGGAGCAACGACGTCGTGCTGGCGCGTGCGCTGGCGGCGCAGCCGGTCGTGCTCGAGTACGCAGCGCCGCTGCTGCGTCTGGGCGGAGCGCTGGTCGACTGGCGCGGCCGTCGCGATGCGCAGGAGGAGCGGGCGGCGGCGAAGGCGGCGGGCGAGCTCGGCATGAAGCTGCGCGAGATCCGTCGTGTTCAGCCATTTGCGGGCGCAACGGATCGCCACCTGCACGTGTGGGTCAAGGCCGGCGAGACGCCTGAGCGGTTTCCGCGCCGGGCCGGGATGGCGCGCAAGCGCCCGCTCGGCGGATATCGCCGTTTGATCGGCTAGCTTGCAGGCGATGGCCACGATCTACGCGATCGCCAACCAGAAGGGTGGCGTGGGGAAGACGACGACGGCGCTCAACGTGAGCGCGTGCATCGCCGAGGCCGGCTACAGCACGCTGCTCGTCGACGTCGACCCGCAGGCCAACGCGACGGTCGGCCTGGGCGTGGCGCGCACGCAGTCGCCGGGGCTGTATGAGGTGCTGACCGGCGAGGCCACGGCCGAGGAGGCGCTGACCGATTCGAGCGTTCCCGGGCTGAAGCTGCTGCCGGCGGGCGCCGGCCTGGCGGGCGCCAACGTAGAGTTGCCGCGGATCGAGGGCTTCGAGCAGCGCCTGCGCGAGCGCCTGGAACCGTTGCGCGAGCGCTTTGACTACATCCTGCTCGACTGCCCGCCGTCGCTCGGGCCGCTGACGGTCTGCGCGCTGGTGGCGGCCGATCGCGTGATCGTGCCCGTGCAGACGGAGTATTTCGCGCTCGAGGGCCTCGCCGGCCTGCTCGAGACGCTCGCGCTCGTGCGGCGAAACCTCAACCCGAGGTTGACAGTTGCGGGGATGCTGCTGACGATGCACGACAGCCGCACGCGTCTCGGGCGCGATGTGGAGCGCGAGGTGCGCGAGCACTTCCCGGAGCTCGTCTTCTCGACCGTGATCCCGCGCAACGTGCGCGTCGGCGAGGCGCCGAGCTACGGGCTGCCGGTGACCCACCACGACCCGCACAGCGCGGGCGCAGAGGCATATTTCGAGCTGGCAAAGGAGGTGGCTGCACGTGGCTAGGCCAAAGCCTGGGATGGGCAGGGGGCTGGAGGCGATCCTCTCGGTCTCCTCGGCCCCGACGGAGACGAACGAGGGCGAGCAGGAACTACGCGAGCTGGCGGTCGAGCAGATCGCGCCCAGCCCGACGCAGCCAAGGCGGCGCTTCGACGAGGACGCGCTGCAGGCGCTGGCCGACTCGCTCGGCGAGCGCGGCGTGCTGCAGCCGGTGCTCGTGCGCCCCAAGCCGGGCGGGACGTATGAGATCGTCGCCGGCGAGCGGCGCTGGCGCGCGGCGCAGATCGCCGGGCTGGAGACGATCCCGGCGCTCGTGCGCGAGCGCGACGACGCCGAATCGATCGAGCTTGCGCTGATCGAGAACATGGCGCGCGAGGACCTCAGCCCGATCGAGGAGGCGCGTGCCTGCGCGGCGCTCGTCGAGGAGCTCGAGCTGACGCGCGAGGAGGTCGGCCGCCGCGTCGGCCGCAGCCGCGTGGCCGTGAGCAACCTGATCCGCCTGCTCGACCTGCCCGAGGAGGCGATCGAACTCGTGCAGGCCGGAACGCTCAGCGAGGGCCACGGGCGGGCGCTGCTGCTCGCCGAGGACCACGGCGTGCGCGCCAGCCTCGCGCGCACGGCCGCGCACGAGGGCTGGTCGGTGCGCACGGTCGAAGCGCGCGCCCGAACGCAGAACGCCGCCGCCGGCGGCAAGCCCCCGGACGCCCGGCGCAAGCGGATGACGGCGGGCGTGCATCCCGACCAGCTGCAGGCCGCCCAGGAGATCTCCGACGCGCTCGGCGCCGCGCTCGGCGCCGAGGTCAGCGTGCGGCCGGGGCGCGACGGCGGCTATCGCGCCGAGCTGACCTTCGCCACGCCGCAGGAGGCGATCGAGTTGGCCAGGCGGCTGCGCCCGCGCGCGATTCCTGGGCTGCTCGAACATTCCAGATAGCCGGATTATAGATCCGGCGAGGCAAGGGCGCGGCGGTCGCGCGGCGGCGCTCGTTTCGGCGACGCGGTCGTGGCGGGCACCGATAAGATGGACGTTCTCGCGTGGCGCGGATGCGAGCTCGCAGAGCCGATCCGCAGCCCGCTCGGGCGATTAGCTCAGTCGGTTAGAGCGCTTCTCTGATAAGGAAGAGGTCCCTGGTTCGAATCCAGGATCGCCCACTCGACCCGAGCGTAGCCTGATCGCTTTTGGTGGAGCCGCGGCGGTGCAAGGTTCCAGCCGCCACATTTTCGTGGCCCCCTTGGACACCCGGACGTTCGACCAGTGGCACAGCCGTCATAAAGCATCAGGCGCCCGCAATCATGCGTGTCGGCCTCAGCCCGACTTGGCGCCCACAAACCCAGCCCTTGAAATCCAAGGCCGTAGCCTTTAGGTTTGCGAAAGCTTGCAGAACCGTGGCGCGCTAACGCGCGCCCCGAATCTTATGTAAACCCCCGGACGACACCACGGTCATGCAAAGAACAGTTTGGATCCGCGTCAGTCAGCTAGCCGGTGAACTCGGTCTATCGAACCAAGCCGTCCGCGATTTGATCCGCGCGGGAAAGCTATCGGGGGCAAAGGACCCTGAGGGCAGATGGCTGATCGAGGCCGAGAGCGCCCGGGCGTACGTCGCCGCTCACGCGCCTGCCAAGAACGCGGTCTCAGATGTCAAGCGCATCGAGGAGAAGCTCGACCGCCTCGTCAGCGGGCTTAGTGAGCTGCAAGCATCGAGCGCTACCGCTCAGCAGCTCCTGGCGGCGACCGAACGAGAGCGAGACGCATACCGGGCGGAAGCCTCCACCGTGAGAGAGGCAGCTCTGCGCCTGGTCTCCTCGGCGCAGGAGACCCACACGGCGGTCTCGGGCCTCCTGAACGTCATGCAAGGTCAACAGGACGCGCTGATCCAGCTTCTCGCGCCGGGCTCACCCGCCGGTCTCTTCACCACGACAAGGAACGACTAAGCCCGACCGCCATGTGATCCGGTGGTGTCATCCACACACGCGAACTCGACCAAACCGTCCCTTACGGAGCCGAGAGAAAACATGCACGGAATCACAGGAGGCCCTAGCAAACGCAACGACCTGCTGATCGCCTGTGCAGTGACGATCGTCTGCTCGTTCATCTTGTACGCAGTTCACATTTCACAGATGGTCGCGCTGCTTTTGGTCGGTGTGGCGGTAGTGCTCGGAGTGCTTGGGAGCGGCTTGCAGCAGTCCTTCCTCGGCTGGCTCGTTCGCCAGTCGAGCCGAGCTGCAAGCGGGATGATCGGTCGCGGCAACCGCTCGAGCGTCGCCCAAATCTGCTCCGATGTCGTCGACGCTCTGGGGGTTCTTCTACGCCCCGTCGCCGAGTCGTGGGACGAGTTGGGCACGCTTGCCAAACGCCGAGTAAACAAGCAATTGGTCGATCGATACAAGTCCGAGTGCCGCCACCTCGTGCGCGACGCGATCGCCCAGGCTGAGATGCGAGCGGTCGTGAGCGTCCCTCCCGAGATCAGGCGCTACGCCGAGGCCCCACGTGGGGTCAACGACCTGCTTTGGCTGCGCGACTGGCTCCGCCGAGTCAGCGAGGACTGTCAGCCCGCATGAGCGCCGCTTCATCGCTGCTCGTTTAGCCCGGCCGCCTCGAACCCGCTCCTCTCAGAGCCCCCCGAAAAACTCGAGGAGCATCGCGTTGACCTCCTCGGGCGCCTGCTGCTGAACCCAGTGCCCGGCGCCGGGCACGACGATCTCCGCGCGCAGGTCGCTGACCCAGCCGTGCATCGCCTCGGCCGGCATGAAGCGACGCACGGGATCGAGCTCGCCCGTGAGGAACATCGCCGGCTGCTCGACGCGCTGCTCGGCGACCGGCTCGGTCAGCTCCCAGTTGCGGTCCATGTTGCGGTACCAGTTCAGGCCGCCCGTGAAGCCCGTTCGCTCGAACGCCTCGACGTACACCGCCAGCTCCTGCTCCGACAGCCACGGCGGCAGGTGCGGCTCGCTGCCGTCCTCCAGCGCCCAGTCGGCCGTCCACTGCCTGCTCGTCGTGAGCGTGCGCCGCACGTCGCGCGCGAGCGCCTCGTCGGCCACACCCGGCTGCTGGAACCAGACGATGTAGAAGTCCTCGCCGAGGTGCCGGCGCATGATCGGGATCGGCGTCGCCGGCGCGCGCGGCACGAACGGCACGCTGAGGCCGGCGACCGCGCGCACGCGCTCGGGCGCAAGCACCGCGAGCTGCCAGACCACGTGCGCCCCCCAGTCGTGGCCGACGAAGATCGCCTGCTGCTGCTCGAGCTCGTCGAGCAGCCCGGTCATGTCGGCGCACAGCGTCACCACGTCGTAGGCCTCGACCGCCTGCGGCGCCGAGCTCCTGCCGAACCCGCGCATGTCGGGCGCGAGCACGCGATAGCCGGCCTCCGTCAGCGCAGGCAGCTGGTGGCGCCAGGAGTAGGCGAGCTCGGGGAAGCCGTGGCAGAGCACGACCAGTTGGCCCTCGCCCTCGTCGATCACGCTCAGCTCGACCCCGTTCGTCTGCACCGTGCGCACCGTCATCGAGGCGAACGATAAGGGTCGGCCGGCGACCCGGCCCCGCGCCTGCAACCGCACTTCATCCGACCGAGGTGAGCGACTACTGTCAATGGCGCCATGTCCGCCCGAGCCGAGCCAGCCGTCGCGGTCGTCTCCGAGCAACCGCCGAGCTCCTCGCGGCGCCCGGCGATCCTCGCCGTCGACGACGAGCCGGCCGTGCTGGCCGCCGTCGCGCGCGACCTGCGCCGCGGCTTCGGCGAGCGCTTTCGCATCCTGCGCGCCGGCTCCGGCGCCGACGCGCTGGAGATCCTGCGCGAGTCGCGCGCCCGCGGCGACCAGGTGGCGATGCTGATCGCCGACCAGCGCATGCCCGGGATGCCCGGCACGGAATACCTCGTCGAGGCGCGCAAGGTCGTCCCCGACGCCAAGCGCGTGCTGCTGACCGCGTACGCCGACACCGACGCCGCGATCGCCGCGATCAACGACGTCGCGCTCGACTACTACCTGCTCAAGCCGTGGGACCCCCCCGAGGAACAGCTGTTCCCGGTCGTCGAGGACCTGCTGACGACGTGGGAGTCCGGTGCCGCGCTCGAGGCCGGTGGCGTTCGCATCATCGGCCACCGCTTCTCCAAGGAGTCCCACGACCTGCGCGACTTCCTCGTGCGCAACCGCGTGCCCGCGCGCTGGCTCGACGTCGAACGCGACGGCGAGGCGCGCGAGCTCCTGCAGGTGGCCGACCTCGACGCCGAGCGGCTGCCCGTCGTGCTGCTCGAGGATGGCTCCGTGCTCGAGCGCCCGAGCGTGCTCGAGCTGGCCGAGCGCCTCGGCGTCGCCGGCACGCCCGCGCAGGAGCACTACGACCTGGTCGTCGTCGGCGGCGGCCCCGCCGGCCTCGCCGCCGCCGTCTACGGCGCCTCGGAGGGACTGAAGACGATC
>DATINR010000143.1:0-25659 GCA_035473995.1 Solirubrobacteraceae bacterium
CGCAAGAGCAAGGCGTTGTTCGACATCGAGGAGCGGATGGGCTTCATCGAAGGCGCGATCGCCGAGCTGGACGGTGTCCGGGCGGAGCCTTTCTCGACGCTCGTCGTCGAGTTCGCGCGCCACGTCGGGGCGCGCGCGATCGTCAAGGGGCTGCGCGCGATCTCGGACTTCGAGTACGAGTTGGAGATGAACCAGCTCAACCGCCGCCAGGATCCCGATATAGAGTCCGTTTACCTGATGGCGAGCCCGCAGTACAGTTTTCTGTCTTCCAGCGGCGTCAAGGAGCTGGCCACGTTCGGCGGGCGGATCGACGATCTGGTCCCCGAGGCGGTGGCAAGACGCTTGCAGGAAGAGCTCAAGCGCTGACGAAATGGGACGACACGTGATCGCGAACTCGATTTACGGCCCTGACGGGCCGCAGGCCACGCTCGTATAGGACGAAGATGGACGTACTCGTACTGATAGACAAGCTCGACGACCTCGTGCACAACGCCAAATCGGTGCCGATGACCGATCAGGTGCGCGTGGACAAGGAGGAGATCTACGACATCCTCGATCAGATGCGCGCGACGATCCCCGAGGAGATCAAGCAGGCGCGCTGGATCGTCAAGGAGCGCCAGGAGATGCTCGCGGAGGCCAAGAAAGAGGCCGAGCGGATCATCAAGGACGCGCGCGAGCGCCAGGAGCGACTAGTCGGCGAGGAGGAGGTCACCAAGCAGGCCGAGCGCGCCGCCGAGGACATCGTCGAGGACGCGCGAGCCCGCGAGCGCGAGATCCGCCTCGGCGCCGAGGACTACGCCGACGAGATCCTCAACACGCTCGAGGTCAACCTCTCGAAGTTCATCGCCGCCGTGCAACGGGGCCGCGAGCGACTCCAAGGCAAGGACGAACCGGCCGAAGTCGGCTAGCAAACCGGCGCTTGCGCTGTCGCGCGTTGGGATAGGGTGGCGGCCGTGGACGCCCGCGAAGCCCGCTACAAGCTGCAGGTCGCGAGGACGCTGCTCGGGACGGGCATGGTCCGCCCGGAACGGCTCGACAAGGCCGTGCGCGCGGTGGGCGCGCTGCGCAAGTGGGGTCCTTCCTCGCCCGCGGCGTACCTGGGCGGCGCGGTCCGCTTTCCCGACCGCGCGGCGATCGTCGACGATCGCGGTGCGCTCAGCTACCGCGAGGTGCACCGGCGCACGAATGCGCTCGCGTGCGAGCTGCGCAAGGTGGGGATCGGCGAGCGCCAGAACGTCGCGATCATGTGCCGCAACCACCGCGGCTTCATCGAGGCGACGGTCGCCTGCGCGAAGCTGGGCGCCGGCGCGCTGTATCTGAACACGGCATTCGCGGGACCGCAGATCACCGACGTGCTGCGCCGCGAAGACCCGGCCGCGGTGATCTACGACGAGGAGTTCTCCGAGCTCGTAGCCGAGGGCGCAGAGGGCCGCAGGCGCTTCATCGCGTGGAGCGAGCCCGGCTCGAGCGCGGACGAGCCCACGCTCGAGCAGCTGATCGCGGCGGGCTCCGACGCGGAGCTGCCCGCGCCTTCGGAGAAAGGGCGGGTCGTGATCCTCACCTCGGGCACGACGGGCACGCCGAAGGGGGCCGCGCGCACCCAGCCCGACACGCTCGAGCCGGCGGCTGCGCTGTTCTCGAAGATCCCGCTGAAGGCGCGCGAGACGACGGTGATCGCGGCGCCGCTGTTCCACTCCTGGGGCTACGCGCACTTCACGCTCGGCCTGGCGCTGTCCTCGACGCTCGTGCTGCGCAGGCGCTTCGATCCGGAGGAGACGCTCAGCGCGGTCGCCCAGCACCGCGCGAGCGCGCTCGCCGTCGTGCCGGTGATGCTGCAGCGGATCCTCGACCTGGGGCCGCAGACGCTGGCGCGCTACGACACGAGCTGCCTGAAGGCGATCGCCGTCAGCGGCTCGGCGCTGCCGGGCGAGCTGGCCACGCGCGCGATGGACGTGTTCGGCGACGTGCTCTACAACCTGTACGGCTCCACGGAGGTGGCGTGGGCGACGATCGCCACGCCGGCGGACCTGCGCGCCGCGCCGGGCACGGCCGGGCGCCCGCCGATGGGCACCGTCGTGAAGCTGCTCGACGCCGACGGGCGCGAGGTCCCGACCGGTCTCAGCGGGCGCATCTTCGTCGCCAACGAGATGACCTTCGACGGCTACACGGGCGGCGGCGGCAAGGAGGTGATCGCCGGCCTGATGAGCACCGGCGACGTCGGTCACTTCGATGCGGCCGGACGGCTGTTCGTCGACGGCCGCGACGACGAGATGATCGTCAGCGGCGGCGAGAACGTGTTCCCGCGCGAGGTCGAGGACCTGCTCGCCGATCACGAGGCGATCGAAGAGGCGGCCGTCGTCGGCGTGCCCGACGAGGAGTTCGGACAGCGCCTGAAGGCGTTCGTCGTGCTGCGCGACGGTGCCCAGCTGAGCGAGGCCGAAGTGCAGCAGTACGTGAAGGAGAATCTCGCCCGCTACAAGGCGCCGCGCGAGGTGGTCTTCCTCGAGCAGCTCCCGCGCAACGCGACGGGCAAGGTGCTCAAGCGCGAACTGCAGACGGCCTAGCGCCGTCCCCGGGGCCCGGGCCGACACTCGGCATCGCCCTGCGGGCCGGCGGGCCGGGCGCGGCGAGCGCCTCGCTAGCCTGGGTGCGATGGCTGCCGAGACACACGACTTCGACCTCGGCGCGCTGCGCCTGAGCTCGGGCGAGGGGCGACGCCTGGAGCTCGACGTGCCGGTCGAGGCGCTCGAGCTCGCCGGCGAGCGCTACGCGGCCGATCCCGAGCGCGTGCCGGTCGTGCTCGACGTCTCGCGCATGATGGGCGGCGGCTACGCCCTGCGACTGCGCTTCGCGGCGGACCTGACGGGACCCTGCATGCGCTGCCTGAAGCCGGCGCGGCCGACCGTCGAGGTCGACGCGCGCGAGGTCGACAGGCCGGGCGAAGGGGAGGAGCTCGAAAGCCCCTACGTCGACGAGGCGACACTCGACCTCGCCGGCTGGGCACGCGACGCCTTCGCGCTGGCGATGCCGGCCAAGGTGCTCTGTCGCGAGGACTGCGCCGGACTGTGCCCGATCTGCGCGGCCGACCTCAACGAGGCCGGGCCCGAGCATCGCCACGAGAGCCCGCCCGACCCGCGCTGGGCGAAGCTGCGCGAGCTGAAGCTCGAATAGCGAAGCCGATCCGGGCGCGGGCACGGTGCCGGTGGGCTGGTAGCCTTCTCACGTCCATGGCGGTCCCAAAGAAAAAGCAATCCCACAGCCGCACGGCCAAGCGGCGGGCGCAGCACAAGATCGGCAAGCCCGCGGTCAACGCGTGCCCGCAGTGCCACAGCCCGCGCCGCCCGCACCGCGTGTGCGGCGTCTGCGGCTATTACGCCGGACGTGAGGTGGTCGCGCCGGCTGCACACGCGCACGACCACGATCACGATCACGACGAGTAGCGTCCCGGTGGCGACCGAGTCGCTGTCCTCGCCCGCCCAGCCAGACCGCCCACACTCCGAGGCAGCGGTCGTCGCGGTCGATTGCAACGGTGCCGACTTGGGCCCCGCGGAGGTCGCTGCCGGCGCCGCGATCGCGGCGGAGCGCGGCGCGCGCGTGATCCTGTTCGGACCGGCCGCCGAGCTCGGCGATCCGCCGCCGGGCTGCGAGATCGTCGACGCGCCGCTGTCGATCGCCAAGAGCTCTGACCCGGCGAGCGCCGTGCGCGCCAATCCCGACGCTTCGATCGTGCAGGCCGCCCGAGCGGTCGCCGCGGGCCGCGCGCTGGCGCTCGTGTGCGCCGGCGGCACCGGAGCGGCGCTCGCGGCAGGGCTGTTCAACATCAAGCGCACGCGCGGCATCTACCGCCCGGCGCTCGCCCTGCCGATGCCATTCCCGGGCAAGACGGTGACGCTGCTGGACGTCGGCGCGAACGCGGCGGCGCGGCGCGAGCACCTGGTGCAGTTCGCGTTCATGGGCGCTGCGCTCGCGAGCACGGTGCTCGGCGTCGAGCACCCGCGCGTGGGGCTGCTGGCCAACGGCGAGGAGGCCGAGCGCGGCAGCGAGCTCGTCGTCGAGACGCATCGCGAGCTGAGCGAGCGCGCGAGCGCGGGCAACGGGGCGTTCGAGTTCGCGGGCAACGTCGAGGGCGATGACGTGCTGGCCGGTGCGGTCGATGTCGTGGTCACCGACGGCTTCACGGGGAACGTCTCGCTGAAGCTGATCGAGGCGACCTCGCAGACGATCCTGCGGTCGATCCGCGATGCGGCGATGTCCTCGCCGCGCGCGAAGCTCGGCGGCGCCCTGCTGCGCTCCTCGCTCTCCTCCTTTCGCGCGGAGATCGATCCGGAGCTGCAGGGCGGCGCCTACCTGCTCGGGCTGCGCCGGCTCGGCGTCGTCCCCCACGGGCGCTTCTCGCGCACGGGCTTCGCCGAGGCGATCCTGCGTGCCGAGCGCGGCGCGCGCGAGGACATCATCGGCAGGACCGAGCGCGCGCTGGCAAGCGCGGGCGCGCTGCGCGAGTCGCCCCTGTCCGCGTCGGGCGCTAGCCTGGCGCAGGCTGAATGAGCGCTCCGAACTCGCCCCCGACGAACATGCCCGACCGCCCGCGCACGCCCGCGCCGGCTGCCCTGGAGAAGGAGCTGTGAGCACGCTCACGCGCGATCAGGTGTTCGCCCTGATCAAGGAGCACCTCGCCGACGAACTCGACGTCGAGGCCTCGACGATCGGCCTCGACACGCGCTTCAAGGACGACCTCGAGGCCGACTCGCTGGACCTCTACACGCTCGTGCAGGAGCTCGAGGACGCCTACGGCGTGAGCATGTCCGACGAGCAGGCCGCGCAGATCCTCACCGTCGGCCAGGCCGTCGACTTCGTACTGGCGCACGCGGGGGCGGCCAATGGGCGGCCATGAAGCTGCTCGGCGAGCTGCTGGAGGAGCTGCCGGAGGATCTCGCACGCCAGGTCTTCACGCACGCCTCCTGGAGCGAGCGTCGCGGCGACTCCTACGCGCGCCTGGCGTTTCTCGGCGACAGCGTGCTCGCGCTGGCGGTCACGACGCACCTGTATCCGCGGCTGGAGGCCGAGCGCTTCGGCGCCGGGAGATTGACGAAGATCCGCGCGCAGGCCGTCTCCGGGCCCTCGTGCCGTGCCGTGGCCGAACGCCTGAAGCTGACCGAGCGCCTGCGCGCGGCTGCGCCGGTGGGCGTGCAGGGCAGCGCGGCGGCGCTGGTCGAGACCGAGCGGGTGCTCGCGTCGGTGATCGAGGCCGTGATCGGCGCCTGCTACCTGCACGCCGGCTACGAGCGCACGGCGCAGGCCGTCGTGGAGGCGTTCGCGCCGGAGATCGAGGAGGCGCTCGAGCACCCGGTCGACTTCAAGTCCGCGCTGCAGGAGCTGCTCGCGCGCCGTGGCGAGGAGGTCGACTACGAGGTCACCGCCGAGGAGGGCCCGCCGCACGAACGCACCTACACGGTGATCGCGCGCGTGGACGGGCGCAGGCTCGGCAGCGGGCGCGGACGCAGCAAGAAGCACGCCGAGCAGGAGGCTGCCCGCGAAGCCGTCGAGCAGATGGGGGCATAGCGCGATGCGCCTGAAGTCGCTCACGCTGAAGGGCTTCAAGTCCTTCCCCGACCGCACGCGCATGGACTTCGGTCCGGGCGTGAGCGTCGTCGTCGGGCCCAACGGCTCGGGCAAGTCCAACGTGACCGACGCCGTGCTCTGGGCGATGGGCGAGCAGTCGCCGCTAGCGGTTCGCGGGCAGTCGATGCAGGACGTGATCTTCGGCGGCGGGCGCGGCGTGCAGGCGCGCAGCGCGGCCGAGGTCGAGATCGTGCTCGACAACTCCGATGGCACGGTCGATCTTCCGCTGAGCGAGATCTCGATCATCCGCCGCCTGGAGCGAAACGGCGAGGGCGGCTACCGCCTCAACGGCGCGCGCTGCCGCCTCAGCGACGTGATCGAGGTGCTCTCGGACACGGGCCTCGGCAAGGAGACCCACTCGGTCATCTCCCAGGGGCGCGTCGAGGCGATCGTCACCTCCAAGGCCCGCGACCGGCGCATGCTGATCGAGGAGGCCGCGGGGCTGGGCAAGCACCGCAAGCGCCGGCGGCGCGCGCAGCTGAAGCTCGAGCGCACGCAGGAGAACCTCGACCGCGCGCTGGACGTGGAGCGCGAGGCGCGTACGCGTCTGCGCCCGCTCAAGCGACAGGCCGAAGCGGCCGAGCTGCACGAGCGCCTCGAACGACAGACGCTGGAGGCGCGCTGGGAGCTGGCCAAGGATGCCGCCGCCGTGAGCCACGTCGAGCTCGCCGCGGCCGAGGCGAGCGTGGGCGAGGCACGGTCCGCGCGCGAGCAGATCGAGGCGAAGCTGCAGGAGACGGTCGACCGCCGCGGGGGCGCCGAGCGCGCCCTCTCCGAGCGCGCCGAGCGCCACGACGAGCTCTCGCGCCTGCTGTATGCCGGTCGCTCGGCGCACGAGCGCCTCGGTCTGCGCGGCGAGCAGGTCGCGGCCGGGGCGCAGACGCTCGCGCGTCGCATCGAGCGACTGCAGGCGGAGCTGGCCGAGCTGGATGCGAGCGAGCCGGGCGCTGCCGCGCACAGCCGATCCGAGGGCGAGACGACCGCCGTGCAGCGGCGGATCGCGGCGCTCGAGGCCGAGCTGGCCGAGATCGCAGAGCGGCGCGAGCGCGAGCTGGGCGAGGAGCTGGCCGAGCTCGAGCAGGCGCTCGTGCTCCAGCGCACGCGCGAGCAGGAGGCCACCGAGCAGGTCTCCGCCGCCCAGGCGCAGCGCGAGCGCGCCGACGCCGAGGCGAGCGAGGCGCGCGAGCGCCTGATGCAGGCCGAGCGCGCGGTCGAGCAGGCGCGCCGCGAGACTGCTCGCGTCGGGGCCGAGCTGGCGGCCGCCAACCAGTTCCTGCGCGGCCATACATCGGTGCGCGGCGACGAGCACGGGGCTCCGCGGGCACTCAGCGAGGATCTGCGTGTGCGCGACGGCTACGAGCTGGCGCTCGCGGCGGCGCTCGGCGGGCGGCTGGATGCCGCCGTCGTGGAGGACGTCGCCGGCGCGGAGTCGCTGCTCGACGGCGCCGGCCCCGACGGTGGCGCGGCGCTGCTGACCGGCTCCGCGGGGGTCCAAGGGCCGGCGGGCGGCGGCGGGCGCGGTGCGGAGGCGATGCCGGCGGGAGCGCAGCGGCTGCTCGACCTGCTCGACGGGCCAGAGTCGGTGCTGAGCCTCGCGCGCAGGCTGCTGGCAGACGCGTGGGTCGTCGAGCGGCTGGAGGAGCTGCCGCGGGACTTCACGGGCATCGCGGTCACGCGCGGCGGACGCGTCTGGTTCGCCGCCTGGGGAGAGGTGCGCCAGCTCGCCGAGGGCGGCACCGAGCGCGTGCTGGCCCGCCGCAACGAACGCGACCGACTGATCGCGGAGACCGAGCGCACGGCACAGGGCGAGCAGGCTGCACGCGCGGCCAACGAGGTGGCGCTCGACGAGCTGCAGTCGATCGAGCAGGCTCGCGTCGCGGCGGAGGAGGCGCTGCGCGGCGCGCAGCGCGTGCAGACGGAGGCCGCCGAGGCGGTGCGCCGCTCGCAGTGGCTGATCGAGCAACGCCGTGCGGCGCCGGCGGAGGGTCCGTCGGCGGTGCGCAAGGCCGAGCTCGAGGGCTCGCTCGCATCCGAGCGGGCGAGTGCATCGCGCCTGGCGCGCGAGGCCGAGGAGGCGCGCGCGAAGCTCGCGCGCGTGCGTGCCCAGCTCGCGGCGGACCAAGCGCTTGCTCCACGCGCCGAACGTCTCGCGGCGGTGCTGCGCGAGGCGGCTGAGGCCGTGCAGGAGCGCTTCGCGGCACTCGAGCGCGAGCTCGCCGCCGATCGCGCGGCGGGGGAGCAGATGGCGGGCGAGCTGCGCGAGTGCGCGGCGCTCGAGGCCGAGATCCAGACCGCGCTGCGCGTGGCCGGCGAGACGGTGACGGCGGCCGAGGTCGCAGCACAGCGCCTGCGCGACCAGGCGCAGGACGCGGAGCTCGAGCTGAAGACAGTGGCAGAGCGCCTCGAGTTCCCGCTCCCGCAGGCCGATGAGTCCTCAACCGAGCCGGCGCAGCAGCGCCTCGGCCAGGAGGAGATCGACGCTCTGCGCGCGCGTGTGGAGCGGCTGGGCCGCAGGCGCGAGCAGCTCGGCCCGGTCAATCCGCTCGCGCAGGAGGAGTACGCCGAGGCGGTCGCGCACGTCGAGGAGATGGAGGGGCGCCGAGCCGACCTGGAGACGGCGTTGCGCGAGCTGCGCGGGGTGATCCGCGACACCGACCGCCAGATCCAGGAGACCTTCGAGGAGACCTTCCAGGCGGCGGCGCGCAACTTCGAGGAGCTCGTCGGCGACGTGTTCCCGGGCGGCTCGGGACGGCTTCGGCTGGTCAGCGAAGAGCAGCCCGCGCGCGCCGTGCTCGGCGGCCAGTCGCCGGCGGACGCCAACGGCAAGGCCGCGAACGTGCAACCGCTCGGCGCCGGCGCCGCGGCGGCAGCAGAGCAGCCGAGCGCCGAGGCGGCCGAGGAGGCCGCCGAGGCCGAGGCCGAGCGCGAGGAGCGCCAGGAGGAAGACCTGCTCGGCGTCGAGATCGAGATCACCCCGGCGGGCAAGTCGAGCAAGCGCCTGTCGCTGCTCTCGGGCGGGGAGAAGTCGATGACGGCGCTCGCCTTCCTGTTCGCCGTGTTCCTGGCGCGCCCCTGTCCCTTCTACATCCTCGACGAGGTCGAGGCGGCGCTCGACGACCTCAACCTCGATCGCTTCCTGGCGCTGCTGCGCCGCTACGCAGACCGCGCGCAGTTCATCGTGATCACGCATCAGAAGCGCACGATGGAGGCCGCCGACTGGCTGTTCGGCGTCTCGATGGGCGGCGACGGCGTCTCCAAGGTGCTCTCGCGGCGACTGCCGAGCGAGCAGGCTCAGGCTCCCGAGGTGGCCGAGGTCGCCTGATATCTTCGCTCGCCCTGTGGCGCGCGACTGGAGCGATCTGTTCATCGTCGAGGACGGCGGCTCGGCCACGGAGCCCGAGTCGAGCTCGGGCGAGGACGCGACGCAACCCGCCGCGCGCAAGCGCGGCCTCTTCAAACGCCTGCGCGAGAGCATGGCCAAGACGCGCCAGGCGCTCGGCGCGGAGGTCCAGGCGACGCTGTTCGGTGTGCTCGACGAGCACACCTGGGAACGCCTCGAGGAGGCGCTGATCATGGCCGACGTCGGCGCGAGCACGACAGCCTCGGTCGTGGGCACGCTCGAGGCGGAGGTCGCCGAAGGGCAGCTCGAGGGCGGCGAGGCGCTCAGCGAGCGGCTGATCGCGCTGCTGTCGGAGACGACGCGGGTCGGCGAGGCTCGCATCGACCTGCGCAGCCACCCGACGGTGATCATCGCGGTGGGCGTCAACGGGACGGGAAAGACGACGACGATCGGCAAGCTCGCCTGGCATCTGCGCCACGAGCTCGGGCGCTCGGTGCTGCTCGGCGCCGCCGACACCTTCCGTGCGGCGGCCAGCGAGCAGCTCGAAGGCTGGGCCGAGCGCGCGGGGTGCGAGATCGTCACGGGCCCGCCCGGCTCAGACCCCGGCGCGGTCGCCTTCGAGGCGATCGCGCGGGCGCGCACGGATGACGTCGACGTGGTGATCGTCGACACGGCCGGGCGACTGCACACGCAGGACGATTTGATGGGGGAGCTGACCAAGATCCGCCGCGTGATCGCCCGGCAGATGGAGGGCGCGCCCCACGAGACGCTGCTGACGATCGACGCGACCACGGGTCAGAACGGCCTGCGCCAGGCGAAGCTGTTCGCGCAGGCCGCCGAGGTCAGCGGCGTGGTCCTGACCAAGCTCGACGGCACCGCGCGCGGCGGCATCGCGCTGGCGATCGCGCGCGAGCTCGAGCTGCCGGTCAAGCTGATCGGGGTCGGCGAGTCGGTCGAGGACCTGCGTCCGTTCGACTCCGAGGAATTCGCGCGGGCGCTGGTCGCGCAGTGAGGACCCCCGCTACGGCGTGGCTGTGGAGATAACCTGAGCAGATGGACGTTTGGGTCATCTGGCTGGTTGCCGCCTGCGTCCTGGGCGTGGGCGAGATGCATCAGGGCGGCTTCTACCTCGCTCCGTTCGCCGCCGGCGCGGCGCTCGCCGCGGTTCTCGCCCTGCTCGGCGTGGGCGTGGCACTGTCGGCGATCGTCTTCGTCGTCGCCTCGGGGATCGTGTTCGCCACGCTGCGGCCCGTGGCGCAGCGCCACCGCCGCCTGCCGCCCTCGATCCGCACGGGAGCGGCGGCGCTCGTGGGGCGTCCGGCGATCGTGCTCGAGCGGATCGCCAACGACGAGGGCGTCGGTTGCGTGAAGATCGACGGTGGCGAGGTGTGGACGGCGCGCAGCTACGACGAACACGAGGTGATCGACGCGGGGGAGCGCGTCGAGGTCGTCGAGATAAGGGGCGCTACGGCGCTCGTCATGCACTAAAGGAGGCCGCTGCGTGGTCGCTCTAATCGTCATCGTCGTCGTAGTCGTGTTCGCGCTGATCGTCGCCGCGCGCACGATCCGCGTGATCCCGCAGGCGCGGGCCGGCGTGGTCGAGCGGCTCGGCCGCTACAGCCGCACGCTCGAGCCGGGCCTGACGATCGTCACGCCGTTCATCGATCGCGTGAAGCCGCTCGTGGATCTGCGTGAGCAGGTCGTCAACTTCTCGCCGCAGTCGGTGATCACCGAAGACAACGTCGTCGTCGGCATCGAGACGGTGCTCTACTTCACGATCACCGACCCCCGCTCGGCCACCTACGAAATCGCCAACCCGCTGCAGGCGATCGAGCAGCTCACGGTGACGACGCTGCGCAACGTGATCGGCGGCCTGACGCTCGAGGCGACGCTGACGGCACGCGAGAACGTCAACACCGAGCTGCGCGTCGTGCTCGACGAGGCGACCGGCAAGTGGGGCATCAGGATCAACCGCGTCGAGATCAAGTCGGTCGACCCGCCGCCGGACATCCGCTCAGCGATGGAGAAGCAGATGCGCGCCGAGCGCGACCGGCGCGCGGCGATCCTCACGGCCGAAGGCGAGAAGCAGTCGCAGATCCTCACCGCCGAGGGAGCCAAGCAGGCGGCGGTGTTGACCGCCGAAGGCGCCCAGCAGGCGGCCGTGCTCGACGCCGAGGGCGAGCGCCAGGCGGCGATCCTGCGTGCCGAAGGTGAAGCGAAGGCGATCGACACGGTCTTCTCGGCGATCCACGAGGGCAAACCGAATCGCGAGCTGCTCAGCTACGAATACCTGCAGATGCTGCCGCAGCTCGCCGAAGGCGACGCGAACAAGGTGTTCGTCGTGCCCTCGGAGTTCGCGCAGGCGTTCGGCGGCATCGGCGAGGCCCTGGCCCGTGCCACCGGCGGCGCGCCGCCCGAGCCGGCCGGCCAAGGCCCGGGCGGTCCCTCGGGCGCCGACAGCCCGGGCGAGCTTCCCGGTGGGTCCGGCCAGCAGCCGGGCGGGCCACCGCCGCACCGCCCGCGCCCACGCGGAGACGGCTAGGGCATGTTCGACGCGCTCGGCGAGAAACTGCAGGCGACGCTCACCGACGTCCGCAACCGCGGGACGCTGACCGAGCAGGACATCGACGCGGCGATGCGCGAGATCCGTCTCGCCCTGCTCGAGGCGGACGTCAACTTCAAGGTCGTGCGCGAGTTCACCGCGCAGCTGAAGGAGCGCTGCATGGGCGCCGACGTGGTCGGCGGCCTGAACCCGGGGCAGCAGGTCGTGAAGCTCGTCGGCGATCAGCTGACGGAGTTGATGGGCGGCGCTTCGGCGGGACTGAGCTTCGCGCCGAAACCGCCGACGGTGATCCTGATGGCGGGGCTGCAGGGCTCGGGCAAGACGACGGCTACGGCGAAGCTGGCGCGCTACCTGCGCGAGCAGCACTCCTCCTCGGTGGCGGTCGCCGCGTGCGACGTGTACCGCCCGGCGGCGGTCGAGCAGCTCGTCAAGGTCGCCGCCCAGGCCGGCGCCGAGACCTACGAGCAGGGCACCGATCGCGATCCGGTGGAGATCGCCAAGTGGGCGCTCGATCGAGCGCGCGAGGACGGCAAGGACGTGCTGATCGTCGACACGAGCGGGCGCCTGCACGTCGATCAGGAGCTGATGGACGAGCTCGTGCGCATCCGCGGCGCGGTCAAGCCGCACAGCGTGCTGCTCGTGGTCGACGCGATGACCGGTCAGGACGCCGTCAACGTCGCCGAGCAGTTCGCGCAGGCCGTCAAGTTCGACGGCGTCGTGATGAGCAAGCTCGACGGCGACGCGCGCGGTGGCGCGGCGCTGTCGGTCAAGGCGGTCACGGGCAAGCCGATCCTGTTCGCCTCCACGGGCGAGAAGCTGGGCGACTTCGAGCGCTTCCATCCCGACCGGATGGCGCAGCGGATCCTCGGCATGGGCGACGTGATGACGCTGATCGAGCAGGCCGAGCAGCAGTTCGACCAGGACGACGCGGCGGCGCTCGAGCGCAAGCTGCGCCGCAACGAGTTCGACCTCGATGACTTCCTCGGACAGCTCAAGAGCATCCGCAAAATGGGCCCGTTGACGAACCTGCTCGGGATGATCCCGGGTCTCGCGGGCCATCAGCTCTCGCAGATGAAGGTCGACGAGCGCGAGCTCGACCGGATCCAGGCGATCATCCTCTCGATGACCCCTGAAGAGCGCCGCCGTCCGGAGCTGATCAAGGGCTCGCGGCGGCTGCGGATCGCGCGCGGCTCGGGCACGAACGTGCAGGCGGTCAGTCGTCTGATCAAGCAGTTCGGCCAGACGCGCAAGATCATGCGCCAGGTCGGCCGCGGCAAGATGCCGGACATCGGCGCGCTGATGCGCGGCGCTCGCTGACGACGCCGCCGGCGCGGCGCGGCGTCCTCGGTCGCTCGTGTGCACTCCGCACACGTTGCTTCCTGCGTCCTTGCCTCGCTTGGCCAGCGAGGCCCTCAGACGCGTCGATTCAGCTTCCCTTGCGCACACCGTCTAAGCTCTCTGGCGATAATCATGATCATGCTGCACAGCAGCGTGCGTCTAGACACATTGAGATTCAGTCCCGCAGCAGAGAGGAAAAAGTGTCGGTAAGGCTCAGGCTCACGCGTGTGGGCGGCAAGAAGGACCCGATCTGGCGTGTCGTCGTCGCCGATCAGCGCTCGCCGCGCGACGGACGCGTGATCGAGACGATCGGCCACTACAACGCGCAGACCGACCCCTCGACGATCGTGCTCGACGAGGAGCGCGCGCGCAGCTGGCTGGCGCGCGGCGCCCAGCCGTCGAACACGGTGCGCAAGCTGCTGCGCACACAGGGGATCGACGCCCGGGACTGAGCGCGACGGGCGCGACTCGAGCGCCGGCGCCGGACCCAGAGCTTCAGATGAGCGAGCCCCGAGCATGAGCGCCGAGAGCCCGAGCGAAGTCCCGCGGCGGCTGCTCGAATACCTCGCCGAAGGGCTCGTCGACGCGCCCGAAGAGGTCTCCGTCGAGCAGTTCGAGGGCGACGGCGGCACGATCGTGCTCGAGCTCTGCGTGGGCGACGAGGACTACGGCAGGGTGATCGGGCGCGGTGGGCGAACCGCCCACGCGCTGCGCACGGTCGTCAAAGCGGCCGCGACCGGCGAGGGCTGCCATGTGCTCGTCGACATCGTCGATTGAGACCCGCCGCCGCGAGCTGAGCGCCGGGCCGTGAGCGACGCGGAGGCGCAGCTGGCCGCGGGGCGCGTCGGCCGCGCGCACGGGCTCGACGGGAGCTTCTACGTAACCGGGCCGGTGTCTCGCTTGTTGACGCTTGGCGCGAGCGTCGAGGTGGGCGGCCGCAGCAGCGAGATCGTGCGCCGCTCGGGCACCGAGCAGCGTCCGATCGTCCGCCTGGACGGGATCGAGGACCGTGCGGATGCGGAGGCGCTGCGCGGGCAGACGCTGACCGTCCACGCGGCACAGGCGCCGCAGCTCGGCGAGGGCGAGTGGTGGGCGCACGAACTGGAGGGATGCGAGGTGTGCGCGGACGGGCGGGCGCTCGGCAAGGTGGTGCGGCTGATCGAGCTGCCCTCGTGCGAGACGCTCGAAGTGCGACCTGCCGGGCAGGGAGCGCCGCTGCTCGTGCCGATGGTCAGAGACGCGATCCGCGAAATCGACGTGTCGAGGCGGCGGATCGAGGTCGACGCCGACTTTCTCGACCTGCCGCAGGAGGGGGCGGAGGGCAACGATGGAGCTTGACGTCTTCACGCTGTTCCCGGAGTGGTTCGACTGGTTCGCCTCCCAGCGCCACGTCGCCAACGCGCTCGCCGCGGGGTCGAGCCTGCAGCAGCTGAACCTGCGCGAGCATTCACCGTTGAGCGGCGCGCAGGTCGACGACATGCCGTTCGGCGGCGGAGCGGGCATGGTGCTGCGCGTCGACGTGGTCGAAGCCGCGCTGCGCGCCCGCTACCGGATCGATCCGGTCGAGCTGCGCGAGCAGAGGCGCGTGATCGCGCTCGCGCCGGGGGGGCGCCTGCTCGACGACGCTCTCGTCGACGAGCTCGCGGGCGAGCCGTCGCTGACGCTGCTGTGCGGCCGCTACGAGGGCTTTGACGAGCGCATCGTCGAGCACTTCTGCAGCGACGTCGTCTCGATCGGTCGCTACGTGCTCTCGGGCGGCGAGCTGGCCGCGATGGTCGTGTGCGACGCGGTGCTGCGCAAGCTGCCGGGCGCACTCGGCGACGAGCGCTCGGCCGTCGAGGAGTCCTTCAGCGCCGCGCTCGACGGCAATCCGGAGTACCCGCACTACACGCGCCCGGCCGAGCACCGTGGCTGGCGCGTGCCGGAGATCCTGCTCTCGGGGCACCACGCCCGGATCGAGCAGTGGCGGCGCGAGCGCAGCCGCGAGCGCGGCGAGCAGGCGTCCCTTGCGGAGCGCCCGAGCTCGGGCGGGGACGGCGCGGGCAGTGCTCGGGATCGCCTGCCGCGTCAGTGACGCGGCGCTCGCTGACTGTCCGCTACCATTCCAAGCCGCGTCGGCCGGGCCCCACCGAGGAATTGACCAGGCGAGCAACGACGCCCCCCTCCTAACCGTTATGAGCAGCGTCATCGAAACAATCGAGCGCGCGCAGTTGCGCCGCGTTCCAAACTTCGCCCCGGGCGATCGCGTTAAGGTCCACTTCCAGGTGATCGAGGGCACGCGACGCCGCGTGCAGGTCTTCGAGGGGGTCGTGATCAAGCGCCAGGGCCACGGCATGCGTGAGACCTTCACCGTGCGCAAGCAGTCCTTCGGCGTCGGCGTCGAGCGCATGTTCCCGGTCCATTCGCCGAAGATCGAGCGCATCGAGCTGGCCGCGCGTGGCGACGTGCGCCGCGCCAAGCTCTACTACCTGCGCGACCGCGTCGGCAAGCGGGCGCGAGTGCGCGAGCGTCGCTACTCGGGGCCCGAGGAGACGATCGAGCCCGGTCTGCTGCACGAGCCGGTGGGCGCGACCGATGCGGATGGCCTGACGGCTGAGGAGACCGTGCTCGAGCAGGACGCGGCAGTCGAGGCGCCCGAGACGCAGGATGCGCAGGACGGTCAGCCGGGCGCGCCCGAGCCGGTCGAGCCCTCCGAGACAGCGGGCGAGCAGTCCGACACCGAGCCGGCCGCGCTCTCCGCCGACGCCGCAGATGCGGGTCAGCAGGTGCGGGACGCCGCGGCCGATGGCGAGAAGTCCCTCGATGCCGATGCGGACGAGGGGGACGTCGGCGGCGACGAGCCGGCGTGAAACTCCGCGGCAAACGCTCGAAAACGACGATGGGCTCGATCGTCGAGCTCGTCGTGATCGTGGTCGTAGCGCTCGGGCTTGCGCTCGCCATCCAGGCGTGGATCGTCAAGCCCTACAGGATCCCGAGCGGGTCGATGGAACCGACCCTGGCCGTCGGCCAGCGCGTGCTCGTCAATCGCATCGGCACGCACTTCAACAAACCGCATGTCGGCGAGATCGCCGTGTTCCACCCGCCCGAAGGGGCCAAACAGGAGGAGTGCGGGAACGGCACGCACATCACTCCCGGCGGCGCGCCGTGCGCGCAGCCCGAAAAGAAGGAGGCGAGCGAAAACTTCATCAAGCGCGTCGTCGCGGGGCCGGGCGACACGATCAAGATCGTCGAAGGCCACGTGATTCGCAACGGCAAGCGCGAGAAGGACTCCTACATCCGCCCGTGCCCCGGCGTCTCGGAGTGCAACTTCCCCGTGGCGATCAAGGTTCCCGCCGGGCACTGGTTCATGATGGGCGACAACCGTGGGGAATCCGACGACAGCCGCTTCTGGGGGCCAGTTCCCACCGGATGGATCATCGGAGGAGCTTTCGCCACCTACTGGCCTCCCGACCGGATCGGGATCCTCTAGCGCCGGCGACGGCGCGGCGGTGAGCGACGTGGCCGGCGTAGGACGCGGCGCGGCCGGCAAGTCTCGCCGCACCGACGGCACCGCCCGCGCCAGGCGCCGGGCGCGGCGCAGCGGCAGCGGACGGCGGTTGTTCGCCTTCGACCGGCGACTCGGCGTGCCGCTCGTGGCCGGCGCCGACGAGGCCGGCCGCGGCTGTCTGGCCGGACCGCTGGTCGCCGCCGGCGTGCTGTTCGACTACGACGCGCTGACGACGCGCGAGCTGCGCGCGCTGAGCGCGCTCAACGACTCCAAGCAGCACTCCGCCGAGGCGCGCGAGGAGCTGTTCCCGCTCGTCCTGCGAAGCGCCGCGCGCGTAATCGTGATCTCGCGCTGCGTGCGCGGGATCGACGCGCGCGGGCTGCACAAGACCAACCTCGCGGCGCTGCGCGACGCGCTGATCGGCGTCACGCGCGACGTGCGCGGCGAGGTGCTGTGCCTCAGTGACGGCTTTCCGGTCCGCGACTTCGGGCGCCCGCAGCGCGCGATCGTCGACGGCGACGCGACCAGCGCCGCGATCGCCGCTGCCTCGATCGTGGCCAAGGTGACGCGCGACCGCTACATGCGCCACGCCGACAGCGAGCACCCGGGCTGGAGCTTCGCCGAGCATGTCGGCTACTCGACGCCCGAGCATCGCGAGGCGATCCTGCGCCAGGGCGTCTCGCCGCTGCATCGCATGTCCTTCCAGTCGCTGGCATACCAGCAGCTGGCGCTGTAGCTTCGCGCGCGGGCGGTCGGCCGGTCGCGGGCCTGCGACGGTGTGAGCTCAGTCCTGCAGCGCGAGCGTCGCCGGCGCCGAGGCTGCGAGGTAGCCGGGCACAGCGATTACCAGGAGCGCGGCAGCCATCATCAGCACGAGGTTCGAGAGTGCGGTGAATGCCGTGATCGAGTAGACGACGGGGAAGTCGATGGCGCCTGCCAGCGCGCGGTCGGCGAGCCGCTGGCCGTAGAGCCCAAAGATCGCCCCGCAGAGGCAGCCCGCTCCGAGCAGCAGCACGCTCTCGAGCAGGATCGTGCACCACAGGTCCAGTCGTGCGAAGCCTTCGAGCTGGAGCCTCGCCAGGCGCGGCCGGCGCTGCCAGACCATCGCTCCGATCGCGGCGATCATCGCCAGCACGGCGAGGATCGGGATCACCGTGGCGATCTGGGCGAGCCGCGAGAGGGCCTGACGGCTCAGCGCGCTTTGGCGCGCAGCATGCTCCGCGGCGGTTTGCACGGCCAGGCCCGAACGAGGGCCCAGGGCCTGTTCGATCTCGCGCACGACCTGCGCGGGACCGGCGCCGCGTGCGAAGAGGAGGTTGTAAGCGCCGATGTCTGCGCTTCCCCAGGCGCGCGTGTAGTCGGAAGAGTTCATCACGATCGCCCCCGGCGCCCAGCCGAGATTCGTGGAAAGCGCCGCGACGCGAAAGGCACTCGGATGCGGCGAGGGCAGCACGAAGCGCCCGCCGACGTGCAGGTGCCGTTCGGCGGCGAGCGTCCGGGAGACGACGAGCCAGCCGCCGCGGTGCAAGCGCTCACTTGCGTTCGCGGCATCGCCCTGCACGAGCTGGCGGGCGGGCAAGACGGGGATCGCCCGAGGCGAGGGAGCGAGGACGAGCACACGACGCGCTCCGATGTCGATCAAGCCGCTGCGGTAGGGGAGCACCGCCCTCACCCCGGGAAGGCGCGCGAGCTTGGTGCGGGCGCCGGGAGCAAACGGGAGCGTGTCCATCAAGTCATACGAGCCCGCCGGAGCGACCCAAGCGTCGGTGAACGCGGTGGTGTCGTCCGCTGCGCCTTCCAGGCCGGCGAGCAGATCGTCGTGAGCGCCCTGGATCGCGACGCTGCCGAAGATCGCGATCGCTCCGGTGGCGGCGATCGCGATCGCCCGCGGCCCTGCGGCTCTCAACTCCATCACGGCAACGTGCGCGATCGCGCCCCTCCTCGTGCGCGCGAGGTGCTCGACGATCGTGAGCACGAGCTCGAGCGCGCCCGGCAAGACGAGCAGCAACGCCGCGACGAGCAGCACCATGCCTGGGATCGCGGCGTCCGCGGTAGCGAGCAAGATCGCGGTGGCTGCGCTCAGGCAGGCCAGCCCTGCGAGCGCCGCCCACAGCACGCCGCGGCGCGACACCGAGCGCTCGCGGGGCGCGAACGGGGCGAGCGGGTCACGTGAGAGCAGGCCGCGCAGGGGACTGAGCACGGCCACGATCGCGGCGAGCATGCCGCCGCCGACGGCGACGGCGATGGCGTGCCAGCCCACGTCCCGGCCGCTGCCGAGCGAGAACGCCAGCGAGAGGAACGCGGGGTTCGAGTGGAGCACGTGAATCGAGAGCTCTTCACCCAGCGCCAGGCCGAGCGCGCACGCGAGGAACCCGAGCGCGACGGCGTCGAGCAGCAGCAGCGAAGCGACCGTCGCGGGTCCGTAGCCCTCGCGGCGCAGGTCGACCACGAGCCGCCGGCGCTGCGGGACGGTGAAGAGCATCGCGTTGAACGCGAACAGGAACCCCACGAGCGCGCTGATCGCGGCGAACAGGGCGCTTGACTGGTTGCTCGCGGTCGCGGCGTTCGCGAACAGTTTCGCTTCGCGATCGATCGGCTCGACGTTCAGGCGGTCACCCGCGAGCTTGCGCAGCCCTGCCACCACGTTCACTGCGGATCCGGGTTGAGAGCGCACGAGGATCCGGCTCACGCGGTCTCGCAGCCCGGTCATCTCCTGGGCGAACGCGAGCGGCGCGACCGCGAGCGCGCCGGTGGCCATCGGTCCCGACGAGTGCAGGCGGGGCTGCGTGTAGAGCGGCGCCTCGGTGGTGCGTCCGGCGAGTTGGAAGATCGCTTCCTGGCCGAACCGCGTGAGGCCGGTGGCACTCGACACGGGCGCCGAGAGCGCGACCGCGCCGATGCCGGCGAAGGGCCGTGGTACGCCGCCACGCACGAGCGTGCCGCCGAGCCGCGAGAGGCTGGGAGCGACGCCGACGAGCTCGACGGCGCGGCTGCCCCGCGGACCGACCGCGTTCGCGCTCGCTTCCAGGACCGGCGCTGCAACGGCTACGCCGGGGAGGGCCCGGACCCGAGCCACCATGCCCTGTGGAAGCCCGTGTGGGTCGCGGGCCTGCAACTGGACGTCCGCGTTGCCGGCGATCCCGCGCGAGAGCTGTGCAACGGAGCTCTGCAGGCTGGAGCTCGCGACCTGGGAGGCGAACAGGAGCGCGACCCCAGCGGCGATTCCCACGACCGCAAGCCCCTCCTGCCAGAGCCGTGCGCGCAGGCGCAGCCCGTACAGAGCAAGCGCGTTCGCCGGGCTCATACCTACTCCGCTTCGGCCGAGGCGGCGAGACCCGCCGCTGCGATCGCCGGGCCGGCCGGCGAGGTGGGGGGCCGGTCGGGTTGCTCGCGCTCGGAGAGCCGGCCGTCGCGGAGCGCGAGGACTCGGTCCGCGTACCCGGCCGCCGCCGGGTCGTGGCTCACGATCACGGCCGCTACCTCCCGCTCGCGACACAGATCCCGTAGCAGCTCGAAGACTTCGCGGCCGCGCTGCGTGTCGAGGCTGCCGGTGGGCTCGTCTGCCAGCAGCAGGCGAGGGCCGGTCGACAGTGCGCGGGCGATCATCACGCGCTGGCGCTCGCCCATCGAAAGCGTCTCGGCGCGATGACCAAGCCGATCGCCTAGACCGAGGCTATTGAGCAGGGGCGCGACCTCGCGCCGTGCCTGGCGCCAGGTCCGCGAGCCGAGCAGCTTCAACGTCGCGTTGTCGAGCACGCTCACGCCCGGCAGCAGGTCGAAGCTCTGCCGTATGAAGCCGAGCTCGCAGAGTCTGAAGGCCGAGGCCTCACGATCGGACAGCGAGCTCGTGTCGCGTCCGCCGATCAGGATCGTTCCCGCCGTGGGGCGCAGCAGCATCGCGACCATCAGCAGCAGCGTGCTCTTTCCCGACCCGCTCGGGCCGTACAGGGCCACGGTTTCGCCTGGCGCTACCGTCAGCGACAAGCCGTCGACCGCGCGGACCGTCTCGCCCGCAGGGCTCGGATAGTGCTTGACGAGATCGCGTAGCTCGAGCATCGCAACGGGCCGCGAGTCAGTCCGCGACCCTTCCCTTCACATAGACGGTGATCGCGTCGCCGTGCGATTCCTGGATCGTCCCGCTGAAGCTCAAGCCGCTTCCGCGCGCCCCCGCGTACCTGCCGGTCCCGTGGGCGAAGGACATCGAGCCGGAGAAACTCGCGATGCTGCCGCTGCGGCGATAGGTCCCGCTTCCGCTCCCGGAGATCGACCCGCCGGGTGGCCGGATGTCGACCGCGACGGTCACGCGGCTGCTCGAGACGGCGGTGAGGCGAACGTAGATTGTGCCGGCGACCGTGCCCGATGCCGTGCCCCGCTCGTTCAGCGTGAAGTCGTGCTTGCTGGTCAGGTGCAGGTGCCCGGTCTCGTTCAGCGAGATCGTCCTCGCCGCGATCGCGTGGAGCGAGGAAGCGGGGCGTCCGATCGCCAGACTGCAGGCCGGCGTGAGCGAGAAGAGGGCGATCCCCAGGCCCACACCGGCGCGGGCGGCGAGGGCGGGCGGGACCCGATGCGCTTGGCCAGTCATCGCTCGCGCGGCCCATGGCCGGAGGGAGGACACGGGATCGTCGCCCGGACGCTATCGCTCGACCCATCGCCGTACGCGAATTCGCTCACCAACGCGAAGCCCCCGGCGGGGCATTTCGCCGGTACGTGCACGGTGGCGCGAGTGCGACGTTCCCGGCCGTTCGCGCCAACTGTCAACGAGAACGCCGGAATCGACGCATCGGGGACCTGTGGCACGGTCGCGATGGGAGGAATCGTCAGGGCGAGCCGCTCGCCGTAGGGAGCGGCGTCGGCGAACACCAACCCGTCTAGCACGACCTGCTCGGCAAATGGTGAGAGACCTTCGCCGAACACCACCACGGTGGGCTGCAGGTTCCGCAGCGGACCTAGGAACAGCCGCAGCGAGACGTTCTCGGTGACCAACTGAGAGCCGATGAACTCGGCCACGACCGCACGCCCCCGGCCGAGCAACGACGCGCCCGGGCAGGCGTTGGCGCCGAGCGCCTGCAACCGCGGCGCGCTGCAGCTACGCAAGAGTGGCACCTCCAGCGTCAGCCCGGCGGGAAAGCGCAGGGTCGCGCCGCGCAGCGGAGCGGGCAGGCTCTCACCGGGGTCGGAGAAGCCGATGGTGATGTTGAGCGCGCCATTGGATGAGAGGCGGTTCGGGGACAGGGCCGCCGTGACGGTCGCCGAGGTCGCGGCGTGCGCCGAGGCCGACGGAATCGCGCAGGCGGCCAGCACGACCGGTAGACCCAACACGCAGCGGGTCGCCCTGCGGGCGCGCATTGGCCAGGCGGCTCGCGCTGGCGTGCCCTCTCGAGTCATCGGGCATCGCCTGACCAAGGCTCACACGCGAGCCCGCGCTGCTTGAGAAACGCCCGCTCGCGCTTGCCCATCTCGGTGACCGGCGCAGTGTCCGCGCAGTACTCGGCCACGAAGGAGCCCCAGTCGTTGCCGGCGCGCAGCCGGCCGATCAGCGACGTCAGCCCCACTTCGACCCGGGCCAGCAGCGTCAGCTCTGGCGGCAGCGTGCAGTAGCGCAGGGCCTTGGCCGACGGTCCGGTCGGCGAGTACCTGCGCGCTATCCCTCTTGCGACATAGGCCGGGCTCGCGATGAAGCGCTCCGAGGCCCCCCAGGTCAGCGCGTTGTCCTCCCGCCAGTAGGCGAACACTTCCTCGGGTGTGACGGGGTCCGAGGAGCGCCACATCCCGGCCTCCACGCTCGCCCGCCACGTCCCGAGCACGTCGTTGCGCAGGCAGGCGCGGAAGATCGCGAGCAGCATTTCGGCAGACTCGCGGCGAAAGCGCTTGACGTTGCCGAAGTCCAGGCAGCTCACGCTTCCGTCCTCGTGGAAGACGAAGTTACCCGGATGCGGATCGGCGTTCAGGCGCTGCAAGCGATACATCGATCCGTAGAGAAAGCGGTGGATCGCCTCGGCCCACAGATCGCGTAGATCCTGCTCCGCGGCGAGAGCCTCCTCCCAGGACCAGCCCTGCACGAGCTCCTGGGTCAGCACACGGTCGGTGCAGAGCTCACGGACCACGTCGGGGACGTGGATGAAGGGGTGGCCGCGGTAGTAGGCGGCGAACTCCGACTGGTTGTTCGCCTCGAGCCGGTAGTCGAGCTCCTCTTCGACGTGCACGCCGATCTCCCGCGCGGCCTCGCGGAGACCGAGCCGTTGGCCCTGGGGGAAGAGGCCGGCGACGACGAAAGTCAAGAACGTCACGAGCAGCTCGGCGTTCTTGAGGTCGGCACGAATGGCCTCGGCGACGCCGGGATACTGAACCTTTACGGCCACGGCGCGGCCGTCGTGCAACCTCGCTTCGTGAACCTGGCCGATGGACGCGGCTGCGAACGGCCTCCAGTCGAACTCGGAGAACGCGACCTCGACCCGCTCGCCGAGCTCTGCCTCGATCACTTCCCGTGCCAGCTCAGAGGCCATCGGCGGCGCTTCGCTGAGCAGGCGCTCGAAGGCTGTCTGGTAGATCGGCTGGAGCTCGGGGGCCGCGAAGCGCGCCGCCACGAAGGAGAACATCTGCCCAGCCTTCATCAGCGCTCCCTTTGAATGGCCGAACAGCTCGGCGTAACGATCGGCCGTGCGGACGTGAAACTCGGCCGCGTCCTCGCCCGCGAGCTTGCCGCGCAACGCCAACCCGGCGGCTTCGCCGACGGCGCGTGTGGTGAGGGCCGCGAGCGGGGCTAGCCGCCTGAGGCGACCACTCTCGACGGTTCCGCCGACGCCAGGGGAATCGTGATCGAATGAGGAGCCACCGTGGGGCAAGACTTCTACCTTTCCCTGGACTACTGACGATTACTAAGTGTACACTTAGCTGATGACCGAGTCAAATATTGCTACCACCCGCGACCGCATCGTCGACGAGGCGATGCGCCTGTTCAGCCAGCACGGCTATGCCTCGACGAGCGTTGCGAAGATCGAAGCGGCCGCGGGGCTGACGGCCGGCGCCGGCGGCCTCTACCACCACTTCAAGAGCAAGGAAGCCGTTCTCGCGGCCGGGATCGAGCGTCAGCTTGCGCGCCTGGACGCCCTTCGCGATATCCGCCGGCTGTTGATGCCGCTCGGCGATCTGAAAGCGGAACTGACGCTGATCGCCCGCTACATCCTCGCCGAGCTCGACAGCGAGGCCGAGCTCTTGCGGATCCTCGTAAGCGAAGCGCGCAGCCGGCCGGAGTTGCTCACGGCGGCTGTTGATCAGCTCGTGAACTCCTCGCTCGAGGGGTTTGCTGGATGGATCGCGGAGCGCAGCGAGCATCCCCGCAACGGTCCTTCCCCGGCGACCCTGGCGACCCTAGGGCTGGGGTCTCTTCTCAGCAACCGGCTGCTACGAGATGTGATCGGTGTGCCGAGCACGATTGACGACGAGGAGCTGGTTGGGGCTTGGGTGCAATTGATGCTCGGAGCATTGGGCGGAGCCGGTAGTTGAAGGCCGGCCCAGCGCGGAAGCTCACGCGGCGCGCGTGCTCTCACCAAGCGTTCTCGAGGTGCTCCACCTCGCGCAGCCGGCCGCCTACGTCGAGCACGACGCCGATCGCATCGAAGCGGACGGTCTCGGCGAACGGGCGCGAGCGCTGTCGATCGGCGAGCCACGCCGCGGCCAGGCGCCGCAGGCGCGCGCGCTGACGCATGCCGAGCCCGGCGAGCGGGGCTTGATCCTCGCGCGGAGCGCCTTGCGAGCGGCCGATTCGCCGCGTCTTGACCTCTACGAAGACGAGCGCATGGCGGTCGCGCACGACGAGGTCGATCTCGCCGTATCGAGTCCGGGCGTTGCGCTCGAGGACCGAGTAGCCGCTGCGGCGCAGGTGCTCCTCGGCGAGCTCCTCACCGCGTCGTCCGAGCGCGTGGCGCGGGTCGCGCGCGTGCGTTTGGCGGTTCGTGGACACGGAAGGTGTCATTGCCGCCGACGTTAGGCGGCGCTTGGGATGCCTCGGCGGCTCGATAGCCTGCCTCTCGTGCAGGACCCCCCAGTGGACACCGAGCAGTCGCCGGTCGCGCCCGACTCGTCCGGCACGGAAGGCCAGGTTGCAGAGCCGCGCGAGGGCGGCGTCACCGAGGAGAGTGCCCAGCGCAGGATCGGCGGGATCGACGGCGTCACGCGTTTCATGGGCCTGCGCTGGGAGGACCCGCAGACGGTTCGCCTGACGATCCGTCCCGAGCTGATCAACGCGGGCGGGCTGCTCTCCGGTGTGGCGACGTATGCGCTGGTCGACTACTGCATGGGTTCGACGCTGTGGGCGCAGACGACGCGCGAGGAGCGGATCGCGACGATCAGCATTGCGGTCAACTACGTGCAGACGGCGACCGAGGGCGAGATCGTCTGCCGCACGACGCTCGACCGGCGCAACAAGCGCACGGCGGTGATGCGCAGCGAGGTGACCCACGAGGACGGCAGGCTGCTGGTGACGGCGATCGGCAGCTACACGATCTTTCCGCCGCGTGCCGGCGAGGCGCGCCCGGCCGCCCCGGCCTCCTGAACGGGTGGGCGAGCGTCGCACGCCGACCGCGCTGAGCATCGCCGGCTCCGACTCGGGCGGCGGCGCCGGGATCGAGGCGGATCTGAAGGCGTTCGCACGCTGCGGCGTGCACGGGACGGTCGCGATCACGGCGATCACGGCGCAGAACACGACGGGCGTCAGCGCGATCCACGCGGTTCCGCCGCAGACGATCCTCGCGCAGGTGCGCGCGGTGCTCGCCGACATCACGGTCGACGCGGTGAAGGTCGGGATGCTCGGCACCGAGCAGAGCGCGCGTGCCGTGGCGGAGGCGCTCGCGGAGCTGCCCGACGGCACGCCGGTCGTGGTCGATCCGGTGATGGTCGCCGAGTCGGGTGCGCAGCTGCTGGCGGCCGATGCGCAGCAGGCGCTCGTCGAGCTGATCCTGCCGCGTGCGAGCGTGCTCACGCCGAACCTGCCCGAGGCACGCGTGCTCGTCGGCGGGTCGCCGCCGGAGCAGCACGCGGACGACGATCGGGGCCGCGGGGCCGAGCGAGAGACGGCGCAGGTGCAGCAGCTGGCGCGCGCGCTGCTGGCGCTCGGTCCGGGTGCGGTAGTCGTGACCGGTGGCCACCGCACGCGCATGGTCGATCTGTTTCTCGATCGTGACGAGGATGCGCAGCCAGTCGAGATCGAGGGGGAGCGCTACCCCGACGGCGCGGCGCACGGCTCGGGATGCACGCATTCCTCGCTGCTGGCGGCGCAGCTGGCGCTCGGCGCGACGCCGCTTGAGGCCGCGCGCG
>DATINR010000144.1:0-3536 GCA_035473995.1 Solirubrobacteraceae bacterium
CGCCGGCGCACGTCGCCGAACGTGCCGTCTTCGATCGCGCCGAACATGCCGACGGCGGCGATCCGCTCGAGCAGCTCGTGCGCATCGCGCAGCACTTCATGCGCGCGTGTGGTGATGATCCCGCCCGGCTTGAACTGGATCTCCTCGCCCAGGTCGTGCGCGTAGTTGAACACGTAGTCGACGCACTCCAGGCCGACCACGCGGTCGTGCAGGTGGGGCGTGAAGACCCCCTCCGTGGGCACGCCGGCCGTCTGGATTCCCTGACCCGTCGCGATCGTGATCAGGTTGAACAGCGTGTCGCAGGCGTGCGTGCGGAACAGGTTGCCGTCCATGTGCCGGGTGGGCGGCATGTACTTGATCGGGCAGTCCGGGAACAGCTCGCGTGTGAGCTGCGCCTGGGCCCACTCATACAGCAGCCCGTTCTTCGTCGGCGGGTCGATCTCGAAGGCGTCGCCGAGTGCGATCTGCTCGTCGGGCATGCCCGAGTCGCGCGCCAGCTGATGGTTGATGAACTGCGAGGCCGTGACCGAGGGCGCCGCCGCCAGCGCGTCGGCGGTTCGCAGGTAGTTGTCCTCGCCCGTATTGATGACGATCCCGAAATATCCGGTGATCGTGCGCGAGACGCGCTGGTCGATCATCGTGCGCACGGGGTTGATGTCGCGGTAGAGGATCCCGTAGAGCGCGTCGTTGACCATGTTGTCGAGGCCCTCCATCGCGCCGAGCGTCGCGAACTCGGTCATGCACAGGCCCGAGCAGAAGCTCGACAGGCGTATGTAGCGTCCGTGCTGCTCGCACCACTGATCGAGCGCCTCGCGCAGGATGCGGAAGTTCTCCTGTGTGGCGAACGTGCCGCCGAAGCCCTCCGTCGTCGGGCCGTACGGGACGTGTTCGAGCAGGCTCTGTGCCGTCGAGCGCGTCATCGAGACGACGTCGCCGCCGGTTTCGGCGACGGCCAGCGCGTGCACGACGTCGTCGTAGACGTTGCCCGTCGCGCTGAGCACGTAGCGCAGCGGTGGAGGACCGCTCAGCAGCTCGCGCTGCTCGCGACGCTCGTCCATCCGCCGGCGCACGGCGCCCACGCGCAGCGCGCACTCGCCGTCGATCAGCCGCCGGATCGCCCCCTCCTCCGCGCGCGGCAGCGCGAGCAGGTCGAGCTCGCCGGCGCCGACCGCCTCGGCGATCTGCTGCGCGTCGCGCCCGGTCTGGATCATCGCGTTGCCGAGCCAGTATGCGATCCCGCGGCCGAGGCCGCCGCCGTCGTGCACATGCTCGACGAGCACGTTCGGCAGCGGCACGTCGAGCTCGGTGATCCCGTCCACGCCGAGGAAGCGCGCGACGGAGCGCTCGACCGACAGCGTCGTGCGGTCGGCCGTTTCGGCGGCCATGCGATCGGCGATGCCGCGCGCTGCCTCCCGGCAGGCCTCGACCAGGCCGGCGTCCAAATCGAGCTTCGACTCCATTGGGAGGCGAGCCTAACCAGTGAAGTTCGGCGCCTCGGCAACCGCGTGTAAGCAGCGCGAAAGGCCAGTCCACGCGCCCGCGCTAGCGACGGAAATGTCTCTCTTTCACTGTTGGAGACGATCCCCTCGATCTGTTTCCGAATCACACAGCGGAGCGATCCCCCGAGTTTTGGCGGTTTTGCCTGTCGTTCGACGAGCGAGACGCGATTCACCTCGGCGTGGCGGTTGACTTCTCGACCCCCCGGATTAGCCTCGCCGCACCGTCATGGCCATCGACATCGCACACCAAGATGCCCCGCCGGACCTGCTCTTCGAGACGCCCTCGATCCAGCTCGAGAACCCGCGAGCCACGGACACTGGCGCGCGGGGAGCGGGCCGGCGAGCGCTGCCGGCGACGCGCGAGCTGCTGAAGGGCGCGCCGTATGTCGTCGACTTCTGCGACCCGACGCCGACGACGGCGCTGCATGCCGGCTACCTGCGCAACATCGCACTCGGGCATGCGCTGGCGAGCACGCTCGAAAGCGCCGGCGCGCACGTGGCGCGCCAGACGCAGATCGCCGACGCGGGGCGCGAGATGGGCAACGCGATGGCCGGCTATCTGCGCTTCGCCGACGAGTCCGACCCGGCTGCGGCCGGCGAAAAGAGCGACCACTTCGTCGGGCGTCTGTACGCGCACCAGGTGCAGGGCGAGCAGCGCGACGACGGGCTCGTCGACTTACTGCTGGCATTGCTCGCCGCCGGCGACCCGCCGACGCGCGAGCTGTGGCACGCGGTGCGCGACTGGGCCGTCAGCGGCCAGAACGAGACGCTCGCCCGCCTCGGCGTGCGCTTCGAGCGGACGATCTTCGATTCCCAGTACGTGCCGCGGATCGAGCCGCTCGTGCGCCTCGCGCTGGCCCAGGGCGTGATCGGGGGAACCCTCCAAGGTCCGCTCGTGTTCGAGACCGACGGCCGCACGCCCGTGCACCTGCCGCTGATCGGCGTCGACGGCCAGCCGACCAAGGACCTGCGCGCGCTGACGATCTGGCGCTCGCTGATGACCGAGATGACCGACGTCACGCTGGTCCGCCTGACGAGCGAGGAAAGGCGCGACAACCTCGACGAGATCTTGCGCGGCCTCGCGCCGAGCGGCAAGGTCTACCCGACGGCCGTGCTGCACGCCGAGGTCGTCACCGAGCAGGACGTCGGCCCGGGCGGTGAGAGCACGCTGTTGATCGACGACCTGCTGGACATGCTGCTCGAGCACGAGGGGCTGCAGGCGCTCGCGATCGAGGAGCGCGCCGGCTGCGCCGAGCAGGACCTCGCAGCGATGGTGCTGATCGGCATGTGCCTCGACCATCCGCTGCACGAGTCGCTCGCGATCACGCCCGAGCGCGTGCTCGACGAGGGCAACGCCGGATGGACCTTCGCACGCGCCTGGATGAAGGCGTGGGACCCGCGCAACGACGGCGGGCCGCTGCCGCTGGCCGACGACGAGCACTACCGCTCGCTGGTCGCGCGGTCCCAGCTTCTGCCGCTCGTCGATCGTGCGGTCAAGGGCTTGGACGTGCTGCGCCTCGTGCGCTTCCTCGTTCGCATCGGCAGGTGGTATCTGGACACGGAGACCGACCCCGCGGTCGGTCGCATCATGCGCTCGCTGCTCTCGAGCGGCCTCAGCGCGCTCGGCCTCGTACGACAGCAGGAGGTGAATGGCTGATGGCCACGCTCGACACGACGGTTCGCCACGAGACCTCGATGGCGGACCCCAACGCGCTGGAGAACGACCTGCGCTCCTTCTACCTCACCGGCAGCGAGGAGATGAGCATCTTCGAGGAATGGGAGCACGGGATCGCCAGGGGCGACTCGACGACGCCGTCGATCTGCTCGCCGACATACCGCTGGTGGATCCTCGAGCACCTGCGCAACGCGCTCGAGCGCGACCGCAAAAACCTGCTCCTCAGCCTCGGCTCGGGCAACGCCTTCGTCGAGCGCGTGCTCGGGCGCGAAGGCTATCCCGTGCTCGCCGTCGACGCGCTCGAGGAGGCCGTCGAGCTGGCGCGCCAGGCGGGCGTGCCGGCGATCTGCCAGAACCTGTAC
>DATINR010000145.1:0-3377 GCA_035473995.1 Solirubrobacteraceae bacterium
GCGCCGATCGTGCGCGGGTCGCGCAGCAGCGGGCGCCCGGCGGGCAGCACTTCGCGCAGCAGCAGCGTGCCGCCGGCGCCGACGAGCGCGAGCGGCACGAGCACGCGCGCGCGCCCGAGCGTCCAGCCGAAGGCGACCGCCAGACCGTGCCCGGCACCGCCTCCGTCCCAGCCGCCCCACAGCACGAAGCCCATGAACACGCCGACGGCGACGAGCGCCAGGCCGAGCACGTCGCGCCCGCGCTGGTCGAGCGGGCCGAAGCCGCTGAAGCGCCCCGGCAGCAGCGATCCGAGCAGGGGCAGGCCCCGCCCGCGCGTGGCGCGGCGGGTGCTCGCGCGCGTGCGCGGCTTGGCGCGTGAGCTCGAACGGCCGCGCGAGGAGCGCGCAGGGGCGCGCTTGCGTGTGCTGGGCATACCCGCGCAACTTCGACGTCGAGCCGCCGGAACCTCCCCGGGATGCCCCGGCGCGGTCGATTCCCCCACCCGCGGCTCTTCGCATCGTCGCGCTCTGGCCTTACCATCGCTTTAGTGCCCGTCGATACATAAAGACGATGAACGACTTCTCCCGCGCACCCAGAGTCCTGGTCGTCGAGGACGACGAGGACATAGCCCAGGCGCTCCAGCGCTCCCTGCGGATGGAGGGATACGAGGTGCGCGCCGCGCCCGACGGGCCGAGCGCGCTCGAAAACGGGCGCTCGTTCGCCCCGGACCTCGTGATCCTCGACCTCGGCCTGCCCGGCCTCGACGGCGTCGAGGTGGCCAAGACGCTGCGCGCAGAGGACGACGTGCCGATCCTGATCCTGACCGCCCGCGACGCGCTCGAGTCCCGCGTCGAGGGTCTCGACGCGGGCGCCGACGACTACCTGGTCAAGCCGTTCGAGCGCCAGGAGCTGCTCGCGCGGATGCGCGCGCTGCTGCGCCGCCGTCCCCCCCGCGGCTCGGCGCCGCTGCGCGTCGGCGACCTCTCGCTCAACGTCGACACGCACGAGGTCGTCCGCGGCGAGCGCGCCGTCGACCTGACCCAGCGCGAGTTCGAGCTGCTCGAGTACCTGATGCGCAACGAGCGGATCGTGATCTCGCGCCAGCGGCTGCTCGACGAGGTGTGGGGATACGACCCGTTCTCGACGACCAACACGATCGAGGTGTTCGTCTCGAACCTGCGCCGCAAGCTCGAGGCCGAGGGGGAGCCGCGCCTCCTGCACACGATCAGGGGAGCCGGCTACGTCCTTCGCGCATAAGTCCGCGAATGCGCTGCGCCGCGCCGTAGAGCGCCTCTCGGCCGCCTTCGACCGGCTGCCGATCCGTGTGCGCCTGGCGGGCGTCTCGGCGCTGCTCACGTTCGTGATCCTGTGCGCCTTCGCCGTGGCGATCGGATCGTTCACGGTCCACCGCATCCGCTCGGACTTCAACCGCCAGGTCAAAGACACGGCGAACGAGCTGCCGGTGCAGCTGAACATCAAAGTCTCCCCCGGCAACGCGCGCCGCGCGGTCACGATCACGCCGGCGCTGGCCGCCTACGCCGGCCCGGGCGACCACGCGATCGTGCGCATCTTCACGCTCGGCGGCAGCGTGATCTCCCAAGAACCGGCGAAGGCGCCGTCGCTGGGGACGCCGAGCCCGGGGCTGAAGACGGTCCACGGCTACCGCACGCTGAGCGTCGCCGGGATCGTGCGCCTGTCGAGCAACGACGAGCCGATCGGCCAGGTGATCATCCAGTACGGGCGCAAGGTCTCGGACACCGAGGCGACGGTCGCGCGCGTCGAGCTGTTCCTGCTGTTCGGCGTGCTCGCCGGCTCGGGCCTGGCGCTGCTCGCGGGGATGGCGATCGCGCGCCGCGCGATGTCGCCGATCGCCGCACTGACGAGGGCGGCGGACGCGATCGCGCGCACGCGCGACCCCTCGCTGACCGTGCCCCAGCCGCTGGCCGACGACGAGGTGGCAGAGCTCTCGCGCACGCTCGAGGGCATGCTCCGCGAGCTCGACGCGGCGCGTGGCGAGACCGAGTCGATGCTCGCCCGCCAGCGGCGCTTCGTGGCGGACGCCTCGCACGAGCTGCGCACGCCGCTGACGAGCGTGCTCGCGAACCTCGAGCTGCTGGCCGAATCGCTTCACGGCGACGAGGGCGAAGCGGCGCGCTCGGCGCTGCGCTCCTCGCAGCGCATGCGCCGCCTGGTCGCGGACCTGCTGCTGCTCGCGCGCACCGACGTCGGCCGCGTGGTGCCGCGCGAGCCGTGCGACCTCGCGCAGATCGCGGTCGAGGCGGCCGGCGAGCTCGGTCCGGTCTCAGAGCAGCACGAGATCGTGCTCGACGTGCACCCCGCGGTGGTCGAGGCGGCGCGCGACGAGGTCCACCGCCTGACGATCAACCTGCTCGAGAACGCGCTGCGCCACACACCCCCCGGCTCGCGCATCCGTGTCTCCACGAACGCCGCCGGCGGTCAGGCGACGCTGATCGTCGAGGACAACGGCCCCGGCGTGCCGGCGGAGCTCGCGCCGACGCTGTTCGAGCGCTTCGTGCGCGGCGCCGGCGACCGCGGCGGCTCCTTCGGCCTGGGGCTGGCGATCGTCAAGGCCGTCGCGGAGACCCATGGCGGCAGCGTCACGCTGGAGTCCCCCGCCGAGGGCACGGGCGCGCGCTTCGTCGTCAAGCTTCCGACGGCCGAGCAGGCGGGCGGCGCGAACGGCGCGAGCGACCGCCGCAGCGGCCGCGACTCAGACCTCGACGACGACGGGCAGCACCATCGGCCGTCGCTTGAGGCGGTCGTAGACTAGCTTCGCCATGTCGTCGTGCAGCATGTCCTGCACGACGTCGGTCTCGGTGATGCGGTCCTTGGCGGCCCGTTCGATCGTGTCCTCGACGGTGCTGCGGATCTCCTCGATCAGCTCGTCGGCTTCGTCGAGGAAGGGCACGCCGCGGAAGATCACCTCGGGGTCGGCCATCGAGCGGCCGTCCTGCTCGGCGATCGTCACGACGATGATGAAGATGCCGTCGGCCGAGAGCATCCGCCGGTCGCGCAGCGCGACGTCGGCCATCTCGCCGATCTCGACGCCGTCGACGAAGATCATCCCCGACTGCTCGGGTGAGCCGAAGCGCGCGCCGCGCTCGTCGATCTCCAGCGGCAGGCCGTTCTCGCCCTGGTAGGTGTTCTCGGGCGGGATCCCGACGGCCTCGGCGAGTTGCGCGTGCAGGCGCAGGCGCTTGAAGTCGCCGTGGAAGGGCATCACGTAGCGCGGCTTGACGAGGTTGAGCATCAGCTTGATCTCCTCGGCGTAGCCGTGCCCGGAGGCGTGCACGGGCGCGTCGCGCGGCGTCACCACGTCGCAGCCGATGTGGTAGAGCCGGTCGATCGTCTCGTTCACGGCGCGCTCGTTGCCGGG
>DATINR010000146.1:0-66335 GCA_035473995.1 Solirubrobacteraceae bacterium
GCCCTAATTTCCGGGGAACTTGACCGGCCGCGGAGCGCCGATCGGGGTGCTCGCGGGCCGCTCGGGCGCGATCGCGCTGCGCCGGGGCGCCAGCGCACCGGCCGCGCAGGCGGCCCAGATGGCGGCCAGCCAGGCGCCGCAAGCCAGCCCGACGTGGACCCAGACGAGCTGCGTGGGCAGGTGGGTCTTGTACTGATCTAGGCCGACGACGCCCTGCAGTGCGAGCAGCACGCAGAGCACGGTCAGCGAGCGCTGCACGGCTGGACGCGCCTGCCAGCGCCGCCGCGCGAACCACCACACGGCGACCGACGCCAGGCCGAAGAACAGCGCGATCTCGCCGTGGCGGTGGATCACGAAATCCATCGTGCCGTGACCGTCGAAGTCGAGGCGGTTGATCCGCTGCCCCGGCGAGCCGCCCGCGTGCGGGCCGGCGGCGGTGGCGGCCGTGCCCGCGAAGATCGTCAGCGCGCCGAGCACGACGAGGCCCCTGAGCGAGAGGATCAGCGGGCGCTCCTCGGCGTCGGCCGCCGGGACGTCGGCCGCCGGGACGGCGCCGTTGCGTGCTCCGCTCACGTCCTCTGCCACGATTTCGAGCAGCGCCGATTCGTGGCCGGCGCGCCAGGCGAGGATCGCGGCGGCGAGCAGGATCAGCATGGACAGCGCGAAGTGCCCCATCACCCAGCCGTAGTCGAGCGCCCCGCGCACGGTGAAGCCGCCGAGCACGGCCTGGCCGACGACGCCGAGCGGCAGCAGCGCGCCGAGCCACATCAGGTCGCGGCGGTAGGGGCGCCGGCGCAGCGCGAGCAGCCAGGCAGCGCCTGCGGCGATCGCCACGGGGCCCGTGATCAGGCGGTTGGAGAACTCGATCACGGCGTGCGTGTTCAGCGGCGGGTAGGCGTGGCCGTAGCAGCGTGGCCAGTCGGGGCAGCCGAGGCCGGAGCCGGTCAGGCGCACGGCGGCACCGCTGAGCACGATCAGGGTGAGCGCGACGAGCGCCGCGTAGGCGACGTAGGCGTACTGGCGCGGGGTGACCGTGTAGCCGTTGGTGCGCGCGCGCAGGCGCTCGAGGCGTGAGCTCATCGCCGTAAGTCTGCCAAGTCGCGGGATCGCGCCGAGCCGGCGCCGTTCAACGCCCGGCCAGCCAGCGCTCGGCGTTCTGCTCGTGCAGCTCGCGCACGATGTCCTCGAGGCTGCGGGTCAGCTCCCAGCCGGGGAAGTCCCGTGCGAACGGACGCACGTCGCTGATCCACCAGCGGTGGTCGCCGATCCGGTTGTGCTCGCTCAGCGTCCAGTTCAGCTCGCGGCCGGCGACGCGCTGGCACAGCTCGATCGCCTCGAGCATCGAGCAGTTGCTGAAGCGCCCGCCCCCGATGTTGTAGACGGCGCCGCCGGCGCGTGCGTCGAGATGGAAGTGCTCGAACGCCGCGACGAGGTCGGCCGAGTGGATGTTGTCGCGCACCTGCTTGCCGCTGTAGCCGAACACGGTGTACGGCTCACCGGTGACGGTCGCGCGCATCAGGTAGGAGAGGAAGCCGTGCAGCTGGGTTCCGGCATGGTTGGGGCCGGTGAGGCAGCCGCCGCGAAAGCAGACGGTGGGCATGCCGAAGTAGCGCCCGTACTCCTGCACGAGCAGGTCGGCCGCGGCCTTGGAGACGCCGAACAGGGAATGGGTGCTGCGATCGATCGACATCGAGGTGTCGACCCCGTCGAAGTAGGGATGGTCCTCGGGCAGCTCGAGCCGCTCGGGCAGCTCGAGCAGCGGCAGCTCGTTCGGCGTGTCGCCGTAGACCTTGTTGGTCGAGCAAAAAACGAACGTCGCGCCGTCGGCGTGCTTGCGCGTCGCCTCGAGCAGGTTGAGCGTGCCGAGCGCATTGATCTCGAAGTCCGTGTGCGGGTCCGATGCGGCCCAGTCGTGCGACGGCTGCGCCGCGGCGTGGATCACCAGCTCGACGGCGCCGACGTGCTCGGCGAACACCCGCTCGACGCCGTTACGATCGCGAACGTCGACGTCGAGCGAGCGAAACGAGTGGCCGTAGGTCTCGCGCAGCTTGCCGGTCATGTGCGCCGTCGATGCCTCGGCGCCGAAGAAGCGCGCGCGCATGTCGTTCTCCAGGCCGACCACGTCGAAGCCGAGCTCGACGAAGCGCGCGACCGACTCAGAGCCGATCAGCCCGCCGGAGCCGGTGACTATCGCCGTCGGCATCTGCGCATCGCGGCGAACATGTGCGAGGTCTCGGCGCGGCGCCGGCCGGCCGCGCTCACGCGCCCCCGTAGACGAACGGCAGCTCGGGCTCGAGCTCGCGCAGCGACGGCGCCGCGGCGTCGCGCGCGGAGACGATCAGCTCTGCTTGGGGGAGCGGCCAGTCGATGCCCACGTCGGCGTCGTTCCAGGCGATGCCCCGCTCGAGTTCGGGGTCGTAGTAGGCCGTCTGCTTGTAGATCACGTCGGCCACCTCGCTGAGCACGCAGAAGCCGTGGGCAAAGCCGACCGGCACGAACAGCTCGCGCATGCTCTCGTCGTCGAGCTCCACGGCGTCCCACTGCCCGTAGGTCGGCGAGCCGCGGCGGAGATCCACGGCGACGTCGAGGATCCGCCCGCGCGAGCAGCGCACGAGCTTCGCGACGCCGTCGCCGAGCTGGAAGTGCATCCCGCGCAGCACGCCGCGCGAGGAGCGCGAGTGGTTGTCCTGAACGAAGCGCTCGGCCTCGGCGATCCCGAGCTGCTCGTGCCACCGGGCGCGATAGGTCTCGCAGAAGAAGCCGCGCTCGTCGGCGAACGCCGCCGGCTCGATCGCCATCAGCCCGTCGAGACGGGTCGCAACCACGCGCATAGGCGCAAGAGGGTAGCCGCTTGCCTATATTCGCCCGCAGATGAGCACGCACTCGCCCGCCCGGCAGCCCGCGCCTCGGTCCGGCTCGGCTGGATGGGCAGCGGGACCGAGCGAGCCGCTTCTCGCAGGCACGGCCGTGCATGTCTGGCGGGTAGACCTGACGGCCGTCGGCGACCACGTCGCCGGCTCGCTCAGCGCCGCAGAGCGCGAGCGGGCGCGGGGCATCGCAGGCGAGGATGCCCGCCGGCGCTGGAGCCGCGCGCGCGGGGCGCTCAGGGAGCTGCTCGCGCGCTACCTGCGCGAGCGCCCCGACGCCATCGCGCTGAGTGCGGGGCGCCACGGCAAGCCGCAGCTGGCCGGCGACGGTCGCTGCGCGCTGTCGTTCAACCTCGCGCACTCGCAGCAGCTCGCGCTGTACGCATTCGCGGCCGCCGGCTCGGTCGGGGTCGACGTCGAGGTCGTGCGCGCGGAGAGTCCGCGAGCGGGCGGCGATCGAGTGGCGCTCGCCAGGCGCGTCTTCGGCGAGCTGCAGGCCCGGCGGCTGGAGGCCCTGCAGCCGGCCGCGCGCGAGCTCGAGTTCCTGCGCCTGTGGACTCGCCACGAGGCCGAGCTCAAGCGCCGCGGCACGGGCATCGGCGCGGCGAGCGGCGCGGATCGAGCCGGCGGGGAAGCGCGCGAGGAGCCGTGGATCGTCGAGCTGGACGTCGGCGCACGAGCGGTCGCAGCGCTGGCGGTCGAGCGCGGCTCGCCGGCCGAGCTGCGCCTGTGGGAGTGGCCCTTCTAGAAGATCTTGATCGTGATCCGCTGCGCGACAGTCTTGCCGTTGACGACTGCCGTGAGCACCGTCGAGACGCCGTGTTTCGCGCGGATCTTGCGGACGAGCTTCGGCGTGACGCGGATCGCCAGGTGCACGGTCCTGTTCGCCGGCAGGCTGAAGCCCACGCGCCCATAGGTCTCTTCCCGGCCGTAGGTCGAGAGGCCTGCGCCGTTCGCGCTCAGCGTCGCCACGCCGTTGCAGGGGCTGACGCGGCAGAACATCGCCACGGCGACGATGCGGCTGTGGTTCACGCCGTCGGTCTGCGGGCTGACGCGGATCGGCGCGAGCGGCGGCGGCAGGCCGGCCTTGCCGCCGGGGCAGATGTGCGTCGCGTCGGCGCCCGTCGCAAGCGTCACGCGCATCAGCAGTTCCTCGTTGCGGTTGACCGCGAAGCCGTCGTTGGCAGAGGTCACGGCCGGTGAGAGCGTCGCGCCGTTGCCCGTGCCCTGGTCCTTGATGAACGAGTCGGTCGTCGCCCCGGTCACGGCGCCGAGGATCTGGTAGGGCACGCCGCTGCGATAGATGTTCGGCACGTAGCCGCCGCTGTCGTTGAGGGCGACGTAGTCGCCGGCGCTGACGCACAGGTTGACCGGCAGGAACGTGGTCACGGTCGAGCCGCCGGCGCCGTTTTCGCCGCACACGGGAAGGTCGAACCCCTGCGAGGTGAGGTTGACCTTCGCCCCGCCGCCGGGCAGCGGTGAGAGGGCCTGGAAGTGGACGGTCGTCAGCGGCAGCGGACCGTTGGGCGCGCGCTGGGCGCAACCCTCGACTTCGATCTTCGACGCCTGGCCGGTGGCGGGCACGGTGGTCTCGCCGCCGGCCTGCGAGAAGTTCCAGAGCGCCGTGTCGGCGCCGTAGTGGAAGGTGTGGAAGACGCCGTTGGGGGCGTCGGGGCCGGGTGGGACCTGCGTGTAGGTGCCCGGGTAGCTGAGGTGCTCGGACGTGTTCAGCGTCGCGGCGACCGTCAGCGGGCTGCCGATCTGCATGATCTTGGCTTGGGCGGCGGCCGGGGCGAGCAGCGCGCAAAGGACGGTCAGCGTGGCGCCCAAGAGCAGTCGGCGTGGCCGGCAGGCAGCGCTCGGCATACCGGTGGACGAGTCTGTGTGGCTGAGTGCGTGGGCGTTCATCGACTCCGTCTGGATGGGGGCTGGGTGGATGCTGTCTGGGTCGGCAATTGCCCCGTCGTTATTGAGGAAAACGAGGTTAGACGGACATATGAGCCCCCTGCGCCGGTAGCTCAGCACGGCTGGGGGCGGTCCGCCCAGCCGTATGCGCGAGCCTCGATCGCCAGCCAGCACGAGAGCTCCGGCTCGCGATCGTCGAACCAGCCCACGTCCTGTTGTGCGAGAGCGATCTGCAGCCGGTAGCTCCCGGGCTCGGCCGGAGTCAGAACGTCGATGGCGCACCTCGCGCTGGCGCCGGGCGAGAGCCGCCGCGGGATCGACAGAGGCGGCCCCTGCAGCACGACGTCGCCTTGCGTCCCGTGCCATCTGTAGCCCACGACCGTCGCGAACGGCGGGTGCGGCGAGAACGGTGCGGCGCCTGCGTTCTCGATCTCCAGCGCCAGCGAGATCTCGGCCCGGGTCGCGACCTCGACGGGGGCACCGCGTGCCTTGATGCGCGCGACGCGCTGCTCCAGGGACAGCGGGCTTTTGCCTCCCTCGCTGGGCGAGCGGCTCGCCGGCCAACCATCGAGCAGCAGCCCCGGGACGGTTTCGAGCCAAAATGCCGGCACCCACCAGAACAGCCGGCCATACGCACACAGCAGAGCCGGACGAGCCCGCAATGAGCGCCCTTCCGGAGCGGTTGTCCGCAGGACACGCCGCGCCGCGAACGTCCTGTGGGCACGTCGGAGAAGCGACAGGCGCACACGGCTGGAGCGTCCGAGGTGGGCGCTCCACATTCGGCTCATGTCGCCGAGCAGTCGTGTGTGAATCTGATCGACGCTCCACCCTTCGTCGCTCGCAAGGAAGGCGTTGTCCATGCGCACCCTGACGAGCTTCGCCGGGCACCAGACCCACCGGGGATCGCGACGGGCCATCCTGGCGATCACGGGCAGGTGAGGAAAGATCGTGCTCGCCGCGAAGTCGACGCCACCGAGCTCGGCCACGGCCTGAAGCCAGCTGTCGCGCCTGACGATCAGAGTCGACACCAAGCTCGTCAGCAGACCGCAATCGGAGATGAACCGGTCCGCCTCGTCGTACTGAATCGTTCGCCGCTGCTCGGGCGGGTGGAAGTCGATCGCACCCTGACTCGCCAGCTCGACCAGGCGAGAGTCGAAATTGGCCTTGTTGACCACCACCCCGGGAGGCTCCTGCGCCAGGGCGATCAGCTCGAGCACCCGAGCTATGCCACCGGACTCGATCGCGTCGTCAGACGTGAGGATCCAGCAGTAGTCGCTGCGCGCCAGTTCCACACAGGAGAGCAGGTTGCGCGAGAGGCCGAGATCGCGATCGTGTCGCAGATAGCGCAGTCGCTCGCCGTGCTCACGAGCGAGCTCGGCCATCATGCTCTCCGTGCCATCGTTGGAGGCGTTGTCGGTTACGCAGACCTCTACGCTGGACGGCCTGGCGCCGCCGAGCTGCCGGAACACGCTCGCAAGCGCCTGGCTCAAGACCTCGCGCCGTCCGTTGTGCGTGAACAGGCAGATCGCCAGCCGTGGCCTCGCTGTCGCCGGCGCCGGGATGGCTCCGTCAGTCACGGGCAGGGCCGGCCGACCCCGTGCGACGCAGGAAGCCGCGAGGGTTGGACGTGAGCATGAACTTCTCTCGGCCGCGGTCTATCGCCAGCGCAGGCTCCTCGCGGATGTACGCGTCCACCGCCTCCATCGGGCCGGGGCCCCACTCGGGCAGAACGGGGTGCCCGTTGACGTTCGTGTCCTCGACGATCAGCCATCCGCCGAGCGGAACCAGCGGCGCGTATGTGCGCAACTCGCTGAGCACATGATCGCGGGTGTGCAGAGAATCGAGGATCACCATCACGTTCGCGGACTCACTCACACGAGCCCTCACCTCCGCGACAACCCCTGGATCGACCGAGGATCCCTTCAGATAGCTGATACGAGCATGCTCGGGCAACGGCCCGTACTCACCGGACGCCACGTCGATCGAGATCACCTCGCCGTGACCGAGCGCCTCGCAGATGCTCGCCAGGAACAGAGCGGACCCTCCGAGGTAGGTGCCCGTCTCAACTATGAAATCGGGCCGTTGCTCGGAGATCAGTTCCTGATACGCCCACAGGTCAGTCGGATACTTCACCGTGGTCGTCCCCAGCCAGCGGGTGTCGTACACGGTCTGCTCGATCGAGTAGTAGTACGCGCGGTTGAAGTGACGCGAGAGCAGCGATCCGATGCCGCGCCTGCGGTACAGCGAGTGAAGCGGCGGCGGCGTCAGCGCGTCGTGGATCGGCTTGCCGTCCGCGCCGTACTTCCGCTCGGGCCATTCGCCGGAGCACAGACGGTACAGCCAGCGCCGCGCTGCGCTCGCCACGACCTGTGCCAATTTCACGCCGCCTTGCGCCAGTAGACGCCACTCCAGTCGACCCACGTCAGCGGCTCAGTGATCTCGTGAGCACGCCGGAACTCGTCGACCGCCTCGCTGCATGCCTCGACCGCCCCGTAGTCGTCGATGATCGCGTAGCCACCGGGCGAGAGGCCGGCGTAGAGGTTCTCCAGCGCATCCATCGTCGATCTGTACTGATCTCCGTCGAGGCGCAGCACCGACCACGTGTGCCCGCGCAACGTCGGGAGCGTTTCGCTGAAATACCCTTCGAGGAAGCGCACCCGATCGTCCAGCAATCCGTATCGGGCGAAGTTGGCCTGCACCTGCTCGCGGCTCACCGCTAGGTAGTCGACCCTGTGGAACCAGTCGTCGTCATCGGCCGGCGAGGATGGGTCGGGGTCCGGCAATCCGGCGAACGAGTCCGCCACCCAGACGAGACGGTCGGTGACGCCGTAGGCCTTGAGCACACCGCGCATGAAGATCGTCGCGCCGCCTCGCCACACGCCCGTCTCGATCACGTCGCCAGGAACGCCGTCGGCGATCACCGACTCGATGCAGCTCTGGATGTTCTCGAGCCGGTCCAGGCCGATCATCGTCTGACCTTCGACCGGCCAGTCGGCCCCGTATTCGCGACGCTCGCGCAGCTCGCCGGCGAGCGGGGCAAGCTCCACCCCGCCATCCTGAGGCCGTGCCGTAGCCGTGCGAAGCTCTGACTGCGTCAAGCCCGTCAACGCGCGCTTGAGCAGATTGAGGTACAGCCGCCGTGGATCGGTCTCGCCTGTCTCACCGACCGTTCGGCGCTGGTGCGCCTCGGCCGCACGCCGCTCCCAGTCGGGAACGGCCCGGCGGTAGGCCGCCAGATACGGAAGAAACGGATCGGACTCAGGATCGGCCATGGCCTGGCGTATTCGTCTCCGGCGTGAGCGCCGGTCGAGGATCGACCGTGATCGCAGCGATGGTCCTGGGCGCTCTCACCGCGGAATCCGAAGCCCAGCCATCAACTTCGGGGCGTGGTCGACGAGCGCTGCGTACGCGTCGGCCGTCGAGACGTTGGTGAGGGAGATCATCGAGCTGTGACCGACCTGGTACCGGGCGATGATCTCCGGAACGAAGACGCCGTGCCGACCGGCCTCGGCCATGCGCACCCAGAGGTCATAGTCCTCCCACCCGAACACGCGGGAGTCTTCTGAGTAACCGCCCATCGCAGCCAGTGCATCGCGTCGGACAAGCGCGAAGGCGTCGATGTAGTTGCTGCTGCGCAGACGTTCCGGATCCCATCCGAAGCAGCTCAGCAGGCCGGTCGGCCCGTCGACCGAGAACCGCTCCATGATCCCGTAGGCGAAGCTCGCCTCGCGATCATCGTCGAGCGCCGCCATCAGGCGAGACATCGCACCCGGCCTGACCTCGTTGTCCGCGTCGAGCATCAACAGGCGATCGGCGCGCGTGAGCCCGATGCCCGTGTTGCGAGCCGCCGGGAGGCCGCGGTTGAGGTCGTGTGCGACCAGACGGCATGAGAGGTGCGGATGAGACTCGAGCCAGGAACGAACCGCTTCGCCTCCTCTGTCCGTCGAAGCGTCATCGACGATCACGGCCTCCCAGTCGACTCGCGAGGAGCGCTCCAGCGACTCGAGCGCGGACAGCACGTCGCCGCGATGGTTGTAAAGCGGCACGACTACGCTGAGGCCCCTCGGACGGTCCTCACTCCATGCGGCGGACTCGGCGACGATGCGGGTCTGCGGCTCGCCATCGGTGTCCGGTCGAAGTCCGTATTGCAGCTGAGCCAGCTGGCGTCGAAGCGCGGCGACCGCCAAGAGCTGGTGCTTGAGCGTTCTGAGCACGAGTGTGTCGCCGGCCGATAGATCGGCGCGCTCGTGCGGCTGATGCTCGAGCACGGGAGGGTTCTCGCGAAAGTGTCCGCGGGCGCGCTCCTGTCTGGCCACGAGTTCCAGATCGCGACCGACCGGCGACTTGTCGGCCGCCAGCCCCGCGGCGATGAGCTGGCGCGCGGCCTTGGACATCGGTCGCTCCTGCACGAGCAGCTCGTAGGCCTCCGTTCGCATTCGCTCGCGCCCGGCATCGTCCTCGACCAGCTGCGCGCAGAACAGGCCAAGGCTCCCGAGCTCCCCGGTGAGCAGATGTCGGCCCCATTGCAACGGCGCGAAGTCGGAGGAGTGCTCGCTGACGATCGCGCATCCCGCACAGATCGCCTCGGCTATGCGCAGCCACTCGAAGTACGGCTCGTCCTCGCCGTGGATGTTCAACAGCACCTTCGATCTCCCCAGCAGCTCGCGCTTGTCGTCGCCGGCCACGAACGTCGCACCGGTGGCGACGTTCGGCCTGGAGTTGTCGGACAGCCCGAGGTGGCAGCGAAAACGTTCGAAGATGCCTGCGTAGGAGGCCAGCGCCCGCTCTCGGCGAGGGCTGACGCGCCCGAGGAACAGGATGTCTATGTCGCGCGGACGGTCATCCGCCCCGTCGACTTCTCCGCGAGCACCGAAATCTGCCCGGAAGCGATCCCACAGGCGCGTGTGACCGAGCTCCAGCAGCGACGCCTCGATCCCCTCGGACGCATAGGCGCGCACGGAACGTGGGTTGATGTCGAAGACCGCCCCCGCATCGCGGGCCAGCGGCACGTTCGCATCAAAGAAATGGCTGTCGGGCTGCTCGGCGGAGATGACGATGCTTCGCATCAGATGTGGCGCCGGAGGCCGATATCTGGAGAGCGACACGTACTCGTGCGGCGGCAGGAACACGTGCACGAGGCCGGACCTCGGCAGCGGGACCTCTCCGATCTCGACGCTCGCCTTGACGCCGAGCAGATCGAGCTCGTAGGCGAGCGCCTCGGCCAACTCGACGAAGAACTGGTTCTGGCCACGTGCCAGCGCGAAGCAGAACTCGGGCGGGGACTGGTCCTGCTCGGTCATGCTCACTTGGTCAGCTTGCGCACGATGGCGCCCACTCGGCGCAGCGGAGCCGTGAGCTTCCAACTCGTCGACTGCACCACGACCGCGTAGCGAGCCGCGAGATCGTCGTATCCGACCTGGCGCTCCTGCAGCGCCTGGTTGTGCGCCAGCGTCTCGTCGTTGACCTTGAGCAGTTCCTTGAGCTGAGCGTCCAGCGCCGGCATGCGTGCGAGCTCGGACTCCGTTTTCGCGAGCTGTCCACGCAGCTCGTCGACCTCATGGCGCAACTGGCCCTCGAGGACGGCCTGCTCAGCGAACAGCCGGTCGTGCGCCGTGAACAGCTCGGCTTGCTCACCAAGGACCTTCTCGTTCGCCGCAAGCACGTCTGCCTGCTGCTCGATCGCGCGCGCCTGCTCGTGCCAGAGCCGATCCCACTTGCGAAGCTCGACCGCCGTCGCCAGCTCCAGCACGCCGGGCGTCACAGGCAGGTCCTGCTGGCCGGCGAGTGCGACGGTGTAGAGCTCCGCTCCCGGCTCGTCGCGGGCGAGCTTGCGCACACGAACGTCCACGTCCAACTCCTCGTCGTCGCTACGGCCGAAGGCAGCATCATCGAGAACCCCGGACGTGATCCAAGTGTGCTGACGCTCCAAGCGGGTGTGCGTGAACCTGGGCGAGAGCTCACGCTCGAGTTCGTCGGGCGTGTACTCGTGCACGTGATGCGGGTTGCCGGGCGGGTAGACGTCGCGGTTGGGCGAAGAGAGCACAAGCACCCCACCGGCGCTCAGGACTCGGCGGAACTCGTCCAGCGCACGGCCGCGCTCCTCGAGGTGCTCGATCACCTCGAAGCACACAACCAGATCGAATCGGCCATCGGCGTAACCCAGCGACGTCACGTCGCCGACCTCGAGAACGACATTGGCGGGCATCTGCGCCCGAACGGAGTCGAGCACGTCGGCGGCCATGTCGATGCCGACCACCTCGAGAGCGCCTGCCTCGGCGAGCAGCTTAGAGCCGTAGGCCGTGCCACACCCGGCGTCGAGCACGCGACGGCCGTGCGCCAAGCGTGCCGCCCATCGGTATCTCGCCAGGTGCTCGGATTCGAGAAGCTCTCCCTGCATCGTCGCGGGATCGAAGCGCTCTGGCACCTCAGATCCGGCGGCCGAAGTCGTCGGCGCCTGGTGGCTCATCTGCTCGGAGGATATAGACGGCACAGGGCATCATGAAGGCGCTCGCGAGGAAGTGCGGCGTCAGCCGCGCGCGGTCGTGGTGCGGACGCTCGACGCGTCATTAGGCTTCGATCCATCGTGTCGATCTCCAGGCAGGTCTCGCCGGCGGTCCAGCCACCACCGGGAAACCCTAGGTTCGAGCTGGTCGACGCGCTCCGAGCCATCGCCGTGCTGCTCGTCGTCTTCTGCCACGCCTCGCAGATGTCCGGCGCCGCACTGCACACCTCCTGGGGATGGCTGGGCACCTACTCCTACTTCGGCGTGCTCATCTTCTTTGCGATCTCGGGCTTCCTGCTGTACCGGCCCTTCGTCGCCGCGCACGCCGGTGGGCACGAGGCGCCTCGCGCCGGCGCCTACGCCCGACGTCGACTGCTGCGGATCCTGCCGGCCTACTGGCTGGCCCTGACGGTCCTGTCGCTCTGGCCCGGCATCGAAGGCGCGTTCACCGATCGCTGGTGGGTCTACTACGGCTTTGCCCAGGTGTACTCGGTTCACACCCTCGGCAGTGGCCTGCCGGTCGCATGGAGCCTGTGCGTCGAGATGTCGTTCTACCTCTTCCTGCCGTTCTTTGCGATGTTCGTCTCCTGGTTGGTCAAACGCACCGCGGGCTCGCGCCTGCGCTGGTGGCAGACCGAGGCGATCGTGCTGTTCGTGTTCGCCTGCGTGGGGGTCGTGGGCGCGGTGCTCGTGCACGACCGCACGACCCCTTACTGGATCGAGAACACGCTCGCCGGGACGAGCGACTGGTTCGTCGTCGGCATGGGCCTGGCTGTGATCAGCGTCGCCGCCCACAACGGCGCCGGCCTCGCCCGCCGCGTCAGTGGTGTCGTCGAACGATGGTCGTGGCTGGTGTGGGTGGCGGCGGTCGCAATGTTCTTCTTGGCCACGCGCGTCTTCGACGTGCGCGACCTCACGAGCGGGAGGCCCGGCGTCTACGGCGTCTCGACGGCGACCTGGGTGGCCAACCACGTCGGCCTCGGTCTCGCCGCCGGCCTGCTTCTCGCACCCGCCGTGCTCGGCGCCCGGGGCGCCGTCAGATGGGTGCTCGCCTGGAGGCCGCTCGCCTGGCTCGGGCTGATCTCCTACGGCGTCTTTCTGTGGCACTTCCCGCTCGGCGTCTGGCTCGCGCTGCAAGGCGGTTATCCCAAGCTTCACGGCGGCGGCCTGGACATCGTGCATCGTGTGCATCCCGGCGCGACGTTCGTCCTCTTCGCAGCGACCCTGGCCGTCGCGATCGTCGTCGCGGCAGCCAGCTATTACATCGTCGAGCTGCCGTTCCTGCGACTCAAGGATCCCCGCGGAGGTCGCGGGCCAAGGCCGGAGTCGCCGTCCGGCGGGAGATCCATCGGCAATGAGAAGGTAGCCGCTACGAAACGGCTCGCCGCACAGCATGAGCCGCGATGACCGTCGCGCGGCGCTGCTAGACGAAGCTCAGCTCCGAGAGGGCAAACCCCAACGCGCGATTCTCCGGCGGTGCGTCACTCGCACGCCCGCCGGGATTGGACCAGGTTTCGTCGGCGTCGAACACGACGAGATAATCGCCGGGCGCGAGTCGCAGCGCGAAGCTCTCCTGACGCCAGTCGTCGTCCTGGCGCTCGATGCGCGCCGACCATGTCGCCTGGTCGGCACCCAGCTGACGCATGGAGACGCTCACGCCGCCGATCGCCACCGGGGGCAGGCGATACGTCAGACGCGCGCTGTGGACCGGCACGTCGAGTCGCACAACGGCCGCGGCCCGCCCCGTCGCCCAGCGAAAGGTCCCGGAGGGTCCCGCTTCGGCCTCATACCATCCGCTCACCAGTTGCTGCGCGGCGTCTGAGGAGGACAGGTTCAGTCCGCCGGCTCGAACATGGAAGTCGTCCGCCAGGGCAAGACTGGACAAAGCGAAGCCGAGCGATCGCGTCTCTCGCGGTGGATCGGACCAGCCGCGGGGGGCTTTGAAGACCACTTCGTAGTCGCCGGGCGCCAGCTCGAGCGGATGATTCTCCACCGATCGCGCGATGTACTGCCAGGCCAGGCGCGTCTGCCACACGCCGGCCAGCGGGTCGGGCGAGCCGACTTTGCGGATCTGCACGTCGACGCCGCCGTTGTCGACCGGCACGTGCGCAAAGTCCAGGCTCAGCCGCCTCGCCGGCTCCCGCAGGTGCACGAGCACGGCTGCGTTCGCAGCGGCCCAGCGATAGCTGCGCTCACCGACCCGTTCTGCCGGAAACCAGCCGTGCAGCAGCTGGCGCTCGTCCTGTGCCCGGGCGGCCTCGATGCTCGCCCTCGCCTGCTGCGGCGCGGGTCGAAGTCGCAACGGCAAGCCTGCGGGAAAGCCATCTCCCCATGAGCCGTCGTAGAGCACGCCGGGTGCGCTCGGCTCGCTGCGCAGGCGGCGACGACTGCGCAGCGCGCTCGGCAGATGGTGCAGGTTCCAGCCGATCGACCTCAGCTTCTGCAGGCGCACAGGCGAAGAGGCCGCGAGCAGGCCGCGCAGCTCCCACGACGCCCACGACGCCAAGCTGCTCGCCGGAGCGTGCTTGAGCACGACGCGCATGCGGTGGCGCTCGCACCACAGCCGCTTGCGCGCCGAGTCGTCTGCGCTGACGCCATGGTCGATCCATGCGTCGGCGGCCACCGCCACCCTGAAGCCCGCGCGCCACAGCCGCACGCCGTAGTCGACGTCGTCGTAGTAGTTGAGCATCCGATCGTCAAATGGCCCGACCCGCTCCAGCGCCTCGCGGCGTAGCGCCATGCCGCAGCCCATCGGGTAGAGCGCCTCGGCGGCAAGCGATGCGTGCTCATAGGACTCGTTCATCGACAGGTCGGCCGCCCAGCCCTGGCGGTTGGTCGTGCCGCCGGCGCCGTTGACGACGAGCGGGTTGTCGTCGTAGAAGACCGTCGAGGCGACGCCGCCGATCTGCGGGTCATCGCCGAAGGCCCACACGAGCTCGCTGAGCCAATCCGGCGCCGCGAACCCGTCAGCGTCGACGAACGCCACGATCTCGCCCGCAGCCCGACCCAGCCCGAGGTTGCGCGCGGCCGGGCAGCCGCGATTGCGCGGGCTGCGCACGAGCGTCAGCTCGCCGCGCTCACGCGCCCGCTCTGCGATCCGCGCGGTTTCGTCGTCTGAGCCGTCGTCCACGACGAGGATCTCGCGGTTTGCGTAGTCCTGCGCGAACAGGTGGTCGAGACAGCGACCGAGCACGTCCGCCGCGTTCCAGCAGACGACGATCACGGACACCGGCGGCTGAACGCCGGGCGGCTCGCGCGACGCGTTCTTGCTGCTCGCGGCACGGCGCAGCTCGCGCTGAGCCGCGCTCCATTCCTGCTGCTTCATAGCCGGGGCCGCGGCCAGCGTGGTACCTGACGCATTGGTTCGATCATGTCAAGAGCGGCGAGGCCGGGTGCTCCTGCCGGCACGCGCGTCACGCTTACACTCAGCGCTCTTGACCGCCGCCGGCCCAGAATCGATCAGCGTCGTGATCTCGACCTTCGCACGTCCGCAGGCATGCGAGCGTGCGCTCGTGTCGGTGCTCGAGCAGCTCGATCAGCCGCTCGAGGTGCTGGTCTGCGACAACGGCTCGCGCGACGAGACCCAGCAGCGTTTTCGCGACTGGGAGAAACGCGATCGCCGGGTGCGCTACCTGCGCATCGCTAGCAACACGGGAACGCCCGCCGCGCCGCGCAACCTCGGCGTCGCACAGGCGCGCGGCGACTGGGTCGCCTTCCTCGACGACGACGACGAGTGGCTGCCACAGAAGCTCAGCGTCCAGCGAACGTTGATGAGCGGAGAAGGCCCAGACATGATCGCCACCAACGCGCTGCGCAGCAGCGGCGGCGCCTACTTTCCCGATGCCCCCGCCCTCTTGGAGCCTCGCCGCGCCGAGCTGCTGCGCGCCAACCCGATCATCACCTCCTCTTCATTGGTCCGCCGGCACCTCGTCCGATTTCCCGAGCAGCGCTGGCTGGGCGGCGTCGAGGACTACGCCGCATGGCTGGACCTCGCCGACCGCGGGGCTCGCTTCGCAGTCCTCGGCGAGCCGCTCGTCCGCTACGAGGACGCCGCCGCGGACAGGCTCAGCCGCGCACGCGTGCGCAGTGAGGTGGCCCTCGCGCGGCTGGCGTGGAAACGAGCCCTCAGGTGGACGCCTGACGGCGACGACGTGCGCGCGGCGGCGCGCAAGACGGCCGGCGCCGCTTACCTCGCCGGCAGCGGACTGCGCGACGCGGTGCGCGCGCGTGGGACGCGCGGCACCAAGACCGCGTAGCAGCGGCTAGAGCCCGAGCTCCGCGAAGATCGCGGCGAAGCGGTGGTCGTAGGTGTGCTCGGCCATCACGCGCCGATGGCCGGCTTCGGCGATCGCGCGGCGCTGCTGCTCGTGCTCGAGCCAGTAGCGAGCCTGCTCTGCGAGCTCGTCTGAGCGCTCGAACACGGCGACCTCCCGCCCCAGCTCGAAGAAGTCCTCCAGATGGGGCAAGCGCTCGGTCAGCAGGAAGCCGCCGCAACCGGGCACCTCGAAGTTGCGGCCCTTGATCTGCGGCGGTCTCGGCGGTGGTGGACGGAGGCGCAGCATCCGCCTGACCGTCGCTTTGACCCCAGGTGCCTGGGAGGAGTTGGAGAGGTTCAGGTTGATGCGGCTGGAGGCGAACACGTCGACCATCTCGGCGTGGCCGAGCGGCCCCGCAGGCCAGCCGAAGCCCCAGCACTCGACCGCCAGACCGGCGTCCTGCAGGCCGGCGACGATCTGCCTGCGGTCGCCATGGGGCTGGCCGACGAACGTGATCTCGTGCTTGAGCTCGTCGGTGACCTTCCCGTACGCATAGCGATTGCACGCCCACTGCGACAGGTGCACGCGCGTGTCTGCGAGCGAGCGGTACTTCTGCAACGAGTCGGCATCCGTCGTGACCGCGAGATCGAACGCCGGCGCGAAGTGCCGGGTGAAGTCCTCGAAGCGCCAATGGTCATCGGCGAACCAGTTGACGGTCGGGCATCGGCCCGCCCTGCCCACAGCTTCGATCGTCTCGACGTCGAGCTGGTCGGTGAACAGAAAGAAGAACGCGAGCTCGGGCTGGGTCTCGGCCGCCAACGCGACGAGATCGGCGCGCATCTGCGCCACGCCGTCGCGCGCGGCGCGCTCCATGAAGTCGTAGGCGCTCACCGCGTGGCCCATGCCTTCCAGCGAGCTGCGGAAGTTGTTCTCCTCGAAGGACAGCCCACGGCTCGGATCGCCGTATTCGTGGCGCATGCCGATGTAAAGGACCTTCATGGGCGCATACTGTACGGACGCGCGGGCCGGCCTCCTGATCATCTAGGTTTAGCTCGTGGAGCGGCTGAGCGATGATCCGCCGGTCCAAGAGCCTCCGCGGGAAGTCGACGTGCTGGACACCGCCGAGGCCGGTGGCCTGGTCATCAAAGGAGCCGTGCTTCGCGTCCTCGGCTACGCCGCAGGCACCGTGTTCGCGGTCGGCTCGGCGATCGTGCTGACACGCCATCTCGGCGTGACTCGCTTCGGCCAGTACACGACGATCATCTCCGTGGTCACCGTCACCGGCGCACTGACCGACCTCGGCATGACGAGCCTGGCGACGCGCGAATACGCCATCCGAGAAGGAATCGACCGAGAGCATCTGATGCGCGACGTGCTTGGCTTGCGCATCCTGATCACGACCGTCTCGATCGTGCTCGCCACCGGCTTCGCCGTCGCGGCGGGCTATGACAGCGAACGCATCGTCGGCACGGCCGTTGCGGGCATCGGCCTCGGGCTGGTCTCCGTGCAGGCGACCGTCGCCGTTCCACTGTTCACGATGCTCCGCCTTGGACAGACGACGGCGCTCGAACTGCTGCGTCAGGCGATCTGGGTCGCTCTGCTGATCGTGTTCGCGCTGCTCGGCGCGGGCATTCTGCCGCTGCTGGCGGCAACCGTTCCAGCGGGGCTGACGATGCTCGCCGTCACGGCAGTGCTCACACGCAGGCACATGCCGATCCGACCGTCCGTGCGCCCGGCGATGTGGATGACCCTGCTGCGCGACACATTGACGTTCTCGCTCGCGACCGGGGTCGGCGCGATGTACGTCTTCACCACGCAGATCCTCACCTCGCTGAGCGCGAGCGGCGTCCAGAACGGGCTCTTCGCCGCCTCCTTTCGCGTGTTCATCGTGGCGGCGAGCATCGCGGGGCTCGTGGTCAGCGCCGCGTTTCCCGTGCTGGCTCGCGCCGCGCGCGACGATCGCGAGCGCCTGCGCTACGCGGTGCAGGGAATGTTCGAGGTGGTTCTGATCCTCGGCGTAGCCGCCGCACTCGGCGCCGTCGCCGGGGCCGCGCCGATCATCGAATTGATCGCGGGTCCGCACTTCGCGCAGGCGGCGCCGGCGCTTCGCATCGAGGGCGCGGCCCTGCTGGCATCGTTCATCCTTCCCGCGCTCGGCATGGCGTTGATCTCGTTGCATCGTCATCGCGCTCTGGCGATCGCCAACCTCATCGCGCTCAGCATCACGGCGGCGCTGACGATCGTGCTGGCGAAGAGCCATGGAGCGACCGGTGCCGCCGTCGCGACCGTCTGCGGTGAGTGGATCCTCTGCGGTTGCTATCTGCTCGCGCTGACACGCGGGGCCGACGCTCTGCGCCTCGATGGGACGGTGGCCCTGCGCGTCGCCGTCGCCGCCGTTCCGGCGTTCGCGGTGATGCTGCTGAAGCTGCCCGCGGTGGCACAGCTCGTAGCGGCGCTCGTCGTGTACAGCGGGCTGATACTGCTGGTCAAGGCGATTCCCAGAGAGCTCTTCGCCCTGCTGCCGTTTCGCAACGACAGGGCGCTCTGAGCCTGCGCGGCGCGCCGATTCGCCGTCGGCGCCAGTCGAGCCGCTACCGTTTGGGAGCGATCCGTCACGGGCTGGCGCAACTGTGACTGCCGGTAATCGTTTCCGTGAGTACAGCTCGCACGAGCCCCGACGATCCCGATCCGCATGAACCGTCATCTGGCAATCGTTCCCGCCCACAACGAGGCGCAGGCCGTCTCGAGCACGGTCGAGGAGATCCACCGTTTCGCGCCCGACTTCGACGTGCTGGTGATCGACGACGGATCGACCGACGAAACGGCCCGGCGAGCGGAATCCGCGGGAGCGACGGTCGTTCGGCTGCCATTCAACCTGGGCATCGGCGGCGCTGTGCAGACCGGGTACCTGTACGCCCAGGAACACGGCTACGAGGTGGCCGTGCAGATCGACGGTGACGGGCAGCACGACCCGCGCTACATCGAGGACCTTCTGCGCTGCCTGCAGGGAACTCCCGATCTGAACATGGTCACGGGCTCGCGCTTCTTGCAGGAAGGCGACGGTCATCGCTCATCCGCTGCGCGTCGAGTGGGGATCAAGATCTTCGCGGGACTGGTGTCGCTGATCACCGGACGGCGCGTCACCGACCCGACCTCCGGGCTGCGCATGACCAATCGCGTGGGCATCGAGCTGTTCGCGCGCGACTACCCGCACGACTACCCCGAGGTCGAGGCGATCCTGATGATGCACGCGCACCGCCTCAACAGCTGTGAGATCCCCGTCGCGATGCGTCCACGCACGAGCGGCGTTTCGGCGATCTCCTCGACGCAGCCGGTCTACTACATGATCAAGGTTCTGCTGGCGGTGTTCATCGGCCTCTTCCGCTCCAGTCCGGTCGTCGAGCAGGGCGACACCCCCGTCAACGCCGAGCACGCGATCTGAGCGCATGGGCACGCAGCGGATAATCGCGATCGTCGTCAGCGGGGGCCTGCTGCTGCTGATCCTCGAGCTGGTGCGCCGCAAGCGGCTGATGGAGCGCTACGCCCTGTTGTGGCTGTTCTCGACGCTGCTACTGCTCGTGCTGTCGCTGTGGAGCGGCCTGTTGAACTCACTGGCGTCGGCGCTGGGCGTGTCCTATCCGCCGTCGGCGCTGTTTGCCGTCGCGTTCGGCGTGGTGCTCGTGCTGCTCGTCCACTTCTCTCTGGCGGTTTCACACCTCTCCGACCAGAACAAGGTGCTCGCGCAGCGGCTCGGCATCCTGCAGCGACAGGTGCAGGAGCAGAACGAGCAGATGACGGCGCTCGCTCTCGGCGAGGAGCGCAAGGACGGGGGGCTGGACGACGCAGGTCGCGCTCGCGATCGCGAGCAGCTGACCCCGACGAGCTGACCGGACGCTTGCGAGTTCTCGCGACCGTCGAGAGGTATGCGCCGGCGATCGGCGGCGCCGAGCGGGTTGTGCAGCGGGTCGCCGAGGGGCTCGCCGCCCGCGGCCACGACGTCCACGTCCTCACCGGTGGCCGGCCCGAGGAGATCGAGCTCAACGGCGTCCGCGTGCATCGCGTCGCGGTCAGCGGCAACGAGGCGCGCGGGATCGACGGCGACCGGGCCGCCGTGCTCGACACGATCGAGCGCGTCGCACCCGACCTCGTGTTCAACTACGCCGCGCAGACGTGGGCGACCGACTGCTGCTTCGCCCTGCTGCAGCGCGAACGGCGTCCGCGGATGGTCTTGGCTCCGTGCGGCTTCTCCGGCCTCGGCCACCGCCGCTATCGACGCTACTTCCAGGCGATGCCCTCGCGGCTGCGTAGCTATGACGCGTTGGTCCTGCACTCCACCGTGTATCAGGACTGGAAGTTCGCCAGCGACGCAGGCGCCGAGCCAATCGTGATCGTGCCGAACGGCGCCGACCCGCCCGCGCCGCGCCGGCGCGCCGCCGGCGAGGGCCAGGGCGAGCGACTGGCCGTGACCGTCGGAAGCCACGTGCTGAGCAAGGGCCACGCGCAATTCGCACGCGCGATCAAAGTGCTCGCCCGCAAGCGCGACCTCGTCGGCGAGATCGTCGCGCCCGAGCGCCACGGCCTCGACGCCCTTCGCGGCTGTCAGCTCAGCTGCAGCATGCGCGCACGTCGCGGAGCGATTCGCCTGATCGACGGCTCCGCCGAGGGTGCCGTGGCGAGCGCGCTGGCGGCCGCCGACCTGTTCCTGTTCACCTCCCGCGTGGAGTGTGCGCCGCTGGTGATCCTCGAGGCGATGGCCGCCGGCACGCCGTGGGTCAGCTTCGACGTCGGCAACGTCTCAGAGCTCGCCGGTGGCATCGTCGCCAGAAGCCACGGCGAGCTGCTCGATGCGAGCCGTCAGATCCTCGACGGGCAGCGGCCCGAGCTCGGCCCCGCCGGCCGTAGCGCCTGGGAATCCACGCACCGCTGGGAGAGCGTGCTCGATCGCTACGAGGCGACCTTCGAGGACGTGCTGGCCGCGCCCCTCGTGCAGGCCGTCTGATCGCCGCTCACGCTCTGCCGCTCAGACGAGCTCGCGGGCGATGCGCGCAAACTGCGAGGCGCTGACGCTCCAGTCAAAGCGCTTTGCAGTCCCCGCCCGCGCCGTCGCGCCGAGACGCTCGCGCAGTCCAGAATCTGCGACCAGGCGTGCCAGATGCGAGTGGAGCGCCTCCAGATCACGCGGCTCGAACAGCAACGCCCCCTCGCCGTCGGTCACGATCTCGCGGGTGCCGCCAACGTCGCTGGCGAGCACCGCCTTGCCCATTAGTGCGCCCTCGAGCACCGACGTCGGCAGCCCCTCGGTGTAGCTCGGGTTGACGACGATGTCAGAGCTGCGGATCACGCTCCAGGCACGGTCCTCGCTCAGGTACCCCGCCATCCGCACCCGGTCGGCGATACCCAGCCTGCGCACAAGCGCCTCGAGGTCTTCGCGGCGAGGCCCGTCGCCGACGATGCACAGCACCGCCCGCTCATCGCCGAGGCGCGCAAACGCCGCGACGAGGTCCGCCACGCCCTTGCCGTCGATCAGGCGCCCGGCGAATGTCACGACCACGCGCCCGGCGGCCCAATCGAGCACGTCGCGATCGGCCTCCGTTGCGTCCAGCCGCTCGGTCCACATCCCTCGGTGAACGACCTGCGCGTCGCGCTTGGCCAGCCGCTGCACGAAGTCGGCGGCGGCATGCGAGATCGCGACCACGCCGTCTGCGTGGCGCAGCAGCCACCGTCCGAGCACGAGGTCATAGATCCGCGCGGCGATCCGCGGAGCCCGTGCGCCGAGCTGCACGAAGTCCGATCCGTGCTCCACGTGCAGCAGCGGCCGGCGCAAGACGCGCGCGCAGGCCAGCGCCAGCGTCGAGCTCAGGAAGAAGCGCGTATGGCTCACGAACAGGTCGTGCCGCTTCGGCGCGGCCGAGCGCAGCGCCGACCAGAAGGCCCGGCTCCAGAGCTTTGGCACGGGAAAGTTGGGGATCAGCTCGAACGCGGGATAGCGGACGACCAGGTGACGGTCGCTACGCCGCTCGACGGGCGCACTGTCGGGTGGCAGCCGTGGCGCGAAGACCGTGATCGCCTCGACCTGCCCGCCGTCCAGCAGAACCTGATCGAGATCGCTGACGTAGCCCTCGAGCCCCCCCACGTGTGGCGGAAAGTAGGGGCTGAAGACGAGCAGCCTCAGCTCACGCACCGGCCGCGGAGCTGAGGCGCGAGTGAGGGGCGGGAACGTCGCCGGCCAGCATCACGGGCATCATTACAGCGATGTCCCAGCTCCCGCCCCGCGATCGCGAGCCGGTCGCGGCCAGGCAAGGCTCGGTCGCCGCCGTGATTCCCTGTTACAACGACGGCGCCACGCTGCTCGATGCCGTCCGCTCGGTGCAGGCCGAACCGCGCGTGAGCACGCTCGTGGTCGTCGACGACGGCTCCGATGACCCGCGCACGCTGGAGGTCTTCGCCTCGCTCGAGGCCGAAGGCGTCGAGGTCGTACACCGCGCCAACGGAGGCCTCGGCGCCGCGCGGATGACCGGCGTGGCCGCCACCGGCGGCGACTACGTGTTCTGCCTGGACGCCGACGACCGCCTGCTGCCGGGAGCGCTGGCGCAGCTCGCCGACGCACTCGACGCCGACGAGCGGCTCGCGCTGGCCTGGGGCGACTACCGGCTGTTCGGCGATCGCAGCTGGCGCCAGCAGACGGCGCCCTCGCTCGACGCCTGGCAGATCAGTTACCAGAACGACATGCCCGCCTCGCTGCTGATCCGCCGCGAGGCGCTGCTCGACGCCGGCGGATGGCAACTGCGCGGCGGCTATGAGGACTGGGATCTGCTGATGAGCCTGGCCGAACGCGGAAGGCGCGGGGCGCGCGTGCCGGTCGTCGTCTACGAGTACCGGCAGCACGGAGTTCGCATGCTCGGCGACTCCGCCAGCCGCCACGGCGAGATCTATGCGCTGCTGCGATCGCGTCACCCCGCGCTGTTCCAGCGCCGCCGCGGCGCGCTGCTTCGCTCGAGCGCGCCGCTGAGCCTGCGGCTGGCCCTGCCGATCATCTTCGCGCTGCCGATCGGCGCCGACCGCCGGCGCCTGCTCGCGGGAGCCGCGTGCCATCTCGCGCGCCGACGTGGGCTGCGCCTGCTGTGGCGGCGCGTGCGCGAGCAGTGACCGCCCGCCGCAGCGCTAACGGCGCCTGATCCAGAACGAGCTGCCGCTCTCGCCCGGCCCGGCCAGGCCCGTGCTCTGCACCTGCGCACGCCGGTCGCGACACAGCGCGTCGGTCGCGTAGAGCACCTCGAAGCTCGGGTTCATCGAGAGGAAGGCCTGCAGCAGATACTGCTCGGCCCAATACAGCGCGTACTGCTCGAACAGGTAGCGCGGGTACTCATAGGGCAGGCAGATGTCGTGGAAGTGCACGACCACGCCGGGTGCCAGCAGGGGAAGGATGCGCAGGATGATCCGGTTGACGTCGCTGCCGATCTTGACCGTGTGGGTCGTGTCCACGAACAGCACGTCGCCGTCGCGCAGCTCGGCGAAGACGCTCTCGGGCACCTCCTGGGCCGGCAGACGCGAAAGCCCCGCGAGGCCCGGCAGCGACTCGTCGACGGCCGTGGGGAACGGGTCGAACGCGTGAAATGCCGAGTGGGCACCTTCCGCCGCGTTGGCGGCGCATGCTCGCGCGATCACGCGGCTCGTCTGCCCCGAGCCGAGCTCGACGATCGAGCCCGGCTTCAGCTCGCGCACCATCGCGTACAGCAGCCGCGCGTCGGGCAGCGGATAGGAGGCGTTGAGCTCCTCATAGGCCAATCCCGATCCGTCCGCGCTCGCGAACTCCGCGATGTGAGCCGCCATACGCCCGCTCAGCCGCCCCACCTGGGCATCCAGGTCGAGCTCGATGCCACGCATCGGATCTGCCTCCTGCCAGACGCGCTCGGGCAGCCCGGCGAGGTCGGGGATCGGGCTGTAGTAGGTCTTCAAGACCAGCTGCAGGCCGACACGCTCGGCGGCGCGCCGCGCCAGGCGGTAGCCGCCGACGGCGAGCTTGCTGTCCCACAGACGGCGGCTGCGGATGAAGCTTCCTTTCCCGAACATCTGGCGCGAGAGCCTAGCCGCCCGCGGCGGGCGGCTCGCTCAGCCCTGCAGGGCGCGCCAATAGACCCCCGCAAGTGCGACGCGGCGCGCATCCATCGACAGGGGCCCGGTCCTCACGCGCTCGAGCGCACCGGCTGCCAAGCGTGCATGCAGACCTGGCTCCTGGGCAACGCGCGCCAAGGCGCCGGCGAGCCTCTCGACGTACGCGGGCGTAGGCGAGGCGATCGCCGCGCGATAGGACCTCGGCGGCGGCAGAGTGTGCTCGAAGCGGCACAGGCCGTCGTCGTCGTAGAGCAGGTTCTCCCCCTCCACGACGATCCCCGACACCCCGTCCTCGACGAGCTCCGGCACGGCGAAATGTCGAGTCGCGATCACCGGCACCCCGTTCGCCATGGCCTCGAGCATGACGAACCCGAGCGTGTCCATGTGCGAGGGGAACAGCAGCACGTGCGACTCGGCGAACAGGCTTGCCACCTTCTCCGCCGGCGTCGGCCAGGCGTGCACGGCGATCCCGCCCGCACGCTCGATCTCGCCGCGCCAGCGGTCGGGCACGTCGCTGACCAGATCGAGCGTGACGTCGTGCGTCAGCCGCGCGCGAGCGATTGCGCGCACCGCCTCGACGCCGCCCTTGGCCTCGAAAGCCGTGCCGACGAACAGCGCGCGCAGGGGGCCGCCGTCCCAGCGCGCGGGCTGCGTGGCGCGTGGACGTATCCCCGGCAGCACCGTCGACGTCTTCTCCTGCAGCCGAGCGGCCGCACCCTGGCCGAGTGCCGCTCGCACGCCGCGCTCGGCGGCGCGCGACCAGGGCAGCAGCGCGCGACAGCGTTCGTCGCCGAGCGCGTCGAGCAGCCGCCGGCGCGCCCACGGCCGCCTGAGGCCGGCGCGCTGATACAAGCTGAACACTTCGACGCACTCGAAGTCGAGCACGTACGGCACCGGCATCGGCCGCAGCAGCTGCTGGGCGCTGTGAACCAGCGCGCAACCCGATGGTGGCCGAAGGCTCGTCTTTCGCACGTATCCCGACTGCGAGAGCACGCGCACGGCCACGCGCTCGGAAGCCTCGCGCAGCGCACGCATGCGCGCGCTGTCGAGCGCGATGCGCTTCGTCGCGGCCGCCTGCGCCTCCTGTCCCGGCGTCAGGTAGCGGAATCCCTCCGGCGCGCCGTGGAGCTGCTCGCGAAAGAACGGGTGCCCAAAACGACCTACGTGGAACAGGACCGCCTCGGGCCCCACGCTCGCGGTCTGCTTCAACGGCGGTCCGCGCCCGGCGCGGCGCGGCGCGGCTGGCTCACGCGCTGCGCGCGGGCGCCTTGGTCGCTGCAGCGGCTTGCCCGTGCTCGCCCGAGTGCTCGCGAAACCACTCGACGGTCTTGCGCAGCCCCTGCTCCAGGTCGACCTGCGCCTCGAAGCCCATCAGCTCCCGCGCCCGCGTCACGTCCAGGCAGCGCGTCGGCTGGCCGTCGGGCTTGGACGTGTCCCAGACGATCTCCCCCGCAAAGCCGCTGAACTCGCTGATCATCTCTGCGAGGTCGCGAATCGTCGTCTCGACTCCGGTCCCGACGTTCACCGGATCGGACGTCTGCAGGTGCTCTCCGGCCAGAAGCAGCGCGCGTGCGGCGTCGTCGACGTAGAGGAACTCGCGTGACGGCCTGCCGCTGCCCCACATCGACACCTCGCGGGCGTCTTCGTCGGCCGCCTCTTGAAACTTGCGGATCATCGCCGGGATGACGTGTGAGTCCTCGAGCGAGAAGTGATCGTTGGGGCCGTAGAGGTTGACGACCATCGGCACGACGGAGTCGAAGTCGTATTGCCGGCGATAGCTGTCAGAGAGCACGAGCATCATCTTCTTGGCGAGCCCGTAGGGGGCGTTGGTCTCCTCCGGGTAGCCGTTCCAGAGATCGTCCTCGGAGAAGGGCGTCGGGGTGAACTTCGGGTAGGCGCAGACCGTGCACGCCGAGATCAGCTTCGTCACGCCCGCCTGACGCGACTGCTCGAAGATGTTGCCGGCCATCATCATGTTGTCGTAGACCAGCGGCGCCGGGTTGCGGCGGTTGAAGCCGATTCCGCCCACGTTGGCCGCCAGATGGAACACGAACTCCGCGCCGTCGACGGCCTTGCGTGTCGCCTTCGGCTCGCGCAGATCGTGCTCGGCCGAACGGATCACCCGCACCTCGGCACCGAGATCCTCGAGGTCCCGGCGGAGGGCGCTTCCGACGAAACCCGCGCCTCCAGTCAGTGCTACCGATCGGCCGGTCCAATAAGCTCGGCTGGGTTCCCGCACAGTGCTGCTAGCTTAGCCGATCGCTCAGCGCCCACCCCCGAGTGTCGCGAGTCGGGCAGCGGGGCCTCTTTGTCTATGACAGGACTCTTTCTAAGCGCTTGGATCCTCTTCCCGCTGCTCCTGTTGGTCGCCTCGCTGGGGTCGGGGCTGCTCGTGCGGCGGATCAGCGCCGGCGCAGTGTCCGGCGTGCTGCTGCTGCCTGTCGGGTTCGCTCTCGTCATCTCGATTTGCACCCTGGGGACGTCGATCACCTGGCTGGCGCCCGCGACCGGCGCGATCGCCCTCGCGGTCGGCGTCCTCGGGATCGTGCTGGAGCTGCCCGGCGGGCGGCCGGCCCTTCCGCGCGCCGGCGCGATCGTCTGGCCGGCGATCGCAGCCGTCGCCGCGTTCGCGGTCATCGGCGCGCCGGTCTTCCTCACGGGAACGCCGTCGTGGACCGGCTTCGGGCGGATCGTCGACACCGCCTTCCAGATGGCCTTCTCACAGCACCTGTCCGAAACGGGGCGCTCGGTGCCGCCCGGCGATTCGTCGTTCAACGAGACGATTCTCGGGCTGACCGGCAACGGCTATCCCGGCGGCGCACAGGCGACGCTCGGCGCGATCTCCGGGCTGATTCGCACCGAAGCGGCCTGGTGCTACCAGGCCTTCCTCGCGTTCGCCTCGGCGATGGGCGCACTGGCGCTGTTCGCAATCCTCAGGAGAGTCGTACGCAACCCGATCGTCTGCTGTATCGGCGCAGCCGTCGCGATACAGCCGAACATCCTCTACGACTACGCGCTCGAGGGCGGCATCAAGGAGCTGACCACGGCCGCGTTGATCTTGCTGGCGGCGGCGGTTCTCGTCGAGTGGCTGGCGCTGAAGGACAGGCCGCTTCGCTCCGCGCTGCCGCTCGCCCCCGCCGTCGCCGCGGCGACGGCGGCGTTCAGCTACGGCGTCACCCCGTGGCTGGGTCTGATCGTGCTCGCGGCGCTCGCGATCAGCTTCTTGGCGCGCAACAGGCTGGCGACGCTCGCCAGCTGGGTGCTCGCCGGCGTGGCGTCGGCGATCCTCGCAATTCCGACCGTGATCAGCTCGATCAAACTCTTTGGAACCGCCAAGGAAGCGGTCACCGGCGTCGTCGAAGTCGGGCTCGGCAACCTGACCGCACCGATACCCGAGATCGCCGCCGTCGGCGTCTGGATCAGCAACGACTATCGCTTCCCCCAGTACGCCCACCGCGGGCTCAGCCACGACCTCGACGTCGTGATCCTCGTCGCATGGGCGCTGGGCGTGCTGTTCGCGGCTTACAAACGGCGTTGGATGGTCGCCGCGTTCGGGATCACGGCGCCGATTGCGCTGACCTACGTGGTCGCTCATGCCGGGCCCTGGGTCGAACTCAAGGGGTACACGATCACGGCGACGATCTTCCTGGCGATGGCTTTCGTCGCGACCGGCGTGCTCGCGTCGGCGCGCCCGCGCAAACTCGGCTTCGCTGTCAGGGCGAGCGGCTGGGTCGCCACGCTCGGGCTGGCGGGAATCGTCCTGTACGGCAACGCGCTGACATACCACGACACATCGCTGGCTTCGGCCCACCGCTACAGGCAGCTGGAAGCGATCGGCAAGCGGTTCGCCGGGAAGGGCCCGGCGTTCTTCCCCGCCTTCGACGAGTACGCCGAGTACTTCCTGCGACGCGAGCATGCCTTTGACCTCGTGCGCCCGCCCGGCCTGGAGATCCGTCCGGGCAGCCTGAGCCTCCCACCGGGGCAGTTCGCCTACGCGCTCGACCTCAACCAGCTCGTGCCGAGCTTCCTCGAGAGGTTTCCCCTGCTCGTGATCCCGCGCAGCCCCGTCGCATCGCGCCCGCCGGCGAACTACGACATCGCCGAGAAGACCTCGGAATTCGAAGTCTGGGAACGCAGGCGTCCGGCGTCCGAAGTGCTCGCACATCTGCCGCTTTCGGGCTCACCGACCGAGCGCACGCGCGCCTATTGCAGCGTGATGGCCAATACCGTGAGGCGCACGAAGGGCGCGACGTCGGTGGCCTACGTCCCGAGCCCGCCGCGAGTAGTTCTCAACCCTGTGCAGGCGACGCACCCGCACTACTGGCACGCCTCGGGTCCGGAAGCGCTCAGGCCGTACGGCGCCGGCGCAGTCGAAGGCAAGATCTCGCTGCCCGCGAGGGGAACCTACGAAGTTGCCCTGCCGGGCTCGGCGTCGCGCCGCCTGACGATGTACGTCGACGGCCGCGAGGTCGGCAGCTTCGCGAATGAGGTGCGCTACCCCGGTCAGTTCCTGCGCTTCGGGTTCGTGCACCTGAGCGCCGGGTCACACCGGATTCGCATGGTCCGCCCCGACGGCAACCTCGGCCCGGCAAGCGGTGACGGTCCGGACAACGACTCCGGTGTGATCGGCGTGCTGATGTTCACCCTGCAGCAGCCGGCGGCCGGCAAGCTCGTAATCGCGCCGGTCGGGCAGGCCGCCAAGGTCTGTGCCGCGCGGGTCGGCTACCAGTGGATCGAGCTGCTCGGCGCGCGCGGCGGCGCGACGGCTCAGGCGTAGCCGAAGCTAGCCGCCGGACAGCTGCTCGAGGCGGCGGCGCATCGCCGCGCCGGTCGCCTCGGGCGACAGCGTGCGGGCGACGTCCTGCGCCGCGCGTGCGCCGCGCCGCGCCGCCTCCTCGCGGTCTGTGTACACCTCGCGCATGCGGTGCGCGGCATGCTCGATGCTCGGCTGCGCCCATTCGCCGTCGGGCGGATAGATCTCGCATTCCGGCCCGACCAGCCCGATCTCGTAGTCGACCAGGTAGCTGTTCTGCTCGTTCATGAAGTCGACGTTGCCCGAGTAGCCGGTCGCGATCGCCGGCTTGCCGATCGCCATCGCCTCGGCGAGCGTCAGCCCGAAGCCCTCGGCGCGGTGCAGCGACACGTAGCAGTCGCACGCAGCCATCAGGCCGTTGAGCTCCTCGCCGGTCAGCGAGCGGTCGATCACGTGGATGTCCTCGCGCCCGTCGGCCGCCCACAGCACCTCCTCCTCCGACAGCGGCCGCAGCGGTCCGTTGATCGTCTTGATCAGCAGCTGCGGCCCCTCCCCCGGCGCGAACGCCTCGCGGAAGGCTTCCACAAGGCCGACCGGGTTCTTGCGCTGCACCGTGCTCAGGTAGTCGAACACGAACAGGAACAGAAAGCCCTCGGGCACGCCCAGCCGCAGCGGCACGGCAGGCTGCTGGGGACGTTGCACGGGTGGCGGCAGCGCGACCACCGGGACCGGCGCGACGGCGCCGATGTTCTCGGCCATGAAGCGCGAGTAGACCCACACCTCGGAGACCAGCGCGAAGGCGCGCTGCCAGCGCGGCGGGATGCTGTTCGTCTCCCAACCCCAGATGCCGATGCGCGGGCCCTCGAAGTAGTCCTCGCCCAGGCGCTCGACGAAGCTGGGCAGCTCGTCGGCGTTGACCGCGACGATCTCGAAGCCGTGCCCGCCGTGCTGCACGAGATCCTCGAAGGCGTGCTCGCCGTAGGCATCCTCGAGCTTCACCGGCAGCTCCAGGTGATGCAGCGGCACCGTGACTGTGCTCACCGGCACGCCGGCCGATCCGAGTGCCTGCACGTAGCCGCGCGCCGCCGCGCCGAGGCCCAGCGTGTGGCCGAGGTATCCGGTCAGGCGCACCGCGATGGCCTGCGCATCGGTGCTCGGCCGATCCGCGCCGGGGGCCGGCGGCTGGGGCTGGGGCGCAGGCGCCGGCGGCGCGTGGCCGGACGCTTGCCTCGCAGGCGCTGCAGGCGCGTGGCTGGGCGCTTGCTTCGCGGGCGCCGGAGGCGGCGGCACGCCGGGCGGCGGCGGCGGCATGAAGCGCTCGGGGATCGCCAGCTCGTCGCGCCCGAAGGCCCAGCACCAGGCGACATAGCGCGGGCCGTCCTCTCCGTCCAGGTCGGGGAACGTGCGCAGCACGTCCGGCCGCTCACGCGAGACCCGGTAGAAGACGTAGCGAGTGATGCCGTGAGCGCCGCCGCGTGGCGCCGGACCTTGCAGCCAATCGAGGAAGGCCCGCGTTCCCTCGGCGCTGAACAGGTCCTCGAAGCCCTCGCCGAGCGCCAGCGCTCGCGAGTACGTCGCGCGCAGCGAGTCGTCGTAGACGAGCCCGTCGTCGAGGCTGCGCCCGACCTCGTGGCGGTGATCGGCGTCGCGCCAGCCCGCCTCGCGCAGCTCGGCCGCATAGCGCTCGCAGAGGCTGCGCAGCACCGGCGAGCGGCTGACTCGCGCGCGGCTGGCGTTGGCCGCGAGGCGGTAGGGGCGATCGGGGTCGAAGCCCGGCAGGTTGAGAAAGCGCGCCGGTCCGTCGCCGTCGACGGCGGTCGCCTGGCCGCTTTGGCGCAGCTCGCGCTCGTGCAGGTTCCACAGGCTGAGGTTCGCGCCCGCATCGTCGAGCACGCCCGTGGCAAAGCGCGCCGGCGCGAGCTCGATGAAGCGCGCCAGCCACGGGCGATCCTCCGGGCGCGCGCCGACCGTGAAGGCGTCGAGCGAGCCGAGCGTCTTTTCGACGTGGCCGGTCCACCACGCGAGCAGCTCTCGCGAGGCCGGCCCGCCGTCGACGGCGAGCATCGTGTCGTCGATCCTTCCCGCTCGATCGAGCTGCTCGAGCGTCGGTTCGAGGCCGTCCTCGGGCACGTCGTCGAGGACGCGTGGCACGAGCACGGCGGCGTGCGAGGCGAGCATCGCCTCCAGCGCCGTCAGGTCGCCCAGCAGCCACGCGCTGTTCGGCAGGTGCGCGATCGGCTCGGCCGTGCGCTCGGCGTGGCGCAGCAGCAGGTGGCCGAGCAGCAGGATCGTCAGGTCCTGCTCGTCGTGGCGCGCAAGCAGCGTCTCGACGTCGAGCTCCAGCTCTTGGGACACAGAGCGCACGTCCAACGAGTCCTCTGCTTGCGCCGCCGCCGCGATCGCATCCTCGCGGCCGATCAGCATCACGCTGAGCGGCCAGTCCGGCTGGTGGCGGCGCAGCGAGCGTGCGAGCACGCGCGCGCGCGGCAAGCTGCTCATCGTCGCGACTGTGATCAGCTGCATCAGGCTGCGTCGCGAGGCTCGCGCCTGGCGATCTCCCGGCGCAGCGACTCGGCCGTCGCGACGAGCTCGCGCGCGAGCTCCTCCAGACGCTCGATCTGCTCCGAGTGGCGCGTGCTGACGTGATCGAGGTCGGCCTGCAGGCGCTCGACGGCGGCGGGCAGGGCGCGCCTGCGCGCATAGCCCGGCGCCAGGCGCCACAGCGCCCTGCGCGCCAGCGCACGCACGCCGCGCGCCGGCCCGGCAACGCGTGCCTGCGCTGTGATCTGATCGTCGGGGGTCATCGGCGCTCCTTCGATTATCGCCCAATGTCACGGGCGTCCGCGAGACTGCTCTAGGCTGGCTGATCCGCCGGCGGACCCCGATGAGCATGAACGAGCTGCCCAAGACGCGCCGCGCCAACCAGCCGAGTGGCATCTGCGTCATCCTCGCCACGGACGCGACCGGCGAGCCGCTGCGCGACTGCCTGCGGTCGCTGCAGGCTCACACGTCCGGCGACGTGCAGATCGTCCGGGCGACGGGCGATTGCGCGGAGCTCAACCGCGCGCTGGAGCGCTGCGCTCCCGCGGACGCGATCGTGCTCGACGAGCCATGCCGCGTCGGCGCGGGCTGGGTCGAGCGCCTGGCCGGCGCGGCGCACGCCGACACGAACACGGCCACGGCCAGCGCGCTGGCCAACTTCGGCACGCCGCTGGCGCTGTCGGAGCGCTCGACGCAGGACCCGGCCTTCGCCAAGGGCCTGGCGGAGCGCTCGCTCGTGCTGCGACCACGGCTGAGCAGGGCGGTCGCGCCGTGCGTCTACGTCCGCCGCGACGCCCTGGAGCTGGTCGGGCCGCTGGACGAGCGGCTGGATCTGCGCGCGGCGATCGCGATCGACCTGACCCAGCGATGCGTGCAATCGGGCATGACGCACGTCGCCGCAGACGACGTCGCGGTCGAGCGCCTGGCGCCGCTGCCGGGCGCCGCCGAGGGCGACCTCTCGCCCGAGCTGCGCGAGCGCTACCCCTACCTGCAGACCACGCCGCTGGCCGACTCCGGCGTGCTCGGACAGGCGCTGCGCAGCGCGCGGGCGCCGGCGCTGCGGTTGTCGGTGACGCTCGACGCGCGCGCGCTAGACGGCGCGATCACGGGCACGCACGTGCACATCCTCGAGCTGATCCTCGCGCTCGCGCGCACCGACGCGCTGCGCCTGCGCCTGCTCGTGCGCGCCGAGCGCATCGACCGCGCGACCCGCGAGCTCCTGCAAGGGCTTTCTGAGACCCAGCTGCTGGCGGCCGAGGAGGTAGACGCCGACACGCCCGCTACGACCGTCTTCCATCGCCCGCAACAGACCTTCGCGCCGAGCGACGTCAAGCTCGCGCTGGCGCTCGGCGAGCGCTTCGTGATCAGCCAGCTCGACCTGATCGCCTACCGCAACCCGGGCTACTTCGCCGATGCCGGCAGCTGGCAGGACTACCGCGCGGCCAGCCGCCACGGCCTCTCGGCAGCCGAGCGCGTGGTCGTCTTCTCCGAGCACACGCGGGGCGAGCTCGTCGCCGACGCACTGGTCGAGCGCGGGCGTGTCCGCGTGGTGGCACCCGGGCTCGATCACCGCTCGACCGGGGAGCCGCTTCGCCCGGCCGGACTGGACGCCGGCGAAGCGGGCGCCAAGCCGCTCGAGGACGGCTTCCTGCTCTGCCTCGGCACGGACTTCCGGCACAAGAACCGCATCTTCGCGCTCCGCCTGTTGAGCGCGCTGCGGGAGGACCACGACTGGCGCGGCAGCCTCGTGCTAGCCGGAACGCACATCTCGCCGGGCTCGTCGGTCGAGCTCGAGCGCGCCTACTTGCGCGAGCATGCCGAGCTGCGCTCGGCCGTCGTCGAGCTCGGGCCGCTCAGCGAGTGCGAGAAGGCCTGGCTGATGCAGCGCGCAGGCGCGATCGTCTATCCGTCGGTGTATGAGGGCTTCGGGCTCGTCCCGTTCGAGTCGGCGCTCGGCGGCGTGCCCTGCGTGTTCGCGCCGTGGGCGTCGCTCGCCGAGGCGGCACCCGAGCAGACGGCGACGATCGTGCCCTGGGACGCCGGGGCCAGCGCGCAGGCGGCGCACACGCTGCTGACCGACGCCGGCGCGCGCCGGCGTCACGTCGATTCGCTGGCGGCGCGCGCGCGCGAGCTGACCTGGGACGCGGCCGCGGCGGCGATGGTCGAGATCTACCGCGAGGCGGCGATCGCGCCGGTACGCGAGGCCGCGACGCTCAGCCGCGATCTGAGCACACGCGAAGCGCGGCTCAGCGTGCAGCACGAGGTCGAAGTGCGCCAGCTGGTGTCAGAGCGCGAGCACGCCCAGCGGATGTACGACGAGCTCAACGCCGAGGTCGGATCGGGGCTCGCGCTGATCGGACCCAACGGGACGCTGCCGGACCCCATCCAGCGCGCCCTGCTCGCGCTGACCGCGCGCCCGGCGCTGAGCCGTCCGCTCTTTACAGCCGTGACCGGTGTTTATGTGGCCGTGCGGGCTCTGACGCGCCCGATTCGCGGCCTGCTGCGCCGCTCAGGCTGAGCCAAGCGCCCGCCCGGACGGTCATCTGCTGGCTATACCCTGCTTCTCGTGCCTGCGCAAACCAACGATCCCACGCTGCCGGCCCTGGCCGCTCAGGGCGTGCACAAGCGTTTCAAGATCCCCGAGGAGCGCAGCCACACGCTGAAGGAGCGCGCGCTTCACCCGCTGCGCAGGACCCGCCACGAGTCGCTCTACGCGTTGAGGGACATCTCCTTCTCGGTCGCGCCGGGGGAATTCTTCGGCATCGTCGGGCGCAACGGCAGCGGCAAGAGCACGCTGCTCAAGTGCCTGGCGGGCATCTACGCGACCGACCAGGGCAAGATCTGGTGCAACGGTCGGATGTCCACGTTCATCGAGCTGGGCGTCGGCTTCAATCCCGACCTCGCAGCGTTCGACAATGTTGCGCTCAACGGCATCATGCTGGGCCTGTCGCCGCGTGAAGCGCGGGCTCGCTACAAGCGAGTGATCGAGTTTGCGGAGCTCGAAGACTTTCAGGACCTCAAGCTCAAGAACTACTCCTCGGGCATGCACGTGCGCCTCGCGTTCTCGGTGGCGATCCAGGTCGACGCGGACATCCTGCTGATCGACGAGGTGCTCGCCGTCGGCGACGCCGCTTTCCAGCAGAAGTGCTTCGACGTCTTCAACCGGATGCGCGAAGAAGGCCGCACGATCGTCTTCGTAACGCATGACATGGGCGCGGTGACGCGCTTCTGTCATCGCGCGATGCTGCTGGAGCGCGGCGAGATGGTCAGCATCGGCGATCCTCGCGACGTGGCCGATCGCTACCTGGAGACCGCCTTCGGACGCGAGATCGGCTACCACGACCCAGACGTCGGCAGCGCGCGGATGGGCGACGGCGTCGCCCGCGTCACCGACGTGTGGCTCGGCGACGATCTGTCGGTCCGACGGTCGGTCGCACCGCAGTCCGAAGCGCTGACGCTCAAGGCACTGGTCACGTTCAACAGCGAGGTGGTCGATCCTGCCGTAAGCATCACACTGCTCAATGAGCATCGCCAGCCGGTCGTGGTGGCCACGACGACAGAGGAGCTCGAGGAGACCGGACCCTTCATGCCGGGCGAACGAGCCGTCTTCGCCTTCTCGTTTCACAACATGCTCGCTCCCGGCAGATACCACACGATTCTCACGATCACCCATCGCGGCGACGGGGTAGACGTGATCGACAGGTTCGCGGGTGGACTCTCGTTCGTCGTAACCGGTTTGGCCGCGAGCGGCGGCATGGTGGAGATTCCCGTCGAGACGGAGGTCAGCCGCCTAGGGATCGCGCCGCCCGGCGAGATTCAGCCGGCCGGAGACTCGCGATGAGCTCGCCGGAGCTGGCCGAGCCCGTCACGGACGAGACGGGCGATCTGGCCCAGTCCATGGGCCGGCCGATTCGCGGGCCACGCGCTTTGGACGAGAGCTGGTCGCGCTTCTGGCACCTCTCCTACAACATCGCGCGCAGCGAATTCAAACTCAAGTTCTTCGGCTCGGCGCTCGGCTACCTCTGGCAGGTCGTCAGGCCGCTGCTGCTGTTCGGCGTGCTCTACGTGTTCTTCGTCGAAGTCTTCCACGTGGACAAGGCGAAGGGCGCGGCCAGCGCGCACTACGGCGCGCAGCTGCTCGGCTCGATCGTTCTGTTCACGCTGTTCGGCGAAGCGACTTCGGGTGCGGTGCGCAGCGTCGTGGACCGCGAGGGCCTGGTCCGCAAGATTCAGTTCCCGCGCCTGGCGATTCCGATCTCCGTGGTGCTGCTCGCGCTGTTCAATCTCGGCCTGAACCTGGTGGTGGTGATGATCTTCGCCGCCATCGAAGGCGTGCGACCGACGCTCAGCTGGCTCGAGCTGCCGCTGATCATCCTCATGCTGACCGTGCTGACGACCGGTGTCGCGATGCTGTTGTCGGCGCTGTTCGTGCGCTTCCGCGACATCTCGCCGATCTGGGAAGTCGTCAGCCAGATCCTCTTCTATTCCTCGCCCGTGATCATTCCGGCCGAAGCAGTTCGCGAAGAACTCGCGCACGGCAGCTTCAATCACTTCCTCTACCACCTGTACACGCTCAACCCGCTCGTGGCGATCTTCCAACAGTTCCGCCACGCGATGATCAACCGCTCGACGCTCAGCGCCGGTCAGATAATGGGCAGCTGGGTCGACTTGCTCGAGCCGATGGCGCTGGTGGCGGCGATCATCGTGATCGGGTTCTGGGTATTCAACCGCGCTGCTTCGCACATCGCCGAGGATCTGTAAGCGCGGCGGCGCCGCCGCCGCCGCCGACACAGACGCTAATCGAGCTGCGGCGCCAGCTCCCCCGCAACAGCCATCCGACCCGCAGCCGCAACCCGCTCGAAGAACTGCTCCAGCGCATCGATGCGCCTCTCCCACGCGTAGTCCTGTGCCGTCGCGATGCCCGCCCGGCCGAGCTGCGCGCGCAGCTGCGGGTCGTCGAGCAGACGCTGCAGCGCCGCCGTCACGGCCGGCGGGTTCGCCTCGGGCATCAGGCAGTTGACGCCGTCGACGCAGAAGTCGCGGTTGCCGTGCGCGTCGGTGCAGACCACGGCGGCGCCTGCGGCCATCGCCTCGAGCGGCGGCAGCGCAAAGCCCTCGTGCACGGAGGTCTGGATGAACACGGTGGCCTGGCAGAACAGCTCGTTGACCTGCTCGTCGCTGGGCGACTCGACGTAGCGCACTCCCTCGCGCGCCAGCTCCGGCTCGATCCCGAACAGGCACAGCTCCGGGCGCGGCTCGCGCAGCGAGCGCCAGCCGGCGAGCGTCAGCGGCAGATTCTTCAACGGGTTGGTGCGCCCGAGTGCGAGCACCATGTCCTCGCGGCGCGGCACGTCGGCGCGCGGGCGGAAGTTCTCCAGGTCGATGCCCGGTGGGATCAGCTCGGCGTCGAGGTCGAGCTCGCGCAGGCGCTCGCGGTTCCACGAGGAGATCGTCATGTAGCGGAACTCCGGCCGGTAGGAGTCGAGCACCGCGTGGCGAGCGCGCTCGTGGTCGGGGTAGTAGGAGGTCTCGATGTCCTGCACGAAGTAGACAGGGATACCGCGCGGGATGCTCGCGCGCCATACCGGCGCGGCGGTCATCCACCAGGTCGCGACCTTGATCGCGTCGACCTCCGCGAGCGCCTCGCCGAGCGCTTCGTAGTCCTCGAAGCTGTGCACCGGGACGCTCAGCTCAAACCACTGCGGCCGCTCGCCGAGCGTGTACAGCGACACCTCGTGGCCGCGCGCCGACAGCCGGTTGAGGTGCTCGAAGATGTCGCGGTGCCCGCCGCCGACGCCGGTGTCCTCGGTCACGTAGACGATGCGCAGGCGCCGCCCGGCGCGCCGCTCGGCGGTCGCTCCCCGCTCGGCGCCGGCGCGGTCGCCCGTCGGGCCGGGCAGCGTCACAGAGGCCGAGCGAGCGTCGAGGAAGTCCGACCAGCGCTCCCAGAAGACGCGCTGAGCGCCGAGCTCGCGCTCCCCCTGCTCGCTGCCGCGCGTGAGCGACTCGTGATGCACGAGCTGCGCGCTGGGGAAGTACAGCACGCGGATGCCGGCCTGCCATGCGCGCAGGCACCAGTCGACGTCCTCGTAGGCCATCGCGTAGCGCTCGTCGAACGCGCCGATCCGCTCGATCGTCTCACGGCACACGTACATGCACGCCCCGGTGACCGCCAGCGCCGGGCTCGGCGCTTCGCCGGGGCCCCAGCCGTGGGGCTTGAAGCGATAGCGGTGATCGAACCACTGCGGCTGGTCGCGGTTGCGCACGGTGCCGCCGAACTGGATGCGCCCGTCCGGGTACTGCAGCTGCCCGCCGACGATCCCGGCGCCGCCCTCGTGGCCGTACGCGCCGTACTGCAGGGCGTCCAGCCAGCTCGGCAATGCCTCCACGTCGGAGTTCAGCACGACGACATCGCGTCCTCCGTCGCTCGCCGCGATGCCGCGGTTGGCATTGGCGGCGAAGCCGCTGTTGCGCTCTGAGGTGACGAGCACGTCGATTCCGTCGATCGCGCGCAGCGCCCGCAGATGCTCCTCGCCGCTGCAGTCGTCGGACACGATCACGCGTGCCATCCCCTTGCGCACCGTCTTGCCGATGCTCCGCACCAGCGTGGCCACGTGCTCGGCGTCGCGGTAGCTGGGAATCACGATGTCGACCGGCCGGCCTTGCTCGCGGTACCACTCGACCGCACGGCGCACCTCCTGATCGCGTGCGTGCGTGCGCAGGCGCATGCGACGCTCGAGCGGGGTGAAGCGCAGCGGGAAGGTGATCAGCCGGAAGAGGATCGTGCGCAGGCCGAAGTGCGTGTAGGTCAGGTAGACCCGCCGGCGCAGGTTGGAGAACGGCCCCTGACGCCGCCCCTCGATCGGATTGCTGTCGCTCATCCTCGGGGACCTTCCCCGCTCGCCCGCTCGCTGCCCGCCGGCGCCGGAAAGCCGAAGCTGGCGTGTCCCTCGAGCGAGAGCCTGCGCCGCACGCCCGCCGGCAGCCGATCGGCGTGCGAGCCGAGCAGTGCGCCGCACAGGCAGACGAGCTGATGCGCGAGCACTCCCGCCAGCGTCGTGCAGCGACGTACCGGCGGGGCGCCTTCGCGCGCGAGCGCTGCGCGCGCCTGCCCGAGCGCGCCGCGCACGCGGTTGAGCAGGTGTCGCGGCGAGGCGGGCTCGCGCCAGCCGTAGACCTCGCGCAGTCCACGCCACTCGTCGAAGCAGCGGCGCAGCTGCTGGCTCGAGGTGTAGGAGTGCGAGTGGATCACGGCGGCTTGCGGCACGAACGCCTTGGCATAGCCGGCGCGGAGCATGTCGATCGCGAGCACCCGGTCCTCGGCGTAGGGGACCTCGCGGAAAGGTACCCGCTCCCAAGCCTCCCGCGCGAGGCAGGCGTTGGCGTCGGTGAAGAAGCCCCGCCGGCCGATCAGCTCGATCGGCGCCAGCGAGTCGCGCTCGCGCTCGTCCAGGCGATCGGTCTGCACCGCGCCGTCCGGAGAGAGCGAGCCGAACCAGCTTTCCAGCTCGATCCGCACCGCTGGCGAGGCGTGCGGGCGAGGTAGGTACGGCCCGTAGACGATCGCGATGTCCGCTGCGAGCGAGAACCCTTCGAGCAGCCGCTCCAGCCAGTGCTCGTCGGCGGGCACCGCGTCCTGCGTGAGCAGCGCCACGTGCGCGCCCGCGGCAGCGCTCATCAGCAGGTTGCGCGTGCCGCCGTGCGAGAACTCCTCGCGCGCGATCTCGAGCACCTTCGCGCCGGCGGCGCGCGCCCGCTGCGGCGAGCCGTCGGTCGAGCCCGAGTCGCAGATCACCAGCTCGTGCGCCACCGTCTGCGAGCTGAGGGCGCGCAGCACCTCGGCGAACGGCTCGCCGCCGTCGAGCACGGGGATGGCGACGCTCACGTCAGGCATAGAAGCCGGTCAGCGTGAGCAGTTGCGAGGCGTAGCTGAGCGCGATCACGGCGACCAGCAGCGCGACGCCCGCGCCGAGCATCAAACGGCGGCCGAACGCATGCAGGGCGCCGACCACGAGCAGCGCGATCGGTCCGATCGCCGGGAACGCGTAGCGCCCGAACTCGGCGATCACGGGGCGCGCTCCGGGCGTGTAGTAGGCGGCGGCGAAGCCTGCGATCACCGCGATCGGCATCAGCATCACAGCCAGCGCTTCGGGCAGATGCGCCGACAGCCAGCCCCGCTCGCGCCATGCCGCCAGGGGCGACAGCACCAGCACGGCGAGGCTCACAAGGAGGATCAGCGCATAGACCCATGACGGGAAGAACACGTCGTACCAGCCAAACGCTCCCCAGCCACGTTCGATGAAGATCACGAAGCCCGGATACCCCCCGGACGGGAAGTGCGCGGTCATGAAGCCCAGCCGCGGCAGGAACATCTGCCACAGGTAGGAGAGGTAGTCCGGGATGTGATGCAGCGCTTCCCTGGCCGCGCCCGCGTTCGTGCCGATCGCCGAGGGCGCGCCGCCGCCCGGCGTGGAGGAGCTCGCCGCGAACGCCGGCGAGAGCACGTGCGCCGAGAGCTCGCCGACGACCACTGCGGCCAGCGCCAGCGCCGCCCAGCCGAGCAGGTCGGCGCGACGGTGGTGGCGCCACAGCGCCGCGATGAACACGAGCCCGGCCACCGGATAGAGCGAGAGGCCGGTCCCCTTGACGCTCGGAAGCATGATCAGCACGGCCCCCGTGAGCACGCCCCACGGGATCGTGACGCCACGCCGCAGCAGGCGGATCAGCAGCAGCTCCAGCGCGGCCGCCGTCGCATTGACGCCGACGTCGTTGTTGACGATGCCCGAGACGAACCCGTACATCGGCTCGTAGGCGACGAGCAGCGCCGCCAGCACGGCCAGCCACGGTCTTCGCGGCGCCAGCTCGCGCGCGAGCAGGTACGTGAACAGCACGGTCAGCGCGCCGATCAGCGCCGAGGCGATCCGCATCAGCGTCAGCTGGGAGAAGATCGAGGCGTGCGCCGTGGCCAGATAGGCGGGCGCGAGCGCCAGGTAGTACACCGGACCGTGGGTCGCAGAGGTCGTGTAGCCGCCGCCGTCGTCGCGAAGCGGATGCAAGCGCCGCGCCCTCACTTCGTAGTCGTGCACCTGCGCGGACAGCCATGGGGGGCGCGTGTCGCCCACCTGGTGGTCGGTCAGCAGGTCGGTTTCTTCCAGCGCCAGGTACTCGGCGCTCGACCAGCGCAGCTGCCCCGAGTGAGGGTCGTTGATCGGTTTCTCGCCGCGTTCGGCGAGCGACTGGACGTAGGCGAAGTGGTCGACCTCGTCGGGACCTTGGAAGACCGGCGTGACCAGCGCCCAGCAGCTCGCGTTCAGCGCGGCGATCGCGAACAGCCACAGCGCCAGGCGCCGTCCGCGCCCGGCGACGGCGAGCGCGAGGCAGCGCAGCGCCAGCAGCGCGAGCGCCGGCAGCAGCACGAACAGCAGCAACGGATACATCCAAGCGCCGACGAGGCCCGGGCGGAAGAGCGCCGCGCGATCGAAGATCTCGCCGATCCGCTGCACGTAGCTGCTGCGCTCCCCGGGCCGCGGCAGGTACCAGATCGCCAGCCGCGCCGGAATCGCCGTCCCGTCGTGGGTCGGCGCGCCAATCCCGGGGGCCGTCAACGGCGTGCCGCCCACCTGCACGGGCCCGTCGGCGGTCAGGCACAGCGAGGCCGGCTGCGCGGCCGGGGCGGACGGCGTCCGGGGAATCGCGAAGTCCGCGTTGGTCGATCGGCCGGCGGGAGCCGCCAACGGAGCGAGCGAGGAGTGGGCCGTGCGGTTGCCCGCGCGCAGCGTGAGGTGAAGCGCCGGGCGAGGGTCGGTCGGGGAGAGCACCTGCAGGCGCACGACCGAGGTGCCGGCGGGCAGCCGCAGGGCGGGCGCGCAGACGGTCGACCCCGGCGCGGCTTCGACGACCCCGCCCGCGTTCTCGACGCTCTGGGTGCCCGTGAAGTAGAAGCGCGGGCGCAGGCAGTAGAAGGCCGTCAGCGCGATGAACGGCACGGCGACGAGCGCAGCGCCGCGCCACACGCGGCGATCGCCCGCGAAGACGGCCGACGCCACCCGCCCGAGGGGGCCCACGCTAGCGCCGGCGCAGACCGAGAATCGACAGCAGGAACGAGGAGAAGAAGATCTGGATACCGACGATGATCAGCGAAGCCGCGACCACCGCCAGCTTTTCGTCGGCGAGCGAGCCGAAGCCGTGCGCGATCCACGTCCCCACGATCACCGCGCCGATCACCAGCCCGACGAGCGCGAACAAGCCGCCCAGCAGCAGGCCGTGCTCGAGGCGGAAGCGAGCGCGCATGCGATCGAACCACGGGTCTCGCTCGCCCATGAAGTACGTGCCGTAGGCGTGCGCGCACAGACCCAGCGCGAGCACCTGCGTGCCGACGATCATCAGCAGCGCGCCGCCGATGATCGCGTGCACACCCCAGGCGCGGCCGAAGAAGTCCAGGCCCGCGGCGACGAACACGACGATCAGCGTTCCCAACCCCGCGAGCACGGCGCCCGGCGCGATGAACAGGTGGTTGGGGCTGTGCACGAGTAGGAAGCGCAGATGGCGCCAGCCGTCGCGGAAGCTCGAAAGCTTGCTCTCTCCGCCACGCGGGTGGTACTCGATCGGGAACTCGGCTATCCGCAGCCGCTCCTTCGAGGCCCTGATCACCATCTCCGAGGCGAACTCCATCCCCGTCGTGCGCAGGTCCAGCCGGGGCAGGACTTCGCGGCGCAGGGCGCGCATGCCGCAGTGCGCGTCGTTGACGCCGGTGCGGAAGAACAGGTTGAGCAGGCCGGTGAGGATCGGGTTGCCGACGTAGCGATGAAGCCACGGCATTGCGCCGGGCTGGATGTTGTCCATGCGGTCGCCGATGACCATCTCGGCGCCTTGCTCGAGCGCCTCGACGAAGCGCGGGATCTCGTTGAAGTCGTATGTGAGATCGGCGTCGGCCATCACGATGTAGCGCCCGCGCGAGGCGGCGAAGCCGGCCAGGTACGCGCTGCCGTAGCCGCGGCGGCGCTCGACGACGACGCGCGCCCCGGCCTGCTCGGCCAGGCGTGCCGAGTCGTCCTCGGAGCCGTTGTCGGCGACGACGACCTCGCCGACGACCTGCATGCGATGCAGCGCCTCGCGAGCGGCGGTCACGCACTCCTCGATGTTCTCCGCCTCGTTCAGGCATGGGATCACGACCGACACGAGCGGCACGCTTCGGTCCTCGGCGTCCACCAAGACTGGTGGCCTTGTCTGGTCGACTGTGCTCATCGGTGTGGCCTGTGACCCTCGTCGCGCTGCGCCGAGCCTGGCCGTGTCGTTATAACGCGCGCAAGGGCGGAAAGTGGCGCGTCTGCGGAGGGCGATCCTATCGCACGGTCTGACAGTCTCTCGCGACACATGCGCGTCTGCGTCATCTACGACTGCCTCTTCCCCTATACGGTCGGCGGCGGCGAGCGCTGGTATCGCAACCTCGCCGAGCGCCTCGCCGCGGACGGGCACGACGTCACCTACCTGACGCTGCGCCAGTGGGACCGGGGCGAGCGCCCGGACGCCGGCGCGAGCGTGCGCGTCGTGACGGCCGGCCCGCGCATGGCGCTGTACACGGCGGGCGGAAGGCGGCGCATCCTGCCACCGCTGGTGTTCGGCGCCGGCGTGCTGCGGCACCTGCTCGTGCGGGGGCGCCGCTACGACGTGGTGCACACCTCGGCGTTCCCCTACTTCTCGCTGCTCGCGGCGGGGCTCCTGCGGCGGCTCGGCGGCTACGAGCTGATCGTCGACTGGTTCGAGGTGTGGAGCCGCTCCTACTGGCGCGACTACCTCGGCGGCCTGCGCGGGCGCTTCGGCGCGCTCGTGCAGCGCGCCTGCGCGCATGTGCGCCAGCGTGCCTTCTGCTTCTCCGAGCTGCACGCCGCGCGGCTGCACGAAGGGGGACTGCGAGGCGAGGTGACCGTGCTGCGCGGGCTGTACGCCGACAGCGGCGAGCGCGTGGTCGCACGGGCGGCCGACCCCGTCGTGCTGTTCGCCGGGCGCCTGATTCCGGAGAAGCAGGTCACGCTGGCAGTGGCCGCGATGGCGATCGCGCGCGAGCGGATCGACGGGCTGCGGGGCGAGTTCCTCGGCGAAGGACCCGAGCGTGCGGCGCTGGACGCGGCGATCGTGCAGCACGGCCTCAGCGGCGTCGTCTCCGCGCCGGGGTTCGCCGATGCCGCCACGCTCGACGCCGAGATGCGCAGGGCACTGTGCCTGCTGCTGCCGTCCCGGCGCGAGGGCTACGGCCTGGTCGTCGTCGAGGCCGCCGCCAAGGGCACCCCGAGCGTCGTCGTCACCGGCGAGGACAACGCGGCGACCGAGCTGATCGTCGAGGGAGTCAACGGAACGGTGGCTGCCGGCGCCGACCCGCACGCGCTCGCGGAGGCGATCGTGCGCGTGCACGACGCCGGGCCGGCGCTGCGCGAGAGCACCGTGCGCTGGTTCGCCGAGAACGCCGAGGAGCTGTCGCTGGAGCACTCGCTGCGCGAAGTGCTGCGCAGCTACGGCGCCGGGCGCTCGAGCGCGCGCCGGTAGCTGTCGATCGTCGCGCGCGCGGTGCGCTCCCAGGTGAACTCGCGCACGCGCTCGCGTCCGGCCGCGATCAGCCGCTCACCCAGCGCTCGGTCGGTCAGCAAGCGCGTTACGGCGCCGGCGATCGCAGACTCCTCGCGCGGGTCGAACAGCAGCGCGGCGTCGCCGGCCACCTCGGGCAGCGACGAGGCATTCGAGCAGGCGACAGGCACGCCGCGTGCCATCGCCTCGAGCACGGGCAGGCCGAAGCCCTCGTAGAGCGAGGGGAAGACGAACACGGCGGCGATCGCCCACAGCCCCTCGACCTCGGCCTCCGATAGCCAGCCGGGAAAGCGCACGTCGTCCTCGACGCCGAGCGTCCGTGCACGCTCGCGCAGCTGCGCTTCGTGCTCGGTCGGGTAGCCGGCGAGCACGAGCACCGGCCGCTCTGCGGCAGGAATCTGAGCGAGCGCGCCGATCAGCGCGAGCAGGTTCTTGTGCGGGCGCTTGGCCGACAGGCTGAGCACGACCGGGCGCTCGCCGAGGCGCAGGTGCTCGCGCAACTGCGCCTGCGGTACGGGCTCGCTGCGGCGGATCGCGCCGAGCCCGAGCGGGACGACGTCGATGCGCTCGGCGGACAGACCGACGAGCTCGACCAGGTCCTCACGCGTGCTCTGCGAATCGGCGATCACGCGATGCGCGCGGCGCGCTGCGGACGGCACGAGCACGCGCATCGCCCTGTCACGCACGCCGGCATGCGCGTCGGGGAAGCGCGCGTAGATCAGATCGTGCACGGTCACCACGCGACGAAACGGCCCCCACAGCGGCGCCGTGCTCGCAAGGCTGTGCACGAGGTCGACGCCGGCGCGACGCGCGAGCAGCGGCAGCAGCGTCTGCTCTCCGAGCACCCACTGCACGCGTTTGCGTGCATGCACGGGCACCGTCACGAGCGGCAGCTGCTCGCGCAGGCCGCCGCCCGAGGTGGAGCGCTCGGCCTCTGCGGTCTCGCGGTTGACGAACGCCGTGAAACGCATGCCCGCGGGCGCGGCGCCCAGCAGCGCCGGGATCAGCTCGCGCGCGGCGATCTCCATGCCGCCCGTCTCGCCCGGGACGAGGAAGATCAGGTTCAGGGCGATGTGGGTCGGCTGCTCGTTCAAGGAGAGGACACGCTAGTGCGCCGGCGCGACGGGTGACGGCACGGCCCGCGCCAGCCGGACGCGCGTGCCGGCGGACGCTCACGCGGCCAATACGATGGGCGCGTGCCGCCCTCCGTGGATGTCGTGATCGTGGCGTACAACCGCTACGACCTGACCGACAGCTGCCTGCGCCATCTGGCCGCTCAGACGATCGAGCACCGCACGATCCTGATCGACAACGGGTCGACCGACGACACGTTCGCGTGCGTCGCCGCGGAGTGGCCGGGCGTGACGCTGCAGCGGCTGTCCGAGAACCGCGGCTTCGCCGAAGCCTGCAACCGCGGCGTCGCGGCCGGCAGTGCAGAGGTCGTCGTGCTGATCAACAACGACGTCGACGCTCGCCCCGACTTCCTGCAGGCGCTCGTGCGCCCGCTTACGGAGGATGCCAGCCTGGGCTCGGTCGCCGCGTTGATGCTGCAACCGGGCGAGCGACTGATCGACAGCGCCGGGCTCGCCGCCGACGCGGTGCTCGGCGGCTTTCCGCGCCTGCAGGGGCTGGAGGCCGGGCAGGCGCGCCGCGAGCGCCCGCTGCTCGCCGGCCCGGCGGGCACGGCCGCCGCCTACCGGCGCTCGGCATGGGAGCAGGTCGGCGGCCTGGACGAGTCGATCTTCGCCTACATGGAGGACTTCGACCTCGCGCTGCGCCTGCGCAGCGCCGGCTGGGGATCGGTCGTGGCGGCGGACGCCGTCGGCGTGCACCTGGGTTCGGCAACGCACGGACACCGCTCGGCGCGCCAGCGGCGCAACGGTGGTTTCGGGCGCGGTTACATGCTCAGGCGCTACGGCCTGCTGCGCGGGCGAAACGGCCCGCGCGCGCTGGCGACGGAGGCCGTGGTGGTGCTCGCTGATCTGGCCATCTCACGCGACCTGCAGGCGCTGCGCGGGCGCTGGGAGGGCTGGCGCGCCGCGCGCAGCATGCCGCGCCTGCCGCGCCCCCCGGCCGAGGCGATCGACTCGACGATCGGCTTTCGCGATTCGCTGGCGATGCGGCGGGGGGTGTATGCCCGGCGAAGCGCCTGAGCCGGCGCGCACCGCGGACTCCGCAGGGGGCGAGGAGCGACGGCGAAACGTGCTGCTGATCTGCGCCGATCCGGTCGGCGCCGAGATGGCCGGCCTGGGCATCCGCTGCTGGGAGCTCGCGCGCACGCTGAGCGCGCACGCGTCGGTGACCGTCGCGCACGGCGGCGATGAAGAACACGAGTCCGAGGGCATCCGCACGATCCCCTTCCGCCCGCACGCGCCGCACGCGCTGCGAGCGCCGATCGAGCGGGCGGACATGGTCATCGCGCACCCGCAGTGGCCGCTGGTCGATCGCTGGTTGAAACGCTCGCCGGCACGAGTGGTGATCGACCTGTACTGCCCCGAGACGCTGGAGACGCTCGAGCTGGCGGCGAACCGCTCGCGCATGCAACGCCGCCAGCTCACGGCGACCACGCTCGACCGCCTGCACGCGGCGCTGCGCACGGGCGAGCACTTCATCTGCGCGAGCGAGTCCCAGCGCGACCTGTGGCTCGGCGCGATGCTCGCGCTGCGGCTGATCGGGCCGGAGCTGTACGACGAAGACGCAAGCCTGCGCGAGACGATCGACCTGGTGCCGTTCGGCGCGCCGCGCGAGCCGCCCGTGAGCGTGGCGGGCGTGGGCCCGCGCGAGACGATCGCCGGGCTCGACGCGGACAGCGAGCTGGTGCTGTGGAACGGCGGCATCTGGCGCTGGCTGGACGCACCGACGGCGATCCGCGCGGTCGCCGAGCTGACCGAGCGTCGCCCGCGCCTGCGCCTCGTGTTCATGGGCGGCGCACCGGACCATCCGGCGGCGGTGCAGAGCACGCGCGAGGCGCGCGCGCTGGCCGAGCAGCTCGGGCTGCTTGGCTCGGTCGTGTTCTTTCACGACAGCTGGGTCCCGTATGCCGAGCGTGGAACATGGCTGCTGCAGGCCGACTGCGCGATCTCCGCGCACGCCGAGCACCTGGAGACGCGCTTTGCCTACCGCACGCGCCTGCTCGACTGCTTCTGGGCGGGCGTGCCGGTCGTGTGCACGTCGGGCGACGATCTCGCCGAGTACGTCGTGCGCGAGCAGTTGGGCGCCGTCGCACCGCCGCAGGACGTCCACGCGCTCGCTACGGCGCTGGAGCAGGTGCTGGACAACGGCCACGACAGCTACTCGCAACGCCTGGCCGCCGCCGCCGAGCAGCAGAGCTGGGAGCGGATGGCCGCGCCGCTCGTGCGCTGGCTCGGCGCTCCGCGACGGCCGGGGCGACCGGGCGACTCGCCGGGCGCGCTGCATGCCCCACTCGCACAGCGCATGCGCGAAGCCGCCTACCTCGCGGGCGGGCGCGTGCTGCTGAACCGTCCCCGCTAAGGCCCCGGCGCGACCGCTCCCGGTCGGCGCCCGCGCAGCAGCGCAACGCCGGCGCGAGCCACGGCGCGCCACGCGGCCGCCTCGCCGGGCCGCGAGCGACCGAACAGCGCGACGCGCGGCAGGCTGACGGCCAGCTCGGCGAGGCCGAGCGCGGCGCGCTGCAGGCGCGAGAAGTGCGCGTCGGCGTACTGCACGATGCCGTGGTGGATGGAGCGGATCTGCGCGACCTTGTCCCAGCGGCTGAAGCTGCCGCCGCCGAGGTGGCGAAAGACGGCAGCGGGCACGTAGAGGATCTCGCCGCGTGCGGCGAGGCGCAGCAGCAGGTCGGAGTCCTCGAACCAGAACCAGAAGCGCTCGTCGAAGCCGCCGATGGCATCCATGACGTCGCGGCGCACGAGCAGCGCGGCGGCGGCGGGCTGCGCGAGTACGGCACGCGTGCTCACGTCATCGCCCTCGGCCGCGCCGTGATAGCGGCGCGTGACGGGATTGCCGGGCCACAGCTCCTCGATCCCCAGCACGATCACGAGGAAGTTGGCGAGCGTGGGGAACGGTCGCGGTCGGTACTGCGGCTGGGTGGCGAGCGTCTGCGGATCGACCAGGCGCCCGCCGGCGACAACCGCGTGTGGGTCGTGCGCGAACGCATGCAGCAGCAGATCGATCGCGCCGGGCACGACGAGCACGTCGGAGTTCAGCAGTAGCGCAAAGGGCGCGCGGCCGTGGCGCAGGCCGCGGTTGTTGGCGGCGGCGAACCCGTGCGGCGCGTCGAGCGCGACGACGGTGGCGCGGGCGGCGATCTCCTCCCGCCCGTCGCCGACGCCGGGCCCGTCGCCGACGCCGGGCCCGTCGCCGAACGCGTTGTCGACGACGACGATGCTCGCGACGGCCGGATCGTCGAGCTGAGCGACGCATTCGAGCGTCATGGCGGACATGTCGGCAGACACGATCACGACATCGACGCTCGCCTGTGCGGGCGTCGCGGCCGGTAGCTTGTCCGCTTCCATGGCCGAATCATTGCCGACATGGACGGGCGGAGAGACGCCGCTGCTGACGGTGGCGGTCCTCTCCTACGACGGACGCGCGCTGCTCGAGGTGATCCTGCCGTCGCTGGCGCGCCAGCGCTTTCGCGACTTCGAGGTGGTCGTCGTGGACAACGGCTCACGCGATGACACTGTCGCCTGGCTGGGCGAGCATTGGCCCGAAGTCGAGGTCGTCTCGCTGGCGCAGAACGTCGGCGTGACGGCCGCGCTCAACGTCTGCGCGCGCGCCGGGCGAGGCGAGCTGGTCGGCCTGTTCAACAACGACATGGAGATCGATGCGGACTGCCTCGGCGAGCTGGTGGCGGCGTTGCGCGAGCACCCCGAGGCAGGCTGGGCGGGAGCGAAGCTGCGCGACTTCGAGCAGCGCGAACTGCTCGACGGGGCGGGCGACGTGTTCACGTGGGCGGCCACCGGCGGACGTCGCGGGCACGGCGAGCGCGACACCGGCCAGTACGACCAGCCGCGTGCGATCTTCGGCGCCTGCGGCGGCGCGGCGCTGTACAGGCGCAGGGCGCTGCAGCAGGTGGGCGAGTTCGACGAGGACTTCTTCGCGTTCTACGAGGACGTCGACTGGAACCTGCGCGCGCAGCTGGCGGGCCTGAGCTGCCGCTACGTGCCGAGCGCCGTCGTCTACCACATGGGCAGCGCGACGATCGGCCGCGGCCTGTCGGACTTCACGCGCTACCACCTGTGGCGCAACACGCTGTGGATCATCGCCAAGGACCTGCCGGCGGGCGCGCTCGTGCGCCATGCGCCGCACCTGCTGCTCGGCCAGCTGGTCAACTTCGCGGTGGCGATCCGCGATCGCAAGCTGGCGATCTGGCTGCGCGTGTGGCGCGACGCGCTGCGCGGGCTGCCGGGCATGCTGCGCAAGCGCCGCGCGGTACAGGCGCGCAAACGCATATCGGCGCAGCAGCTGGAGGCGATCGTGGGGGTCGACGGCGGGCGCTCCACGTAGCCGCCCGGCGTAGATGCAATGGCTATCGCTGCGTTCTTTCGCCGTCCCGCACCCCATCCCCGGCGAGCCCTGCGCGCCCGGCAAGCCCGGCGACGGTCTCCGCGATCCCCCGCTCCAGCTCGACGGACGGCGCAAAGCCGACCTCGTCGCGCAGCCGGGCGACATCGGCGACGAGCAGGTCCGGTTCGCCCGGTCGCCGGGGCAGCGCGCCGATCCGCAGCAGCTCGGGTCGCCCGGCGGCACGTGCGATCAGCGCGAGCACGTCGGCGATCCTGACGGGCTCGCCGGAGGCGATGTTGACGGGCCCCTCGACGGCGCTGTCGAGCAGCGCGGCGAAGGCGGCGGCGACGTCGTCGACGTGCATGAAGTCGCGCTCCTGCGTGCCGTCGCTCGTGGGCGCCTGCTCCCCCGCGAGCAGCTTGCGCGCGACGTCGGGCACGAGGCGGCGCTCGTCCTCGCCGGGACCGTAGAGCAGGAACACCCGACCCCAGGCGACGCTCAGCCCGGCCTCGCGCGCGAAGGCTTCGGCGACGAGGCGCGTGGCGTGCTTGCACGTGCCGTACAGCGTGCCCGGGCGCTGCGGCGTGGCGTGGCGGTGCGCGCCGTCGAGCTCGCGGCAGGGCTCGGCGCTGTGTCCCCAGTCGTACTCGGCGCACGTGCCGGCGATCACCGCGCGCCGTCCGCCGGCCTCGGCGAACGCGCGCAGCAGCCGCACGCTGACGGCGACCCAGTCGAGGTTCTCGGGCGCGTTCCAGAAGCGGCCGTGCTCGGTGTACCAGGCGAGGTGCAGCAGGCGCTCGGCGGCGATCTCGGCGACAGCCTGGCCGCTCGCGCGCTCGTCGAGCAGGTCGGTCTCGTGCCAGACGACGCCGTCGGCCTGCCCGGCGCGGCGCCCGAGCGCGTGCACCTCCCAGCCGGCGGCGAGCAGCGGCGCGACGGCTCGCGCGCCGATGAAGCCGGAGCCACCGGTCAGCAGCACGCGGGGACGACTCATCGCGCGAGCATAATCCTCAAATCAGATTCTCGATCCTCCTCCCAACCCGCAACCGCCTGGAGTATCTGAAGCTTGCGGTCGCGTCGGTGTTGCGCCAGGACGCAGACGACTGGCAGCTGGTGATCTCCGACAACTGCTCGGAGCAGGACGTCGAGGGGTACGTGGCGTCGCTCGACGACGCGCGGATCGTCTACCGGCGCACCGAGCGGCTGCTGCCGGTGACCGAGAACTGGAACCGCGCGCTGGCGCTCGGCGAGGGCGAGTACACGATCATGCTGGGCGACGACGACGCGCTGCTGGACGGCTATCTCAGCCGCATGCAGGAGCTGATCGCGCGGTTCGACGGGCCCGACGTGATCTACACAAAAGCGCTGCTGTTCACCTACCCGGGCGTCGATCCGGCACGCCCGGCGGGCTGGCTGATGGACCATGGCTGCGGCGAGTTCTTCGCGGGCGCGTCCGAGCCGTTCGTGCTCGGGCACGAGCGCGCGCTGGAGCTCGTGCGCGCGGCGATGGCCTTTCGCCTGCGCTACGACTTCAACGCGCAGTTCGCATTGATCTCGCGCCGGCTGATCGACTCGCTGGAGCGCTTCGGCGACTTCTACCAATCGGATTTCCCGGACTACTACTCGATGAACGCGGCGTTCCTGTGCGCCGAGCGGATCGTCGTCGACCCGGCGCCGCGCGTGGCAATCGGCGTCACGCCGAAGTCCTACGGCTACTTCCACGCCAACGACAAGGAGGGCGAGGGGCGCGCGTTCCTCGGCGGGACCGAGGCGACGACGACGACGGGCACGAACATCAACGTCGGCTGGCTGAGCGCGATGAGCGCGCTGGAGCGGGGGCCCGGCGGCGAGCTGGGCCTGTCGGTCGATCGCAGGCGCTACCGCTTCGTGCAGGCCGCTTATGTCTATGGGCGCTATCGCGCCGGCTTGTCGGGTGAGGCGGAGATCAGGCGGCTGGAGCAGGAGCTGCCGCTCCACGAGCGCTGGCTGTATCGAGGCGCCAACGCGGCGCTGGCGATCGTCGATCGCGTGCTGCCGGCAAGTCGCAGGAGCGCGCTGACGGCGCTTGCCAACCGCCTGGTCGGCCAGCTGCCGCCGATCGACCCGCCGATCGTCGAGGGCCGCTACGCGGACATTCTGGAGGTCTGCGCGGCGAGCGCGCCGAGCCCGTCGGCCGCCGCCGCGGTCACGTCAGCCACTGCGGCGCAGGCGGCCGGGCAGTAGCGCGAGCAGCTCGGAGGGCAGCGCGCGCAGGAGCAGCAGCGCGGCCAGGTAGAGCACCGCCGAGATCGCCACGCGCGCGGGCTCGGAGATGTCCAGCAGCGCCGGCGCGGCGGCGATGGCGATCGCGATCGCGACCTTCGGCAGCACGCGAAAGGACGGGCGCAGGTGCGCGCGGCCGTGCGCCAGCAGCCATGCGCCGACGATCGCGTTGCCGAGCTCGACCGCGGAGGTGCCGATCGCGGCGCCGCGTGCCCCGTCGATGCTCGCGAGGATCGACACCGCGACGACGACGGCGGCGAGCGCCGAGAGGTTGAACAGCAGGATCGCGCGGTGACGGGCAAGGCTCAAGAGGCCGAATCCCCAGACGGTGCCGACGAAGGTCGCGCCGACGGAGATGCCCTGGATCGCGAGCACGTCGGCGGCGGGGACGAACTTGTGCCCGCCGATCACTTCGATCGCGAAGCGGGCCCCGAGTGCGATCGCCAGCGACATCCACGCGCCGACGATCAGCGAGACTTCGAACACGCGCTCGATCGCGTAGGCCAGGCGCACGTGATCGTCGCGCGCGGCGCGCGAGAAGATCGGGAAGGCGACGCTGACGAGCATCGCGGGGATCGCGAACAGCGCGGCCATGACGTTGAACGACAGGCCGAAGTAGCCGAGCTGCTTGCCGCTTGAGAGCACCGACACGAGCAGGATCGCGACGCGAAAGTAGACCGCGGCGGCAGCCACGGCGGCGGCGTAGGAGAGCACCGGCGCGACGAGCGTGCGCCACTCGCCGGGGACGATGCGGATGCGCATCGGCACCTGGCGGCGAAAGACGACCAGCGTGAGCACGAGCACGGCCAGGCCGGCGGGGATCGGCGCGGCGAGGAACGCGAGCAGCCCGGCGCCGGCGAGCACGAGCACGACGATCAGGATCGACAGCAGCAGCTGGCGCAGGAATTCCAAGAGCGAGGTCCAGCCGAGGCGCATGTCGACCATCAGCGGGATCGCCAGCGTCCCCTGCCACACGGTGAACACGAGCCCCACGCCGGCGAGCGCGACGCCGGCGCCGAGCGTCGGCCCGTAGGCGATCACCGCGAACACGGTCACGGCGAGCACGCCGGCGCAGGTGATCAGCAGGCGCAGGCCGAGCAGCGTGCTGGCCATCAGCACCCGCTCCTCGCCGGAGCGGAGCGCCAGCTCGCGCAGGCCGATCGCGGTGAGACCGAGGTCGGACGCGGCGGCGACGAGCGCGACGAGCGAGCCGGCGGCCGTGTAGCGGCCGCTGTCGATCACGCCCAGGTGGCGATAGAGGACGGCGCCGGAGCCGAGCGCGAGCAGCGAGGCGGCGGCGTAGCCGACGATGCGTAGCGCCCCGCCGCGCACGGCCGCCGGCCCGGCCTCGGGCGTGCTGAGCAGGTCGAGCTCGGTCTCGGTCGCGTCGACGTTCACGTCGCGGGACGCTTGACGAAGAACGACGTGTACGCGCAGCCGTTGAACCCGCGCGTCTCGACCGGCGCCATCGCGCGCGCGATCGCCGCCGCCGCCGGTGCGCTCGCGCGCGTCGACGGACGGCTGCGCGGCGGGCGGCGCAGCGCGTACTCCCAGCCGAAGCGATTCCAGTGGCGCCCGGCGGCGTCGGCGGTCGTGACCGACACCAGATCGAGGCCGAGCTCGCCGCAGCGGCGCTCGAGCGTCTCGTGCGGGATCAGGAACAGGTGGCGCGGGGCGTCGAGATGCGCCCAGCGGCGGCCCAGCAGTCTGAACTGCACCGCCCTCGGGTTGGGCGTGGCGAGCGCCAGCACCCCGCCGTCCTGCAGGTTGGCGGCGGCGCGCTCGATCACCTCCCACGGGCGCCTGAGATGCTCGATCACGTGCCACATGACTATCGCGCGACTCGGCGGCAGCATGGCGATGACCTCCTGCGGCTCCGAGCTTTCGATCGCATCCACGCCGGCGACTTCGCGCAGGTGCGCGCACGCCCGCGCATCCATCTCGATCGCGGTCACGTCGAAGCCGCCGTTGAGCGCGGCCCTGGCGAAAATGCCCTCGCCGGGGCCGACCTCAACGAGCCGGCCGGGACCGCCGTGGGCGAGCAGCGCCTGGACGACCGGCGACTGCGATTGCGCGAGGCGATCGAGCTCCTCGGCGGAGGGCAGCGCGTAGTACTCCTGCGGGTAGTACGGCGACAGATCCACGGGAGGCGAGACGAGGAAGTAGCTGTGACACACGCGACAGCGCGCATAGTCGAAGCGCGCATCGCTCGCCATGCGATTGAGATCGGACGCGACGAACGCGTGGCCCGCCGCGCCCCCGCACAGCGGGCAGGCCGTCGCGGTGGGCCGGCCGCGCGTCGCGCCGCTCGCGCTTGGCCGGACGGTCATCCAGAAAAGTCGGGGAAGGCGCGATCGCGCTCTGAGACGATGCGCGGCTCGGCCGTGTCCGGCCAGCGGATCGCGAAGGCGGGATCGTCGAAGCGCACTCCGCGCGCCGCCTCGGGCACGTATGGGCTGCCCATCTGGTACAGCACTTCAGCGTCGTCGCAGAGCGTCTGAAAGCCGTGCGCGAGGCCCGGCGGGATGTAGAAGGCGAGGCGGTTCTCGGCGCTCAGCTCGACGCCGTGCCAGCGGCGCAGCGTGGGCGAGCCCTCGCGCAGGTCGACGGCGACGTCGAAGATGGCGCCGCGCACGCAGCGCACGAGCTTGGACTCGCCGTGCGGCTCTGCCTGATAGTGCATCCCGCGCAACGTGCCGCGGCGGGCGTTGAACGAGGCGTTGCACTGCGCGACGTCCGGATTCAGCCCGCGCGCGGCGAACTCGCCGGCGTCGAACGTGCGTGCGAACCAGCCGCGCTCATCGCCGAGCAGATCGAGGTCGATGACCCACGCTCCGTTCAGCGGCGTCTCGAGGAAGCGCATCAGAGCAGTGTCAGCTCTGGTGTGCGCGCGGCGAAGCGTCCTCCCCACTCGCCGATGAACTGCAGCTGCGCGACGATCTCATCCTTGAGGTTCCACGGCAGGATCAGCACGACGTCCGGCTTGTCCTCGCGCAGCACCTCGGGCGAGCGGATCGGGATGTGGCTGCCGGGCAGGTAGTGGCCCTGCTTGTGCGGGTTCAGGTCGCACGTGTACTCGATCATGTCGCCGCGCACGCCGCAGTAGTTGAGCAGCGTGTTGCCCTTCGCCGGCGCGCCGTAGGCGACCACGCGCTTACCCTGCTCCTTCAGCTCGATCAGGAAGCGCAGGATCTGGCGCTTGTCCTCCTCCACGCGGCGGCCGTAGCCGAGATAGGTCTCGAGCGACTCATAGCCGGCGGCGCGCTCACGCTCGCGCAGCTCGCGCGCCGTGTCGGTCTCCGGCTTGGCTTCGTCGTCGGCGTGCGCACCGTAGATGCGCAACGAGCCGCCGTGCGTGGGCAGCTCCTCGACGTCGAACAGCCGCAGCCCGTGCGCCTCGAACACGGCGCTCACGGTCAGGAAGGAGAAGTAGGAGAAGTGCTCGTGGTAGATCGTGTCCCACTGGTTCTCCTCGATCAGGCGCATCAGGTGCGGGAACTCCATCGTGATCACTCCGCCCGGCTTCAGCAGCACCTTCATGCCGGCGGCGAAGTCGTTCAGGTCAGGGACGTGGGCGAGCACGTTGTTGCCCAGCAGCAGGTCGGCCGCGGACTCGCCGGCCAGTGAGCGGGCGACGTCCTCGCCGAAGAACTCGACGACCGTCGGGATGCCCTTCTCCTTGGCCACCTCGGCGACGTTGGCCGCGGGCTCGACACCGAGCACGGAGATCTGGCGCTCGCGGAAGAACTGCAGCAGGTAGCCGTCGTTGGAGGCGAGCTCGACGACCTGGCTGCGCTCGTCGAGGCCGAGGCGCTCGATCATCTGCTCGGCATAGCGGCGGCTGTGCTCCAGCCAGCTCGACGAGTACGAGGAGAAGTACGCGTAATCGGAGAAGATCTGCTCGGGGGTCTCGAACTCCTCGAGCTGCACGAGGAAGCACTTGCCGCAGACGAGCGCCCGCAGCGGGTAGAACGGCTCCATCGCGTCGACCCGCTCGGGCGGCAGGTAGGAGTTCGCCAGCGGCGACATACCCAGATCTGCGAACACGGCCTCCAGCGGCGCGCCGCAGAAGCGGCAGGCGGCCTTGTTCATGCGGAGTCGGCGGCGTAGTGGAAGGACTCGATCTGCCCGAGCGTCACCGCCCGCATGTCCGCCCCCTCGCGCATCGCCTGGTACCACTCGACGATGCTGGCAAGCGCCTCGTCGAGCCCCACGGGCGGGCGCCAACCGAGCCGCCCCCGCGCGCGTGAGGAGTCGAGCTTGAGGTAGCGCGCCTCGTGCGGGTGCGGGCCTTCGTCGAGCGTCCAGCGCAGCTCCTCGGGCCACAGCTCGGCCATCCGCTCGACCATCCAACCGACCGGGCGCGCATCCTCGTCGGCCGGGCCGAAGTTCCAGCCGGTCGCGTGCGCGGGCGACTCGCACAGGGCCTGCGCGAGCACGAGGTAGCCGCTGAGCGGATTGAGCACGTGCTGCCACGGCCTGATCGAGTTGGGGTTGCGCACGCGCACGGGCTCGCCGGCGAGCGCGGCGCGCATGATGTCCGGGACGAGCCGGTCGGCGCCCCAGTCGCCGCCGCCGATCACGTTGCCGGCACGCGCGGAGGCGACCTGCGGCCCGGCGGGATCGGAGAAGAACGAGCTGCGGTACGCGCTGGTCACGAGCTCGGCACAGCCCTTGGAGCTCGCGTACGGGTCGTGCCCGCCCATCGGCTCCTCCTCGCGATAACCCCACTCCCACTCGCGGTTCTCGTAGCACTTGTCGGTCGTCACGATCACGACCGCGCGCACGCCGTCGGGCGCGCGGCGCACGCCGTCGAGCAGGTTGACGGTCCCCATCACGTTGGTCGCGTAGGTCTCGCGCGGCTGGTCGAAGGCACGCCGGACGAGCGCCTGCGCGGCCATGTGCACGACCACCTCGGGCTTGCTCGCCGCGACCGCCGCGGCGAGCGCCTCGGGGTCGCAGACGTCGCCGTCGATGCACTCCATGCCCTCGCCCACGCGCGCGAGGTCGTGCAGCGAGGGGTGTGTGGGCAGGCCCGAGGAGAAGCCGGTCACGTGCGCGCCGAGCGACTGCAGCCACAAAGCCAGCCACGCGCCCTTGAAGCCCGAGTGGCCGGTCAGCAGCACGCGCCGCCCCGCCCAGAAGCCTGGGTCGACGGTCGCGCGAGGCGCGGCGGAGGGGTAGGTGCTCATGCTCGGATCAGTCCCAGGTCCGCCACGGCGCGCCCGAGCTCCACAGCTCGTCGAGGTGATGGCGATCGCGCAGCGTGTCCATCGCCTGCCAGAAGCCTTCGTGGCGGTAGCAGGCCAGCTGCCCGTCGACGGCGAGCGCGCGCATCGGCTCCTGCTCCCAGACGGTGTCGGCACCCTCGATGTACTTGCCCACCTGGGGCGAGAGCACGAAGAAGCCGCCGTTCATCCAGCCGCCGTCGCCGCGCGGCTTCTCCTCGAAGCGGCGCACGAGCCCGTCCTCGACCTCGAGCGCACCGAAGCGCCCGGGTGGCTGCACGGCGGTGACCGTCGCGCGCGCGCCCCGCTCGCGATGAAAGGCGATCAGCGCAGTGACGTCGATGTCGGCGACGCCGTCGCCGTAGGTGAAGCAGAAGTCCTCGTCGCCGACGTAGGGCAGCACGCGCTTCAGGCGCCCGCCGGTCATCGTCTGCTCGCCCGTGTCGACGAGCGTGACGCGCCACGGCTCGGTCTCGGAGCGGTGCACCTCCATGTTCCCCTTGCCCAGATCGAACGTCACATCGCACGTGTGCAGGGAGTAGTTGGCGAAGTACTCCTTGATCAGATAGCCCTTGTAGCCGAGGCAGATCACGAAGTCCTCGATTCCGTGCGCGGCATAGATCTTCATGATGTGCCAGAGCATCGGCTTGCCGCCGATCTCGACCATCGGCTTGGGGCGCACCGCGGTCTCCTCGCTCAGTCGCGAGCCGAACCCGCCCGCCAAGATCACGGCCTTCACAAGCGTGCAGAGTAGTGGACGCTCCGCACGCAATCCTGGCCCCGCGACCACGGCGAGCGCGGCACGGGGGCCACTCAACGGCTGATCGCGTGCGAGCTGCCGAGCACTTCGCCGGCCGCGCCGAGCGCCTGCACGGCGAACGAGGGCGCGGCGCTCGGCACGGTGGCGGCCGTCTCGAATCCGCCGGAGGGGACTTCGGCGACGGTCGCGAGCGTGGCCGGGGTGGCGCCGGCGAGCACGCGCCAGCTGCGCACGCCGGTGGCGCCGTTCCAGCTCGCATAAACGGTCGTCGCCGCCCCGGCCGCCCTCAGCGCGATCGACGGTACGGCGGCGGGGACGGCGTTCCATTCAAAGCGGTAGGAGCGGTACACCTGCGCGGGATAGGGCAGGTGGGCGTCGAACACGGCCTGGCCGGCGGCGTTGAACTCGGTGAAGTACGGCGATTCGCCCCAGCCGACGAACGAGTCGCCATTTGCGAGCACTTGGTCGTTGCCCTGGCTGCCGGAGAGGATCGACGGCGTGCGCGCGTCGCGGCTGATCAGCTTGACCGTGCGGTGCTTGAAGTCGATCTGCTCGTGGATCGCGCGCGAGTAGGCGTGGGCCTTCGGCACGGCGCCGTTGTCGAAGATCGTGATCGTGTGGTCGGGCTGCCAGCGCGCGTCGTGCTGGTAGGCGGTGCCCGTGCCGGAGCCCATGCGGAAGCTCGGCTTCTTGCCGCCGAGGCGCCACTCGACGGCGCCGCTCCGGCGGTTGACCTCGTACACGGCCCACGTGTTGCGCGAGGAGATCAGGAAGTCGCCGTCGCCCCACGGGTCGGGCGCGATCGAGTTGAGGTGGAAGAAGTCCCATGGACGGTTGGGGTCGCGCGGGTCGTTGGCGTAGGAATCGTCGAGCGCGACGTGACCGTAGGTGTGCCACTCGAACATCACGAGGCCCGTCTTGATGTCGACCTGCTGCACGACGGCATCCTGCAGCGCGCCGTCCTTGGAGCCGTGCACGGAGGAGAGGTCGGCGCGCACGAGCGTGTAGGCGGTCAGGTAGGCCGAGCCCTGCGGCGTCACCTGCAGCTCGTGCAGGTCGGCGTAGTAGCCGTTGCCGGCATGGATCGTCGCGACGGGCTTGTAGTCGGTGCCGAGCAGCGTGTCGCTGCCGAAGCCGACGCCGAGGTCGATGTGTCCTTCCCAGTAAGCCAGCACGGGCTTGCCTTCGTAGCTGGTGACCTGCAGGTTGGTCATCGAGTTGCCCTTGGCGGCGGGCTTGAACCACACGAGCGCCCCGCCGCCGTTGACGATCAGCGCGCCGTTCTGACCGCGGCCGGAGTTTGTCGTGAGGAAGATGTCGCCCGGCGCGGCCGCGGGCGAGTTCGCCGTGACGCGCACGGTCGGTGGCTGCAGCGTCGGCTGCGTGACGAAGCTCTGGTTCGCGCCGGTCTTGGCCGGGGGCGGGGTGCGGCTCGGGCCGAGCGGATAGTGCACGAGCCGGGCGATGTAGAAGGTCGTGCCCACGTGCGCGCGGCCGACCGTCGCGCTCGCCGTCACGCGCTCGCCTTCGACGAAGCCACGCGCCGGGATGAAGCTCGCTCCGGCGGCGCTCGCGTAGGAGCGCAGCGAGCCACTGTGCCCGCCGCTGCGCGAACCGACGACCGAGACGTGCGAGATCTGCTTGGCAGGGGCGCCGAGGAAGCTGATCTGCGTGCCGGGCGAGGCATCGGGCGTGCCGTTCAGCGGCGAGACCGTCACCGCCGATGCGGCCGTCGCGGTGGCGGCCAAGAGCGCCCCCGAGAGCGCCAGGGCGAGGATCGGCGCGAGCGCACGCCTGGCGCGCGACCGTCCTGCACCCGATGAGCCTCTCGCCCTCACGAAGGCGATAACCCTAGACGGCGGGTCGGGTAGCGCGGTGCAGCAGCGTCAGGACCGGGCGCGCCTTGTGGCGACTTTCACCGCTCGTGCACGCCGACCACGTTGGACGAGCCGGCAGCGAACGGGTAGTCGGACTCGGCTTCGGAGCGCACGCGGAAGCGGTAGTCGGCGGGCCCGGGGAACTTGAAGCGGTAGGACGCGTGGTAGCGCCCGCGCGCATCGGTGCGGATCACCTTGAACTGGATCCAGGAACTGCCGGGCGAACGCGCCTCGAGCACGAGCTGCTTGCCGCCGCGCGGAATCGGACCGCCGCGCAGGCGCCCGTGAAAGACGATTCTGCGCCCGACGCTCGTCGTGTGCGGCGCCACGTTCAGCGCGATGCTCGCCGGCACCTTCAGCGTGAGCGTGTGTGCGACCACGGGTTGTAAGTCCCCGACGTGCGCGCTGTAGGCGAAGGTCAGCGACTGCGATCTCGCGGCGCCACCGATGCGCAAGGCGAAGGTCCCGTCGGGGTCGGTCTTCAGCCTTTTGGTCTGCACCGTGCGCGCCCCTGCGTATGAGGGCGTGAGGCTCAGATCGATCAGTGCGCCGCCGATCGGCACGCCGCCCGGTCCTGTCAGTCGACCGGTGATCACCGGCTTGCCACCGAGGCGCGACGTGATCGTCGTCTTCTTCCCGGCGTTCCTCCAATGCAGCCACATCGTCGCCTGCGTCGACGCGTTCGTGCCGTTGGGCGAACCGGGCGGCGCCGGGTTGGCGATCGTTATGTCGCGGTCGATGACCGGGGCTCGATTGCCGGCCGCATCGATCACGCTCACGGTTAGGTGATGGGCGCCGTTTGCGACCTTCGTCGTGTCGAACGGAACGTCCACGCTCACCGACGTCGCGCACGGCTGCATGTAAAGGAACGCCGCCAGCCCGTCCGTCGTCTGCCCGACATCCTTACAGCGCCCGCCGTTCGAGTTCAGAACCGTGCGCTGGATCGTCGAACCGTCGACGCTGAACACCGCCTCGTACACGCCCGAGCCGCTGTCGGTTGCTTCGAACGAGAGATTGCTTTGGTCTTCGACGACCGGCGCACTCGCCAGTTCACTGCTCGCGTTCGTCGCGTGCGGGCCTTGGTTGTCTTCGAGGGTTAGGTCGGCGGCGAAGAGGTAGAGGGCGGCGGCGAAGCCGTTCGGGTCGCCCGCGCCAGCCGGGCATTCTCTCCCGGAGGCCCCTCCGCATGATGCCCGTGCGTAAAGAGTGGCACCCAGATTTGCCGCCGGCACATTCACTCGGTTCGCAGCCGATAGAGGGGTTGCAATGTCCCCCTCGCCGCTGCAGAACTGCGTGAATATGCATTCGTCAAAGCCGCTCGCCTGATCGGGTCCAGCGAGAAAAAATTGATACGTGGCGTTGACGACCTGGCCCCCGGCATTGTCACCCGCGCGCCACAGCGTTGCGGCAACAATTCGCGCCGGGGACGGCGCCGTGAACACCCACGTCGCGCGGTCCACATTTGCCGCGTGAGTCGTCGCATCCCCCAGCGCCGCAACCAACGCCCCGCCTTCGCCACACGTGTTCAGGGCATAGTCGTCGAATGCCCCTCCAGCGGCCACGCTCCCGCTCCACCCATCCACCGGAGCACTTTCACCGCTCGGCGTTCGACACGAGTACACGTGATAGGTGCCCGCGTGCGTCACAGCACCCGGCAGCGCCAGCGCGAAGCCCGCTGCCAAAGCGGCCACGTTGACGACTCGTCTTGCCATCCCACCCCTATGTCGTTGCGAAGGGCGTCATGCCCCCCCTCGGAATTGTCCCACTGCACCGACAGTGTGACAAGACGGCATGCGCCCCACCCGGGCAGGCCGATGCTTAGGCGGTGAACGCGATCGGCAGCTCGGCGAGGCCGTAGATGCCCGAGACGCCCTCGAACACGGGCTCGCCGTCTAGCCGCAGGCCGTGCATGCGCTGCGACAGGAACGCCAGCCCCTCCTGCAACTCCACGCGCGCAAGGTTCGCGCCAAGGCAGTAGTGCACGCCCGCGCCGAACGTCAGCGGACGCGCCCGCCCACGGTCGGCCGTGATGTCAAAGCTATCCGCTCCGCGCGGCCCGGCGTCGTCGTCGCCGAGATCGCGGTTGCCGGTGAAAGCGCACACCATCACCACCGTCCCCTCCGGGAACGTCACGTCGCGGTAGACCACGTCCTCGACGAGTATGCGCGCCGTGAACGGCGTGATCGGCTCGTAGCGCAGCGCCTCCTCAACGGCGTCCCCCGCCAGCGACGGGTCCTGCGCCAGCAGCTCCCACTGGTCGGGGTGTTCGGCCAGCAGCCGCACCGCGTGCGCAAGCTGGCTCTGACTCGTGTCCACCCCGCCCACGAGCACGTTGAACACGAGGTTGATGCACTCCACATCGCTGAGGCGCTCGCCCTCCTCTTCCGCGGCGATCAGCTTGGAGATCAGATCGTCGCTCGGGTCCTCGCGCCGCGCCAGCACGAGCGCCTGCGCGTACTCGTAGAACTCGCGCACCGCCTCGTCGATCACGTCTATCTCGCTCGCCATGCTGACCGCGTCGAACTGGCGCTGGATCACGTTCGACCAGTGGTGCAGGCGCGGTGCATCCTCCAGGGGCGCTCCCATCACCGTCGCGATCGCCAGCGACGGGTACGGCTTGGCGAACGCCTGCACGAAGTCGCAGCGCACATCGTCGTCGTCCTGCGCGCCGGACGCCGCGATCGCCTGCGCCAGCAGCTCGTCGAGGAACTCGCGCATCACCGGCCTGTAGCGCTCGACCGCACGCGGCGACAGCGCAGGGTTGACGAGACTGCGCAGGCGCGTGTGGTCGGCGCCGTTGACGTGCAGGATGTTGCGCCGCATCTGCTCATACAGCGGCCCCTCCGTCACGCCGAAGATCTCCGCGATCTTCATCCCCGGGAAGATCGCCGAGCGCGTGCGCAGGAAGAACTCGCTCGCCTCGCGGTCCAGCGTCATGTAGCCGAACGGCACTTGCGCCAGCCAGCCCTGCGCCCGCACGCTCGCCATCTCCTCGTGAAAGCGCACACCACGCATCTGCGCGTCGGTGTGGTCGAACGACGGCAGCTCTAGCTCGCTCACGAGAGTCATCGCACCGGCCATCCTCTCAGCTCCCTGCGCCCGGCACGCGCGCCAGCTTCTTGCCCGGGTTCATCAGGCCCTTCGGGTCGAACGCCCGCTTGATCTGCTCGTGCAACGCCAGCGTGCGCTCGTCCCACTGCGACTCCAACAGTCCTCGCTTGAGCCAGCCCACGCCGTGCTCGGCCGCGATCGAGCCGCCCAGCTCGCCCACCAGTGCAAACAGCTCAGCACCCAGCTCCCGCGCGCGCTGCAGCTCCGCGTCGTCCGCCGGGTCCACCAGCACCGTCGCGTGCACGTTGCCGTCGCCGCCGTGGCCGAACGCGCACGAGCTCAGCTCGTGGGCGGCCGCCAGCTGCTCGAAGCCCTCCAGTCCCTCCCGCAGCCGCTCGACCGGAAACGACACGTCCTCCGACACCTTCGCGCCGCGCACGCCCGACAGCACGCCGTTGAAGCCCTCGCGCCAGCGCCACAGCGCCGCTGCATCCGTCGCACGATCGATCGCCAGCGCATCGCCGCCCAACAGATCCTCAACCTCGTCCGCCTGCGTGCGCGCCTGCTCGTGCGTCCCGTCGACCTCGATCAACAACGCGAAGCCCGCCCCCGACGGCACCTCGCCCGGGTAGCCGCCCGCCACGTGCGCAAGCGCCGCGCCGTCTGCGAAGTCCATCGCCGCCGCCTCGATGCCTGCCGCCGTCACGGCCAGCATCGCCGCGCACCCCTCGGCGCGAGTGCGCATGAACACCACCTGCGCGATCTGCACCGGGCGCGCCGGCAGCAGCCGCAGGCGCACCGCCGTGATCACGCCCAGCGTCCCCTCCGAGCCGATCAGCAGATCCTTCACGTCATACCCCGCCACGTCCTTGCTCGCCCAACCCCCGATCTGAACCAGCTCGCCCGGCGCCAGCACCGCCTCCAGGCCCGTCACCCACGCCCCAGTCACGCCGTACTTCAGCGCGTGCGGGCCGCCCGCGTTCGTCGCCACGTTGCCGCCGATCTGCGACTGCTCCGACGCCCCCGGATCGGGCCCGAAGAACAATCCGTTCTCGCGCGCCAGCCGCTGAACGTCGCGCGTGCTCACGCCGGCCTCCGGCAGCATCCGCCACAGGCCCGCCTCCAGCTCGCGAATCGCGCGCAGGCGCTTGAGCGACAGCACCACGCCGCCGTCCGTCGGCACCGCCCCGCCCGTCAGCCCCGTGCCGCCCCCGCGCGGCACCATCGCCACGTCGTGCGCATAGCACCAGCGCACCACCCCCTCCACCTCGCGCGCGCTGCCCGGCAGCGCCACCGCGTCCGCGACGCCGCGCAGCTCGCGCCGGTTCGACGCGTCGCGGTTGTACGGCGAGCGCGCGTCCGCGGCCAGCACGTGCTCCGCGCCGATCAACCGGCGCAGCGCGGCGTGGAGCGAGCCGTCGGGCTTCATCCGGAGACCATCTCACGTGCGGGCATTTGCGTGCAGCACTCAGCAAACCTGCGCACACGCCCGACACCCCCTCATCGAGCCGGGGCAAGTCCGGCCAACCAATCCGGGGGTAGTAGATGTTCAAGCGAAGCGTTCCGCTCGCAGCACTCGTGTCCTTTGCCATGTTGCTCGCCGCCGCTCCGGCGTCGGCGCAGCCGCCCGTCGAAGCCTCCCCCGCGCAGCTCGAATACGGCGCTGTTGACTTGCATATCGGCGGCAACCCGCAGCAGAACGTGAAGGTCACGAACAACACCGTTGAACCGCTGCTCGTGACGGCCAATGAACTCTCCGGCACCGACGCATCGAGCTTTCAGATCGTCAACGACAGCTGCGCCGGCAACTTCGTTCCCGCCGGTGAAAACTGCTCGCTCGAAGTCGTCTTCGAGCCCGGCGCGCGCGGCGACTACTCGGCGACGCTCGTGCTCCATGCGCTCGGCGAAGTGCTCGGCGAAGCGCCCGTCGAAGTGCCGCTCACGGCGAGCGCCGCGACGGGCACCCCCTCGCCGAGCCCGAGCCAGCTCACGTTCTCGCCGATCCCCTACAACCCGCCCGAATCCTTCGAAGGCGAAAGCCGCGAGAGTGAATCGCTGAACATCCAGAACAGCTCCGACTTCGGCACGCAGCTGCAATCGGTCTCGATCACCGGCCCCGACGCCGCCGACTTCGCCGTCGAATGGGGCAACTGCGAAAACGACCTGATGTGGCCGAGCAACAGCTGCGGCATGGGCATCCGCTTCCGCCCGAGCGCTACCGGCGTGCGCACGGCCTCGCTCGTCGTGCAGAGCGACTCCGCCGCCGGGCCGATCGTCGTCCCGCTCTCCGGTGAAGGCCTGCACGGCCCGCAGATGACGCTCGACACGACCCAGGCGCTGCTCGGCAACGTCGCGCTCGGAGACTCCGCCCAGCACACCTTCACCGTGACCAACACGGGCGATTACCTGTTGTACATCCAGCGCTCCTTCCTCGTCACCGGCACGCCGCTGATGTTCCCCGTACGCGCCGACTCCTGCAGCGGGCGGATCCTCTCCCCGAGCGAATCGTGCGCCTTGACCGTCGGCTTCGAGCCGACGACGCTCGGCGAGAAGAGCGCGGCGATGCTGTTCATCACGAACACCCCTGCGATCAACGTCGCCGGGATCGACGGCATCGGAGTACGTGGCGACGACGAAGCCGACCCAGCGCTGTCGATGCCCCTCGTGAGCACGCCCGCGCCGAGCACGCCCGTCCCGCCGCCCGCGCCGGCTGCCGCACCCGCACCGGCGGCTGACCAGGCGCCGACGCCGCCGCCGGCGCTCTCGGCGGCGCGCGCACCGCGCCTCTACAGCCTGCTCGGCCATGCCACGCTCGACCCCGGCGCCGACATTCAGTGCCCCGTCGCCGCGAAAGACTGCGAAACGCTGAGCTTCCTCGTACCGGCCGGTTCGCCGCGCGGCTCGCTCAGCGGCTTCGGCCAGACTCCTGCCGTGCTCGGCTCCGCGACAGGCCGACTGCGCAGCGGCCAGGGCGCCCACGTACGCATCCCGCTCACGCGCCACGCACGGACGCTGCTGAAGCGGCGAGGGCGTATGCGGGTGCGTGTCGGCGTCGTCGTGCTCGCCGACGGCGCGATCGTCGCGCAGCACAGCTGGACGATGCGGCTCACCGCCGCCGGCGCCGTCTCGCTGCTCTGAGGCGGGCGGCGGCGCGCGCGGCCCACCTACGCAAACGCCGGGCGCGGTAAGCGCGCCGGGTAGCATTCGTGCATGGCGATTAGTGCCAAGCCCCCCTCCCAGGAGGCGGCGGACAAGTTCAAGACGCTCTCGGGCGAGCCCGTTCGCGAGCTCTACACGCACGCCGACCTGCCACCCGGCATCGGCTCCGAGCAGGACCCGATCGGACGCCCCGGCGCCTATCCGTTCACGCGCGGGATCTATGAGTCGATGTACCGCGGGCGGCTGTGGACGATGCGCCAGTTCGCCGGCTTCGGCACCAGCGAGGAGACCAACGAGCGCTTCCTCTACCTGCTCTCGCACGGGCAGACGGGGCTCTCGACGGCGTTCGACATGCCCTCGCTGATGGGCCACGACTCAGACCACCCGCGCTCGCTCGGCGAGGTCGGGCGCGAGGGCGTCGCCGTCGACACGCTCGACGACATGCAGACGCTGTTCGGCGGCATCGACCTCGGCGAGGTGTCGGTCTCGATGACGATCAACGCCCCCGCCGCGATCATGCTCGCCTTCTACGTCGCCGCCGCCGAGGCCGGCACGAGCACCGCCGGCCCGGTCTCCCCGGAGCGCCTGTCGGGCACGATCCAGGCAGACATCCTCAAGGAGTACATCGCGCAGAAGGAGTGGTGCTTCCCGATCGACCCGGCGATGCGCCTGTGCGGCGACATGATCGAGTGGTGCACGCGGCGGATGCCGCGCTGGCACCCGATCTCGATCTCCGGCTACCACATCCGCGAGGCCGGCTCGACGGCGCAGCAGGAGCTCGCGTTCACGCTGAAGGACGGGCTGACCTACGTCGAGCAGGCCGTCGAGCGGGGGCTCGACGTCGACGAGTTCGCACCGCGCCTGTCGTTCTTCTTCAACGCGCAGATCGACTTCTTCGAGGAGATCGCCAAGTACCGCGCCGCACGGCGGATCTGGGCGCGCGAGCTGAAAGAGACCTTCGGCGCGAAGAACCCGAAGTCGTGGCAGATGCGCTTC
>DATINR010000147.1:0-7962 GCA_035473995.1 Solirubrobacteraceae bacterium
GTGTTCCACTACTGGCGCTATGAAACGAATTCCCCGAAAGCGGAAACCTACGGCAAGCTCGTCGAAATCGCTCCGAGCGAACTGGCGTCGGTCGCCGAAAGCAAAAAGGTCGCGCAGGTCACGATCTCCTACAGGCAAGCCCCCGAAAAAGCCGATACGCGCGAAGGGCACACGACGGTATTCAGAGGCTCGGTCGTCCTTCGCCTCACGCCGCCCGAATCGGCCACGGAAGGATTCACGTGCACATGACTCTTCCCAAACGCCTCGCCACCCGCCTCGCCCGCGAGGAGGGCTTCACGATGCTGTTCGCCCTGCTCGCGCTGTTCGTCGGTTCGCTGCTCATGGCCGCCGCGTTCACGGCAGCGAACGGAGACGTCAAACTCACGCGCCGCGCGACGATCCAGACGAAGGCCTACTACGCCGCGCTCGCCGGCGTGAACCGGTACCAGTACCAGTTGACGAGCTCGCCCGAATACTGGACCAAATGCCCGACCCTCGGCACCGAAGCCACACCGCTGAAAGTGACGGGGGCTACAGACGAGAACTACACGGTGAAGACCCTGGGCTCGACCGGACATACATGCGAAAGCGGCAAACAGGCGACGATCCTCGAGACGGGCGGGACCGCCAAAGGCACGTTCCGGATCCTTTCCACCGGGACCGTCAAAGAAGGCGCCAACACGGTCACGCGCAAGATCGTCGCGACATTCTCGCACCCCGGCTTCACCAAGTACGTGTATGAGAGCAACTACGAGGTCGAGGACCCGGTCAACTTCAAACTCGAACCGAAAGTCTGCGAATTCTACTATTCGTACCGCTCTACGCACGGCCTGACCGGGACGTGCCCGGTCATCCAGTTCGCCCCGACCGACGAAGTCAACGGGCCGATGCACACCAACGATGCGGCGGCGATCTGCACCAAAAACGGCAGTGCACCAAAATTCGGGCGAGAAGGGCGCAACGACGAAATCGCGATGAACGGCGGGCACTACGCGGCCGGCGGCTGCACGGACGAACCCAACATCGTCGGGAAATACACGACGACGGCCGGCTCGATCCTGCCGCCCGAAACCGATGCCGAACTGCTCGAAGCGGCCGGAACGAAGTTCGACGGGCGCACTGAAATCGAACTGCGGCCGGGCACGCCGAACACGATGGTCGTCAAAAACAAGGGAGTGACGAAAACCGTCGCATTCCCGAGCAACGGTGTCGTCTACGTCGAAAACTCCAAATCCGAAGCGTGCGCGATCACCAACTACACGCCGTTCGGAACCGATACGGTCGACGACGGAGGCTGCGGCAACGTCTACGTCCACGGGGAATACACCGAATCGCTCACGATCGCCTCCGCGGACGACGTGATCGTCAACGGCAACCTGACGACGACGAACGAATCCTCGGGCGAACCGACCGGCGGCGCGACGCTCGGCCTGATCGCCGAAAACTTCGTGCGCGTCTACCACCCGGTCAAGACCAGCTATGTAACGAAAAACATCGTGCCCGCCACACAGCCTCCGATCAACGAAAAATGCGTGACGATGAAAGAACTCAGCGCCAAGGTTCTTCCGTCCACCGAAGTGTCGGAAGTCGCGACGACCGGGCTTTCCGCCGGCGACGAAGTCGAAGGGACGGTCGCCGGAGAGATCGAAGCAGGTACGACGATTTCGGAAGTGAAAACTGGAGAAAAGCTCAAAATGAGCAAAGCGGCCAAACCGCCGGCGAAAGAACTCAGCGCGAAACTCACCAACAACTCGACCGAAGTCAAGGAAGTCAACACGACCGGGCTGGTCGTCGGCGCGGAAGTCGAAGGGACCGTGGCCGGTCAGATCGAAGCGGGTACTACGATCTCTGCGATCAATGCAGCCGGAAAAACGATCACTTTGAGCAAAGCGGCACAGACCAAATCGACGACAGCCAGCGGGATCATCACAAAAGCGACCGAAGTCAAAGAAATCAACACGACCGGATTGGTCGCCGGCGAGGAAGTCGAAGGGACCGGGATCGAAGCGGGCACGACTATCTCGAAAATCGAAGGCGCAAAAGCGCTGCTGCTGAACAAAGCGGCCAAACCCACGCTGATATCGGCCAGCGGGAAAACGAATAAAACCACCGAAGTCAAAGAAATCAACACGACCGGCCTGGTCGTCGGCGCGGAAGTCGAAGGATCGGGGATCGAAGCGAAAACCACGATTACGTCGATCAATGTGAGCGGGAAAACGATCAAACTCAGCAAAGCTGCTACTAAATCCGAAACGACGACGCTCAAATTCTACGGCGCAGCGGTAACACTCACCTTCAGTCCGGTCTTGGAAAACACCAAACTAAAGCTTTACGGCGAAGTGACCAAACTGAAGTTCTACCACTCGACCGGCTACGCCTACAACCCGGTGTTTGAAGGAGGGGTGTGCCACAAAGTGGAATCTGGCTACTCCGAATACCGCGAAAGTGAGAACCGCTACATCACGACATGCGAAGGTGGCACGAAAAACTATGAAGGCGGTGGATTCTGCAAGATCGAATTCGGCACGGGCAGCTGCCCGTCGAGAGCGACCGAACTGAACGCGGAAGAAGATCCGAACGGTTGGGGAATGCTCAAAGATCCAGTGATCGACGCCGCGATCCTCAGCACCAACCACTCGTGGATCGTCGACAACTACAAGTGCGGCAATCTGCTGGGCACGCTGACCGTGTGGGGCTCGATCGCGCAGTTCTGGCGTGGTCCCGTCGGAACCTCCGGCGGCAGCGGCTACATCAAGAACTACAACTACGACGACCGACTCGCCAACCAGCAGCCGCCGAGCTTCCTCGCCCCGACGAACGCAACCTCGTGGAAAGTCAGTCGCGAGACGGCAGCGCCTGCGAGCTTCACCGGCTGAGCGACCATCGCGGGCGACGGCCCCGGAATGCGGGCGAAGGGACTCGAACCCCCAAGGGCTTTCGCCCACCGGCTCCTAAGGCCGGCGTGTCTACCAATTCCACCACGCCCGCGCGTGGCGCGGGGAGAGATTGTATGGTGATGCGGCGATGTCCTCCACCGCAGGCACGCAGTCGCCCGGCGACGCCACGTCGCCCGGAGTGATCGTCACCCACCCCAACCGCGACAAGCCGGTCGTGCAGGCTACGCGCGCCACCGTCGTGCTGCTGCTGCTGGCGAGCGCCGCGCTCGTCCTGATCGTGACGATCGGCGGCTGGAGCGTGCTGCAGGGCGCCGTGCCCGTGCAGATCGCCTACGTGATCGTATATCTGACCCTTGCCTTCTACGCGATGCGCTGGAACCGCGGCGTGCTGCCCGTCTCGGCCGTGCTCGCCGTGCTGCTGTTGATCTTCGCGCTCGTCGCCGGCCCCGGCTGGTTCGACCGCGACAAAGCCGGCTTCTCGCAGCCGTCGATCGACGCTGGGCTGCTCGGCGTGCTCACGCTGCTGATCGCCCCCCTGCAGATCCTGCTCGTCGCCTTTGCGATGCGCGGCTTCCAGCAGGGCTGGAACGTCGAGCTCGAGCGTCGCGACCCCTCGCTCGCCCCCGGCACGTTTGCCGGCGCTCCGCCGCAGACGGCCTGAGGGCCATACCGGCGCTCAGAACTTCGGGCCAACAAATCGATCCAGCCGGGCAACGGAGTCCCGCCGGGCGATCGAGATGTTGCGCGAGTTCATCTGCCTCCACTCGATTCCCAATTGTTCGCACGTGGCGGCGAAGAGGTCACGGATGTCGCTGGACACGTTCGTGAAGTTGTAACGCGGGTAGGCGTATGTCTTGCCGCTCGCCCGAACCCTGTTCGTGAATCGGCATCCGTCAGAGTGGATCAAGCCGCGGAGGAACTGCCGGGGCTCTTGGCGCACCAGTTCCGCTTGCCAGGTCGCAAGCTCAATCGCCCGACGATGCTTTGGGTCTGGGCCGTGCTGAGGGAACAGGCAGACCAAGTGGTTCGAGTAGACCACCGCGACGACACACCGGCTTTGGGTATTGGGCTGATAGAGCAGTACTCGGTTCTCGCTGAAGACCGCCTTCATCGCATCGACGCACTCCCGCGCGATGCCCGGCCATCGCGAATCGAGCGAGATCCTCCGTCTCCACGTGCGACGCATTTGATCGATCGACCCGTCGCCGAGATACATCCCGAGTAGATATCCGTAGCTGGGCCGGCACATCCGTCGTAGAGCGGTTCGCGCGCCGCCACAGCTTGGGCACGTCCCGGCTCGAATCGGGCGCCGGGTTGCACCGAGCCCTTTGCGCCAATCACGGACTGTACTTCGGGGAATGCCCGTTCTCCGTTCGATCTGACGGGCATTCAAACCGCGCGCCGCCAAGGCCATCGCCTCGGAGTACTGCGAACGCATCAGACAGTGCGGCGGGTGGGATTCGAACCCACACGTCCTTTCGGACAATGCGTTTTGAGCGCATCGAGTCTGCCGTTCCTCCACCGCCGCATAGCCCCCACTTTAGTCCGCCCTACGGTTGGCGAAGTCCCTAGACGAGCGCCCCGCCCAGCGCCGACCGCGTCATCGGCCGTCCAGTCCGAACGCCGCCTGCGCCGCCTTCGCGCCGACTTTGGCGCGCTCCCAGAAGCCGTATGTGCCCGAGCCCTGTAGCTCCTCGGCCGCCTCCACCAGCGCGCCAAGCGCGGCGAAGGCGAACGCGCCGCCTACCGACACTCGCGCCACGCCGACCGACGCCAGCTCACCGACCGAGGGAGCGCCGGGTCGTGCGAGCACGTTGACCGGCACGCCGACCGACTCGACCACCCTTCCGATCTCCTCGAGATGCATCAGCCCCGGCGCGTAGAGCACGTCGGCACCGGCCTGCTCGTAGGCCCGCAACCGCTCGATCGTGTCCTCGAGGTCCTTGCGCCCGTGCAGGTAGTTCTCGGCACGCGCGGTGAGCACCAACGGGACCTCCCCTCCGTGCGCCGCCTCGGCCGCCGCCGCGACGCGCTCGATCGCCTCGGCGAGCTCGTAGATCGGAGACGCTTCGTCGCGCGAGTAGTCCTCGATCGAGCAGCCCGCGAGCCCGGCCGCGACCGCCGCGCGCACGGTCTCGGCAACGCCCGCCGCATCCACGGCGAAGCCGTTCTCGAGATCGGCCGAGACCGGCAGCTCGCTGGCCGCGACGATCTCCGCGCTGTGCACGAGCGCCCGCTCGCGGCCAATCGTCCCGTCGAGCTCGCCGAGCGTGGCCGCCGAGCCGCTGCTCGTCGTCGCCAGCGCCTGAAAGCCGAGCGAGGCGAGCAGCTTCGCCGAGCCGCGATCCCACGGATTGGGCAGCAGCAGCGGTCGCTGCTCGTGGTGAAGCTCCAGGAACCGGCGCGCCTTCTCGGCCTGCTCGGTCATCGGTCCTCCTCTGATCGCTCGCGGGATGAAAAGATCGCACAGGCGCCGCAGCGAAACCGCGACGCCCAACTACCGCCGAACGGACAGGAGCAGCGAGTGAGCGAAGACGAGCAGGTGCAGACGCTTCCCAGCCTGACGCGCGAGGGCGAGGTCTTCGTGCTCGACCTCGGCAGCGGCGAGAACCGCTTCAACGACGACTCGCTCGACGCGATCGAGCGATGCCTCGACGAGGTCCAGGCGGCGCCGGCGCCGCGCGCGCTCGTGACGACGGCGAGCGGCAAGATCTGGTCGAACGGGCTCGACCTCGAGTGGATGGCCGCCAACCAGGAGCTGATCGGCGAGTTCGTGCCGCGCCTGCACGAGCTGCTGGCGCGAGTGCTCGAGCTCGACGTACCCTGCGTGGCGGCGCTTCAGGGACACACGTTCGCCGCGGGCGCGATGCTCGCGCTCGCCCACGACCAGCGCGTGATGCGCGCCGACCGCGGCTTCTTCTGCCTGCCCGAGGTCGACATCCGCATCCCTTTCACGCACGGCATGAACGCGCTGATCGCGGCGCGCCTGAGCAAGCACGCCGCGCACGAGGCGATGACGACCGGCCGCCGCTACGGCGGCCTCGACGCTCGAGCCGCCGGGATCGTCGACCACGCCGTCGAGGAGGGGCGCGTGCTGTCGCAGGCGATCGAGCTGGCGGCGGCGCTCGCGTCGAAGGACCCGGCCACGCTCGGCGCGATCAAGCGCCGGCTCTACGAGGCGCCGCTGGCGGCGCTGCGTGATCGCGAGGCCAACGCGCTCGTCGGCACCGGGTAGACACCGGCGGGCCGACCGGTCCGCGCTAGGCAACGAGCTCGAGCAGCGGCTCCGCGAGCGAGGCCGGTGCGACGAGGATCCCCCACGGCAGCCCCTCGCGCTCGGGCAGCTCCCGCACCTGCAGCCCGGCGCGTTCGCAGACGAGCGCGCCGGCGGCGATGTCCCACTGCTTGACCGTGCGCTCGTAGTAGGCGTCGTAGCGCCCGGCCGCCGTCCACGCCAGATCGAGCGCGGCGCTGCCGAGACGGCGGATGTCGCGCACGCGCGGCAGCAGGCGCTCCAGCACCTTCGCCTGCGCGTCGCGTACGCCCGCGTCATAGGAGAAGCCGGTCGCGACCATCGCGCTGGCCAGGTCCTCTCCGCCCGGGCCGGCGTCCTCCCCCGTGCGGCGCTCCTGCGAGGAATCGCCGCCGGCGCCCTGGCTCATCTCGCTCACGCCGTGAGACGAGTCGAGCACTGCCGGGCCGCCACGGGTGGCGCTGAACAGCTCGCCGCGGTTGGGGTCGAACACGGCTCCGGCAAGTGTCCCGCTGCTGTCGGCGACGGCCACGCTGACGCTCCAATGCGGGATGCCGAAGAGGAAGTTGACCGTGCCGTCGAGCGGATCGACGATCCACTGCAGCCCGCTCGTGCCCTGCTCGGAGTCGCCCTCCTCCTCGCCGAGGAAGCCGTCGTCGGGGCGCCGCTCGCGCAGCAGCGCGCGGATCGCGCGCTGCGAGCTCACGTCGGCCTCGCTGACGAGGTCCGTCGGGGTGCTCTTGCTCGCCACCTCGCGCTCGGCCCCGTGGCCCGCGCGCTCCAGCAGCAAGCCGCCGGCCATCCGCGCTGCCTGCACCGCGAGCTCGAGCAGCGCCCGTTCCTCGCTCGCCGCGCCACCGCCCGTCGCCGGCTCGTCGCCGCTCGCCGGCTCGGCGGACTCGCTCACGCGGCTTCGGGCGGGCGCGCGTCCGCCCAGGGACGCTCGGCCTCGATCTGCGCGGCCAGCGAGAGCAGCGTCGTCTCGTCGTTGGGCCGGCCGACGATCTGCACGCCGCGCGGCAGCCCGTCGGCGCCGAAGCCGGCCGGAACCGAGGCGGCCGGCTGGCCGGTCACGTTCCACACGCCGTTGTAGGGAACCCAGCCGGCGACGGCGTTCAGCGTCCACAGCGCGCCGCGTCCCTGCAGCTGGCCGATGCGCGGCGGGCCGGTCGCGGTGGCCGGCGTGAGCAGCACGTCGTGGTCGGCGAAGATCGTGTTCAGGCGCCGCGCGAACTCGGCCTCGCCCGCGAGCGCCTTCTCGAACAGCGGCCCGGCGAGCGCGCCGAGACGCGCCATCCCCTTCGTGCGGCGCTCCAGGCGCTCCGGATGCGCCATCGCGCGCGCGTCTTCGTAGACGCCGCGCACATAGCGCGGAATCAGCGCAGTGGCAGTGCCCATCCCGTAGTCGGGGTCACGCTCGGTCAGCTCGTGCCCGAGTGAGCGCAGCAGCTCGACCGTCTCGCTCAGCGCACGCGCCCCGTCGTCGTCGAGCTTCGCCAGCACGCCCGGCGGGATGCGCGTCGAGTATGCGATCCGCAGGCGCCCGGGCGGCGTGGCGGCCGCCAGCGCGAAGGGCACGGCCGGCGCCGGCGCTTTGTCCTCGTCGACGTCGATCGCGCCCGAGGCGACGTCGTGGAACAGCGCCGTGTCGGCCACGCGGCGGGTCAGCACGCCGTCGACCGACTCGATCAGGACCGAGCCGATATTGCCGGTACCCGGACCATAGCGGACGTAGACGAGAAAGCAGGTCGCGTGCAGACCATGGGTGGTGAAGATTTTCTGCCCGGTTACGCGGAAGCCGTCACCGTCAGG
>DATINR010000148.1:0-3914 GCA_035473995.1 Solirubrobacteraceae bacterium
GCGCTTCGGCGAGCTCGAGACCGAGCGCGAGGTCGTGCTCGAGGAGATCGCCATGTACGAAGACGACCCGCAGGAGAAGGTCTTCGACGTGCTCGGCGAGGCCGTCTTCGGCTCGCACCCGCTCGGGCGCGCCGTGATCGGCACGGCGCAGGTCGTGGGCTCGGTCACGCTCGAGCAGCTCGCCGCCTTCCACGGCTCGCGCTATGACCCGCGCGAGATCGTGATCGCCGCGGCCGGCTCGATCGAGCACGACGCACTCGTGCAGCTCGCCTCCTCGCTGCCGATCGCTGCGGCCGCCGGGATAGGGGAGGGCACGAGCAAGGCCGCCAACGGCCACGCCGCCGCCGGCGAGCCCGACTTCGCCCGGCGCGTGCACTTCTCCGAGAAAGACACCGAGCAGTACCACTTGTGCCTCGGCGGCGCCGGCCTCGGCCGCGAGGACGAGCGGCGCTTCGCGCTGCGCGTGCTCGAAGGCGTGCTCGGCGCCACCTCCTCATCGCGCCTCTTCCAGGAGGTGCGCGAGCGGCGCGGGCTGGCCTACTCGGTCTTCTCCTTCTCCAACATGTACGCGCACACCGGCGAGATCGGCCTGTACGTCGGCACGCGCCCCGACAACCTCGAGCAGGCGCTCGCCGTGATCGCGACCGAGCTCGAGCGCTGCGTCGAGCGCCCGGCCGACGAGCAGGAGCTGACCCGCTCGCGCGAGAACCTCAAGGGACGCGTCGTGCTCTCGATGGAGTCGACGGCCGCGCGCATGAGCCACCTCGGCGCATCGCTGTTGCACGAGATGCCGATCCTCTCCGTCGACGAGGTGATCGAGCGGATCGACGCCGTCTCGCTGAGCGACCTCGAAGCGCTCGCCGGCGAGCTGTTCGCGCCCGAGCGCCTGTCCGTCGCCTGCGTCGGCCCCGATCGACAGATCTTCGACGCCGCGATCGTGCCGCTCGGCGGGGGCGCCGAGGGCGCTGCTGCCGTTCAGCCCGCCGCGCAGGGAGCGGCCTCGTGATCCGCGTCGCCGTCGCCGGCGCCGCCGGGCGCATGGGCGAGACCGTCTGCGCCGCCGTCGAGGGCGCCGAGGACATGCAGCTCGTCGGGCGCGCCGACCCGCGGCTGGCGATCGGCCTGTCCGACGTGCTCGGCGACAGCGACGCTGCCGTCGAGGTCGTCGTCGACTTCACCCAGCCCGAAACGGCGCTCGAGAACGCGCTGGCGTGCATCGAGGCGGGCGTCCACGTCGTGCTCGGCACCACCGGCTTCGATCTCGACGCGCTGCGCGAGGCCGCCTTCGCCCAGACCGAGCCGCGCGCCAACGTGCTCGTCGCACCCAACTTCGCGATCGGCGCGGTGCTGATGATGCGCTTCGCCACCGAGGCCGCCAAGCACATGGCCAAGGCCGAGATCATCGAGCTGCACCACGACCGCAAGCTCGACGCGCCCAGCGGCACCGCCGCGCGCACGGCCGAGCTGATGGCCGGCGCCAGCGGCAAGGAGGCGCCGCCGATCCATTCCGTGCGGCTGCCCGGGCTCGTTGCCAATCAGGAAGTGATTCTTGGCGATCTCGCGCAGACGCTGATCATTCGGCACGACACGATTGGGCGGGAGTCGTTCATGCCGGGGGTGCTGCTGGCTGTGCGGAACGTCGCCAGCCTGCCCGAGCCGCTCGTGGTTGGGCTCGAGAATCTGCTGTTTTGATGGCTTACGGTCTTTCTGCAGCTGGGCGCCGCAATTCCGTTTTGACGGCATCCTGCCTTTCGGGTCGAGCCGGACTCCGCTTCTGGTCACAAACTAAAGCCGCTCCGTCCGCCACGACACGTCACAGGACCGGTCATCCGGACCGGTTGGTCTGCGCGTGAAATACTGGAAGCCATGACTGAGCTTGGCGCCGTGCTGACGGCCATCATCACGCCGTTCGACGAGGAGACGCTGAAGGTCGACGAGCAGGCGTTCGTGGGGCTGATGCACCACCTGGCCGAGCATGGGTCGGATGGGTTCGTCGTGGCCGGGACGACGGGCGAGGCCTCGACGATGTCCGATGAGGAGCAGCTCGGGCTGATCGAGCTTGCGCTGGCCGAGCGGCCGGAGGGCACGACGATCGTCGCCGGCACCGGCACGAACGACACGCGCGAGGTCGTCTACCTGACCGAACGGGCGACCGAGCTCGGCGTCGACGGGACGCTGATCGTGACGCCCTACTACAACAAGCCCAGCCGCCTTGGCATCACGCGCCACTACGAAACCGTCGCCAAGGCGACGGACAAGCCGATCTTGGTCTACAACATCCCCGGCCGCACGGCCACGAACATGCCGCCCGACCTGCTCGCCGAGCTCGCCCAGATCGAGCACATCGACGGTGTCAAGCAGGCCAACGGCGAGGAGCTGCAGCTGATCGACGGGATGGACCTGTACGCCGGCGACGACAGCCTGTTCGCGCGCACGCTCGACCTCGGCGGCGCCGGCGGCGTCCTCGTCGCCAGCCACTTCGTCGGCGAGCAGATGCGCCGGATGGTCGACGAGCCGGAGAACCGCGCCGAGATCGACGCCTCGCTGCGCGACATCTACTCGACGCTGTTCATGACGGCCAGCCCGACGTGCACGAAGGCGGCGCTGAACCTGCTCGGCTTCCGCGCCGGCGGCCTGCGCCTGCCGCTCGTGCCGGCCACCGAGGAGGAGCTCGCAGTCGTGCGCGCGCTGCTCGTGCGCCACGGTCTGCTCTCAGGCGACGGACAGCCGCAACACGCCGGGGCCGGAGCGCCCTCGGCGCAGGCGCACAGCGCGTGAGCAAGGTACGCGTCCTACCGCTCGGAGGCCTGGGCGAGATCGGCAAGAACATGACCGTCGTCGAACACGACGGCCGGATCGTCGTCGTCGACGTCGGGCTGCGCTTCCCGACCCCCGAGATGGTCGGCATCGACCTCGTGCTGCCCGACTTCTCCTACCTGCGCGAGCGCGCCAAGGACATCGAGGCGATCGTCGTCACGCACGGCCACGAGGACCACCTCGGCGCGCTTCCCTGGGTCCTGCGCGAGCTCGGCGCCACGCAGATGCCGCCCGTCTACGGCGGCGCGCTGACGATCGCGATGGCGCGCTCCAAGCTCGACGAGCACAAGCTCAAGGAGGTCGACCTCAACGAGGTCGAGGACGGCGAAGAGCTCGAGCTCGGCCCGTTCACGCTCGAGCTGGTGCACATGACCCATTCGATCCCCGACGCCAGCGCCGTGGCGCTCGGCACCGAGCACGGCACGGTGCTCGTGACGGGCGACTACAAGTTCGACCAGACCCCCGTCGACGGCCCGCCGGCCGACGTCTCACGCCTGGCCGAGCTCGGCCGCGAGGGCGTGCTGCTCTTGTGCGGCGACTCGACCAACGTCGACCGCGACGGCTTCTCGCCGTCGGAGTCCGTCGTCGGCCCGCACCTGGAGGAGGCCTTCGCACGCTGCGAGGGGCGGATCGTCGTGACCAGTTTCGCCTCGAACATCCACCGCGTGCAGCAGGTCGTCGACGCTGCCGCCGCGCTCGACCGCAAGGTCTCGCTGGTCGGGCGCTCGATGCGCAAGAACGTCGGCATCGGGCGCACGCTCGGGCATATCGAGGTGCCCGACGGGATGCTCGTCGGGCCGCGTGAGATCAACGACTTCCCCGACGAGCGCGTCGTGATCATCTCGACCGGGTCACAAGGCGAGCCGCTCTCGGCGCTGCGCCGGATGGCCTACCGCGACCACCGCCAGGTCGAACTGCGCGAGGGCGACACGGTCGTCTTCAGCGCCACGCCGATTCCCGGCAACGAGCGCGCCGTGAACGAGACGATCGACCGGCTCTACCACATCGGCTGCGACGTGGTGACGCCGCGCGACGCGCCCGTGCACGCCTCCGGGCACGGCTACGCCGAGGAGATCAAGCTGATGCTCAACCTCGTC
>DATINR010000149.1:0-6592 GCA_035473995.1 Solirubrobacteraceae bacterium
GCTGTAGCGGTACATCGCCATCAGCGAGATGCGCTTGCCGCGGACCTTCTCCGCCACCGACCACAGCACGTGGCCGCCGTCGAGCGGCAGGAACGGGAACAGGTTGATCACCGCCAGCACCAGCGAGATGTAGCCGAGGAACACGAGCGCCTTGCCCGGCCCCGCCACGACCGTTTCGTGCGCCGTCGTCGTGATGCCCACGATGCTGCTCACTTCCTTGCGCGTCTTCGAGCTCGTCAGCGCTTTGAAGAAGCCCGTCAGCGTGCTCGTGGTCGCGTGCCACATCGCCCCCACCGACGCACCCGCCGCGCCGAGCGCTGCAAACGACTGCGCCGCCACCGCGAATTCGACCCCGATCAGCATGCGCCCAGCTCGCTCGCTGTAGCGCGGATAGAGCGAGACGTGCATCGTCTTTGAGCCGCGGCGCACCGTCAGCACCGCCGGCGTGCTCGCGCGGCAGCCTTCGACGGCCACGCCCACACAGCGATGCGCGTCGATCCGGCTGCGCGTCCCCGCTTGCGAGACGGCCGCGCCGTCGACCGCGACGATCCGATCGCCCGGACGCAGCGCGTTCGTCGCCGGCTCGCCGCTCTGCACGCGCTCGACCTTCGACGTCGCCTGCACCGCTTCTGTCGCCGGGTCGAGGTTGTAGAGCACCGTCGCCCCCGTGAGGCTGCCCGACAGCAGCACCGCCCAGAACAGCACGAACGCGATCACCAGGTTCACGCCCGGCCCCGCCACGATCACCGCGACCCGCTTCCACGGCGGCTGGCTGTAGTAGGCCCGGCGTGTCGCCTCCGGGTCGAGGTCCTCCAGCTCTTCCGGGTTCATCCCCGTGATCTTCACGTAGCCCCCTGCCGGGATCGCGCCGATCGCGTACTCCGTCTCGCCGCGTTTGATCCGCGCGATCGTCGGCGGGAAGAACAGCGAGAAGCGCTCCACGCGCATGCCCACGAGCTTCGCCACCGTGAAGTGGCCGAGCTCGTGCAGCACGATCAGCAAGATGATTCCGAGGATCGTCAGGACCCAGCTCATTGCAGGCCATCTTCGCAGGCGATCGCGCTCGTTCCGGCAGTTCGCCCTGCGCGCGCCGCCCCGCGGCCATCTTTGCGGAGCATCGAAAAAGAGGTCCGGCCGCTAGCCGAGGGCCAGCACGAGCCCGCTCGCCAGCTCGCGCGCGCGGCGGTCCGCCTCGTACAGCGACTCGAACGCCAGCACCGGCTCTGCGCCGAGCTCCGACAGCGTGCGCTCGATCACCTCCGCGATCTCCAGGAAGCGCAGGCGCCCCTCCAAAAACGCGTGCACCGCGACCTCGTTCGCCGCGTTCAGCACGCACGGCGCCGTCCCGCCCGCCCGCGCCGCTTCGCCCGCCAGGCGCAGGCACGGGAAGGCCTCCAGGTCGACCCGCTCGAAGTTCAGCTCGCCGATCTGCGCCAGATCGAGCGGCGCGATGCCGAGGTCCGCGCTTTCGCCGCCGTGCAGCGCGTAGGAGATCGCGATGCGCATGTCCGGCGGGCCCAGGTGCGCCAGCATCGCCCCGTCCGCCAGCTGGATCAGCCCGTGCACGAGCGACTGTGGGTGTACGACAACGTCGATGCGGTCGTACGGCGTGCCGAACAGGTGGTGCGCCTCCATCAGCTCCAGGCCCTTGTTCATCAGCGTCGCCGAGTCGATCGTGATCTTGCCGCCCATCGCCCACGTCGGGTGTTCGAGCGCCTGCTCCACCGTCACCTCCGCCAGCTCTGAGCGCGTACGCCCGCGGAACGGGCCGCCGCTCGCCGTGATCGTCATCCGCTCCACCGCCCCCGGCGGCTGGCCCGAGATCAGCTGATGGAGCGCCGTGTGCTCCGAGTCCACCGGCACGATCCGCGCCCCCGTCGCCTCCGCCAGCGCCGTGACCAGCTCGCCGCCCACGACCAGCGACTCCTTGTTCGCCAGCGCCAGGTCGATGCCCTCGCCCAGCGTCGCCACCGTCGGTCCCAGGCCCGCCGAGCCGACCAGCGAGTTGAGCACCAGCTCCGCCCCCGATTCCACGACCAGCTCGACCAGGCCCTCCGCGCCGCCCAGCACCTTGCCGTCCGTCCACGCCTCCGCCGCGCGCGCCGCCGCGTCCGCGTCCGCCAGCGCCACGCGCTTGACGCCGTGCTCGCGCGCCTGCACGATCAGCTCCTCCCACGAGCGCTCCGCCGAGAGCCCCACCACTTCGAGCTCCGGCTCGCGCGCGCAGACGTCCAGCGCCTGCGTGCCGATCGAGCCCGTCGAGCCGAGGATCAGGACGCGCTTTGCCATGCCATGACCCTACGCGCTCGCGCGGGTGGACCGGCGCCACGGCCTGGCGCTAGGAATACGTGTACTGGTCGCCGCTCGATTTCGGGCTGACGATCCCGCCGACCGTCGCTTTGACCTGCACCGTCGCCGCCGCGTGAGCCGGCGTGAGCATCGTGCACGTCGTGCTCGAGCTGCAGTTCACCGCCGTCGCTTTGGGCGAGCCGAATTTGAAGACCGTCGCCGAGCCGAGCGCGAAGCCCGCTCCGGTGACCGTCACGCTCGCGCCCCCCGCCGTGCTGCCCGAAGCCGGTTTCACCGCCGTCACCGTCGGCGTGTACTTGAAGTGATCCGCCGCCGACAGCGCGCTCGTGCCGCCCGAGTTGGTGACCGTCACGTCGACCGTGCCCGTCGCCCCCGGCGGCGCCGTGGCCGTGATCTTGCTCGGCGAGTTCACCGTGTACGACGCGCTCTGCGCGCCGAAGTGCACCGCCGTGATGCCCGCGAAGCCCGTGCCCGTGATTTTCACGACCGTGCCGCCGCCGGCCGGCCCTTTGACCGGCGAGACTTTCGTCACCGCCGGCGTGCCGAGCGCGAAGCGCTGTTTGCACGTGCTGCCTTCGTTGCTCCACTCCTGCTGGTACCAGTACTCGCGGCCGTTGATCAGCTGGTTGTAGCGCGAGCCGTTCGGCGCTTTGCCCAGCGGCGTGCCGAATTCGCTCGACGTCGCGAACGTGCGGCACTTGTCGCCGTTCTCTTCGCCGTTGGACGCGTACCACGCGTTCAGTTCCGGGTCTGTCGTCGACTCGTTGTGCTCGTGGCTGAGGCCGCCCTCCAGCGCCCCGTCCGACGGGCTTTCGTTCGGGTGTTCGCCGTCGTCGCAGCCTTCCACGCCCGTCACGTACGCGTCGTTGGCGTACACGATCGTCCCTTTGCCCGACGCGAAGCTGCCGTGGTAGGCGCAGTACATCGGAGAGCTGCTGCCGGCCGAGCATTCCGCGCCCCCAGACGTGAAGCAGTTCTCGACGCCCGGCGGCGTGAGGATGAAGTACTCGTGCGTCAGGTCCTTCGGCAGGCCGTTGGCTGTTATGTAGCTGCTCAGCTCCGCCTGCAGCTGGGCGTCCGTCAGGCAGATCGGCGCCTTTTTGCAGCCGTTCGCCGGGTACGGGTCGGTGTCGAGGATCGCCCCGGCGAAGTGCGAGTCATACGCCACCGCTTCGCCGCCGCCGTTCGTGTACTGCGTCGCCACCGAGTCCACGTTCTGGTTGCCGCCGCTGTCGTGCGCCAGATCTTCCAGGTACCGGTCGACGCCTTCCCGGTAGCCCGCCGGATATGCAGAGGAGCCGCTCGGCGACCAGTAGAACGTGTAGTTCGTGTTCGACGTCATCACCGGGCCGCCGTGGTAGATCAGGTTCGACACCGCCAGCGGTTCGATGCTCAGCGCCGACAGGCTCGGCCCCGGCTTCAGCGGCTGGTAGCTGACCGTCTCGCCGTTCTGCAGCTGCACGATCACCGCCGAAGCGCTGGACGCGCCCAGCGCAAGCAAAGACATTGCCAGCAACGCCGCGATCGCGATCGTCGCAAGTTTCCTCTGCATCGTCCCTCCCGTCACGGTTCCCTCTGTCCGCCCGAAACCGTACACGGCTCAGAGGTCAAGCGCCAGCGCAACTGGACGCTTGGACGGATCCCCCAACGGCTACCGCGGCAGGTTCAGCGCGGGGCGCGAGCAAGCCCGCGCCCTCGCGCATTGACCCCGCTCAGCCCAGTTTCGCCGTGAATTTTTCCCGGCCCGTGCACGCGAACGACCCGCCTTCTTCGATCTGAACCACGTCCAGTTCGAAGACCCCGCTGACCGTGCCTTTCTTCGTGAACGTCGCCGTGAAGCCCGTTTTCACGGTTTCCTTGAAGTTCGCCGGCGGCGGGTACGTTTTTTCCGTGAGCGGCGAGTGCTCGCTGACCTTGCCGTTCGACGGCAGCGGCACCGTCGCGGTCAGTGGCGGGAACGGCCCGCCGCCCTCTCCGGCGGGCCCTTCGCAGGAGATGCCCGATATCGCTTTGGTCAGCGTCACGCACAGCTGCGTTTTCCCGCCGCAGCGTGCGCGCTTGACCGTGAGGCTGATCTTCTGCGAGCTGAACGTGCCCTTGTAGGTACCGGTTTTGTAGCTGGACTGACCCTTTGCCCCGGCCGTCGCCGTGCCGAGCGCAGCCGTCATGACCAGCGTGGCGCAGAGCGCCGTCACTACCACCATCCGACGGGTCATCGTGGCTCCTGTTCTGCGCAACACGCCCCCCCGCGCCGCGCTTGGTGTCCCCCCCTGAGAGGCAGGCGCGAAAGCGTATCGGAGCCTGGGATTGCTGCTGGGCGTCGCGCACCGGAGGACTACGTACGGGCGCGTAGGTTCGATCTTGCCCGGATCTCGTCCGTTCTTAGACGTACGCCGCCCAGATGTAGTACCCGACGACCGCCGCGAACAGCACCGCGTCGAGCCGGTCGAGCGCCCCGCCGTGCGCCCCGAACAGCCCCCCGGAGTCCTTCGTGCGCGCCTCGCGCTTGACGAACGACTCGAACAGGTCGCCTATCGGCGCGACGAGCGCGACGCCGAGGCCGAGCACGATCGCGTGCGTGCCGGGCAGCCATTCCTGGTAGCGCCCGGCGATCCACACGCCGAGCACGGCGCAGAGCATGCCGATCAAGAGACCCTCGACGGTCTTGTTCGGGGAGATCGTCGGCGCGAGTGGGCGTTTGCCGAACAGGCGCCCGCCGAAGTAGGCGCCCGTGTCGCCGAGGAACGTGCCGACGAGCACGTCGATCACGATGCCCAGGCCGTGCGGCAGGCCACGCAGCATCACTGCGTGCGCCAGCGCCAGCCCGACCCAGTAGATCCCGAGCAGCGTCACCGACAGCCCGCCGACGCTCGGGCGCGGCTGCAGCACGGTCAGCCCGAACAGCAGCGGCAGCGCGGCGACGAGCACGAGCAGCACCTGGAACTGGTCGCCCCAGTTGGCCGCCACGAGCAGCCCGGCGAGCGCGATGAAGCCGGCCAGGCGCACCGGATGGGCGCGAGCGAACATGCCGTAGAGCTCGTGCAGGCAGATGCAGCCGAGCACGAACACCCCGAACGTGAAGATCGCGCCGCCCTCGATCACGAGGAACAGCGCGACGGCGATCGCCGGGATCGCGGCGAGCAGCCGCGCGCGCAGCTCCGACCCTCCTCCTCCCCCGTTGCCACCACCGTCCGCGGCCACGCGGCGGCGCACGAGCGGGCCGCCTGAGCGCCTCACCCGCTGCGGACGCCCGCGTGGCGGACGATGGCGCCCGCTGCGACCGGCGGGCGTGCGCGCGTCGCCACCGGCCATCAGCCGTTGCCCCTGTATGCGAGCCGCTGAGCGAGCTGCCGCGACATCAGCGCGCCCCGAAGCGCCTGCGCCGGCGGGAGAACTCGGCCAGAGACTCGGCCAGCGCGTCGCGCGAGAAGTCGGGCCACAGCTCGTCGCGGAAGATCAGCTCGGAGTAGGCCGATTGCCACAGCAGGTAGTTCGACAGGCGCTGCTCGCCGCTCGTGCGGATGATCAGGTCGGGGTCGTGCATCTCGGGCGCGTACAGGCAGGCGCGGAAGTCCTCCTCGCTGCCGCCGCTGAAGCGCCGGGCGGCGTCGAGGATCTCGGCGCGCCCGCCGTAGTTGAAGGCGACGAACAGCGTGATCCGCTCGTTCTGGGCGGTCAGCTCTTCGGCCCAGTCCATCCGCTCCACGAGCTCCTGCGAGATCCCCTCGCGGCGGCCGATGAAGCGCATGCGCACGCCCTCCTCGTCCAGCTCCGGCGTCTCGCCGGCGATGCGCGCGGAGAACATCGCCATCAGGCCGGCGACCTCCTCGGCCGGGCGCGACCAGTTCTCGGTCGAGAACGAGTAGACCGTCAGCTCCTGCACGCCGAGCTCGGCGGCGTCGCGCAGGCGTGCCTTGACCGTGTCGGCGCCGGCGTCGTGGCCCTCGTTGACGGGCACGCCGTGCTCGCGCGCCCAGCGCCCGTTGCCGTCGGTGATGATCGCCACATAGCGCGCCGTCGGAGGCGCCATCACACTTCGAGGATCTCTTTTTCCTTGGCCTTGAGCACCTCGTCGAGGTCACCGACGCGCCCGTCGGTGAGCTTCTGCAGCTCGACCTCGGCGCGGTGCTCGTCGTCGGATGAGGCCTCGCCTTCGGCCTTCAGCTCGCGCAGCTGCTGCATCGTGTCGCGGCGCACGTTGCGGATCGCCACGCGACCCTCCTCGGCGAGGTTCTTGACGACCTTGACGAGCTCCTTGCGCCGCTCCTCGGTCAGCTCGGGC
>DATINR010000150.1:0-12668 GCA_035473995.1 Solirubrobacteraceae bacterium
GGCGCGCGATGGGCGAGGCGATGGCCGGCGTGCTGCAGAGCGGGCGCCACGTGCAGGGCTTCGCGGACGGCGAGAAGTCAGACCACTTCGTGGGGGAATGCTATGCCGACTACGTCGCATCGGGCGGGGTGCTCCAGACGAGCGAGCAGGAGCAGGCGGAGGACTCTCTCTCGCGCGAGGAGCACGTACAGAACGATGCAGCGGACGAACTGATCAAGCGCGTGCTGAGCGGCGATCGCGAGGCGGTGGAGCTCTGGTACAAGACGCGCGCCTGGGTGATCGCGGGGCAGCGCAAGACGCTGGCGCGCCTGGGGATCGCGTTCGACCGCGTGTTCTTCGAGTCGGACTACCTCGCCGAGACGGTCGAGCTCACCGAGACGGGGCTGCGCAACGGCACCCTGCACCGCCGCGAGGACGGCGTGGTCGTCTACTCGACCGGCTTCGAGGAGCTCGAGGAGCTCGCGCTCGTGCGCTCGGACGGGCTCTCGACCCAGCACATGCGCTCGCTCACCTACGCGATGACGGCGCCCGAACTGGAGGACATGACCTCGATGCAGGTGACCGGCTCGGAGTGGGTCGCGCACGTGACGAGCATCCGCAAGCTCGCGCACGAGCTGCGCCCGGAGCTCAACGGCGGCTTTCATCCGAGCCGCAGCATCTTCCACGGGATGGTCTTCAGCCAGAAGCGCGCGCTGACCTCGAGCGCCGGCGCGCTGCTGATCGACGAGCTCACGGAGTGGATCGACGAGCAGATCGACGCCGATCCGGGCCGCCGCGCGATACGCGCCTCGCACCCGTTCCCCGAACGGATCGCACCACAGCTCGCGCTCGGCTGGTTCCTGCCGCATCCGGCCGCTCCCGACATGGACTTCGACCCCGGCCGGCTGCTGTCCGAGGAGAGCCTGGGTTGGGAGCTCGTCCGCGCCCGGGCGATGCACAGCGCGAGCGGTCCCGGCGAGCGGACGCCGGCCGAGGACCCCGACTACCGCTTCGCCGTGATCCAGTCCGAGCTCTACCGCCGCCACCTGCGCCAGGCGGTCGAGCGGCTGGACGTGCGCCCGCTCGCCAACTACCTGAAGCACCTCGCGATCTGGTACCTCGAGCGCGACCGCTCAGAACCGGTCGAGCGCGTCGTGCACACGCTGCTCGATCGCAGCGCGCGGGGGCTCGGATTGGAGACGGCCCCATGAGCACGCTGCTGATCGACAACTACGACTCCTACACCTACAACGTCTTCCACCTGCTCGCCGCCGTCTCTGGCGAGGAGCCGATCGTCGTGCACAACGACTTCGTCTCCTGGCGGGCGCTCTCGCGCTGGGACTTCGACGCGATCGTGATCTCCCCAGGCCCGGGGCGCCCGGACCGCTGGCACGACTTCGGCGTCTGCGCGGACATCCTGCGCTTCTCCGAGACGCCCGTGCTCGGCGTGTGCCTCGGCCACCAGGGCCTGGGATACGTGCTCGAGGGCAAGGTGTCGAGCGCGCCGATGGTCATGCACGGGCGCCTCAGCGGCGTCAAGCACGAGGGCGAAGGGCTGTTCGCGGGCATCCCCCAGGACTTCTCGGTCGTGCGCTACCACTCGCTCGCCGTCAGCGGAGCGCTCGGCGAGGGGCGCGTCACGGCGTGGACCGAGGACGGCGTCGTGATGGGCATCGAGCACACCAGCCGCCCGATGTGGGGCGTGCAGTTCCATCCCGAGTCGATCGCGACCGAGCACGGCCGCAAGCTGTTCGAGAACTTCTACGAGATGGCGCGCCGCCACCGCGCGCTGCGCGGCCGGCGCACGAACATGCCGGCGCCGCTGCGCCGCGCGCGTGAGCGCTCCGCGATCGCGCCGGGCTCGCCGCCCGCGACCGGCCCGGCGCCGGGGTCGGCCCAGGGCGCGGCGCCCGCCTCCGAGCTGAAGCTCCACTGGCGCACGCTCGAGGGCGAACCCGGCGCGGAGCTGCTGTTCGAGCGCCTGTTCGGCGAGGCCGAGCACGCGTTCTGGCTCGACAGCGCAGACGCGCCGACGACGCTCGCTCGCCGCTCGTTCATGGGCACCTCGGCCGGCGCCGAGCGCAAAGTGCTCGAATACGACGTCGCGCGCGGAGCCGTCACGTTGCACGGGGCCGAGGGGATCAGCGTCGAGCAGGGGTCGGTCTTCGAGATCCTCGACAGCCAGCTGCAGGCACGCCGGCTGGAGCTGCCGGACGGCGTTCCCGAGGGACTCGTGGGCGGCTTCGTCGGCTACCTCGGCTACGAGTGCAAGGCCGACTGCGGCTCTCCCGTCGAGCACAGCTCCGATCTTCCGGACGCCGTGATGATGCTCGCCAACCGCGTCGTCGCGATCGACCACACGACCGGGCGCACGCATCTGCTCGCCGTCTCCGAAGGCGACGGCGAGGACGCCGAGCGGTGGCTCGCGCGAGCCGAGTCGGCCGCCCGCGACGTACTCGCCGCGGGCGAGTCGCCAGAGCTCCCCGAGCCGACGCCGGCGAACGAGGCGGTAGAGGCGGCCGAGCCGGTCGTGTTCCGCTGCGGCCGGGGGCGCAGCCAGTACATCGCCGACATCGTCCGCTGCAAATCGGTGCTCAGCGCGGGCGAGTCCTACGAGGTCTGCCTGACCGACCAGATCCACACCGACGCCAGCCCCGACCCGTTCGAGCTCTACCGCATCCTGCGCAGGCGCAACCCGGCGCCGTTCGCCGCCTACCTGAAGCTGGGCGAGCTGGCCGTCGTCAGCTCCTCGCCCGAGCGCTTCCTCTCGGTCGATCGCGAGCGCCGCGTGCAGGCGCGACCGATCAAGGGAACGACCGCGCGCGGCGATGATCCGGTGCAGGACGAGGCGCAGCGCAACTGGCTGCTCAACGACGAAAAGACGTTCGCCGAGCACCTGATGATCGTCGACCTGCTGCGCAACGATCTCGGCCGCGTCTGCGAGGTCGACAGCGTGCGCGTGCCGCAGTTCATGGTCGTCGAGCAGTACGCGACCGTGCACCAGCTGATCTCGACGATCACGGGCTTGCTCGAGCGCGCGCGCACGCCGGTCGAGTGCGTTCGCGCCTGCTTCCCCGGCGGCTCGATGACCGGGGCGCCGAAGCTGCGCACGATGGGGATCATCGACGAAATCGAGCGCGAGGCGCGTGGCGTCTACTCGGGTGCGATCGGCTACTTCGGCCTCGACGGCAGCGTCGACCTGTCGATCGTGATCCGCACCGTCGTGATGCGCCCGGGCGAGACGACGATCGGGGCGGGTGGGGCGATCGTGATCCAGTCTGACGCCGAGGAGGAGTTCGACGAGATCCTGCTCAAGGCGCGCGCGCCGATGTCGGCGATCGCGCAGGCCGTCACCGGCAGCGATTCAGCGGACGCGTGGCGGGTCGAGCTCGAGCCGCGGCACGCGATGGCGGGGGCGGCCTGAGCGCGATGGACGGCTCGCTGTCGACCGCCCGCCGCGCCCGTGTCGGCATCCGGCTGGCGCAAGTGCAGGATGCGGCGGCCGTCGCGGCTGCCGTGCGCGAGCTGCTGCTCGAGCTGAGCGGCGGCGCGCCGCAGCCGGCGGCGCTCGAGCGCGCGGCGCGCTCCGTGCTCGAAGACCCCACCGCCGGCGCGGTGCTGCTGGCGGGCGACGGCGAGCGGATCGCCGGCGTGCTCAGCGCGAGCTGGCAGACGGCGATCCACGTGCCCGGGCGCTATGCGCTGATTCAGGATCTGTGGGTCTCGCCCGACCATCGCGGTCAAGCGATCGGTCGCGAGCTCTTGCTCGCGCTGTTCGACCTGGCTCTCGAACGCGAGATCGTGCGCGTCGAGGTCGGTCTGCCCTCGGAGCGCTTCGCGGGACTGCGAGCGACCGAGGCCTTCTACCTCGCCAACGGCTTCTCGCCGCTCGGTCCGCGGATGAGGCAGATGCTGCTGTGAGCGAGGGCCTCGAACCTTTCCGCCGGCGCCTGGACGTGCTGGACGAGCAGATCGCGGGGCTGCTCGGCGAGCGCTTTGAGGTGTGTCGCGAAGTCGCCCGCTACAAGAGCGAGCACGAGATCCCGATGATGCAGCCCGAGCGCGTCGCACAGGTGCGTGCGCGCTATCTCGAGCGGGGCGCCCAGGCCGACCTGCCGCCGGACTTCACGGCCGACCTGTTCGAGCTGCTGATCAACGCGACGTGCCGCATGGAGGACGAGTTGATGGGCACACCCCGGCACGAGGGTACGCGCGTAAGCTGATGCGGCGCCAGGCGCGTTCCTCGATGGCGCATCCGACGTTCATCACGCTCGGCCCGAAGGGCACCTGTCACGAGAACGCACTGCTGCACTATCTCGAGTTCCAGGGCATCGAGGACTTCGAGCTCGTGCTCGTCGAAGACCTGCTCGGCGCGATCGAGCGCGTGCGCGAGGAGCCGAACACGTTCCTCGTCCAGTGCAGCGCACACGTGCAGGTCCACCTCGTCACCGAGCGCTACTACCAGGAGGTGTTCGTGATCGACACCTTCCTGTATCCGACCAAGGAGCTCTCGCTGCTCGTGCGCACCGGCGTGCGCGAGCCGAACAGCCTCGGCATCGTCTCCGCCACGCGCGGCTACCTCGATCTTGGTCGCTTCCGGACGATCGTCGACGAGCCGTCGAAGCCTGTCGTGGGCAGGCATCTGCTCGCGGGGCGCTATGACGCGGGCCTCACCCACCTGCACTACGCGCGTGAACACCCCGACGAGCTGCGCGTGGCGGAGGTCTACGGCGCGGTCGACACCACGTGGGTCGTCTACGGCCGGCAGAAGCGCTTCCGCGGGCACGTGATCGCTCGGCACAACCCTTGGCTGTTCAGCGGAGAATCCGCGCCGGTCGAGGAGGAGTTCGATCGCGAACCGGCCGCGGCCGTGCTCGCGAGCGCCCACGTGCTCGCGCCCACCTAGCAAGGGGCCGCGCTAAGGTCCGTTTGCAGCGCCGCACACGAGCCCAGGGGAGGCCGAGATGTCGACGATCAGCAGCCGCCGCACCGTCACGCACGAGGTTGTCAACCAGCCGCCGCCGCTGGCCGACTACGACCCGCTCGCGGCCGACCCGGCGCTGCACGAGGCGCTGATCCGCGAAGGCGGCGAGTGGGGCGTGGACCGCGTGCGCGACTTCGGCAACGTCGTCGCCTCGGGCGAGGCCCTCGCGCACGCCAAGCGCGCGCAGCGCAACATCCCGGTGCTGCGCACGCACGACCGCTACGGGCACCGCGTCGACGAGATCGACTACGACCCGTCGATGCACTGGATGCTGCGCCTCGGCGTCGAGCGCGAGGTCAACTCGCTGCCGTGGCGCGATCCACGGCCGGGCGCCCACGTCGTGCGCACGGGCATGTTCCACCTCTTCAACCAGCTCGATACGGGGCCGTGCTGCCCGATGTCGATCAACTACGCCGCCGTGCCGACGATGCGCCAGGACGCAGCGCTTGCAGGGCAGTGGGAGCGAAGGCTGACGCTGCCCGACTACGACTCATTCGCGCAGGCCGGGATGGTGATGACCGAGAAGCAGGGTGGCTCGGACCTGCGCGCGAACTCGACCGTCGCAGAGCCGGCCGGCGACGGCTGGTTCGAGCTGACCGGGCACAAGTGGTTCTGCACGCACCCCGTGTTCGACGTGTTCTTCACGCTCGCGCACACCGAGGCGGGCATCACGTGCTTCGTCGCCGAGCGCCCGCACGAGGGCTTTCGCATCCAGCGCCTGAAGGACAAGCTCGGCGGTCGCTGCCTGGCCTCCTCGGAGGTCGAGTACGACCACCTGCCGGCGCGCATGCTCGGCGAGGAGGGCCGCGGTACGGCCGTGATGGTCGAGCAGCTGATCTGGACGCGTCTGGACACGCTCACGGGCGTCACCGGGATGATGCGCCGTGTCGTCGCCGAGGCGATCTGGCACGCGCGCCACCGGGCGGCCTTCGGCGCCCTGCTCGCCGTGCAGCCGGCGATGCGCAACGTGCTGGCCGACCTCGCGCTGGAGTCCGAGGCGGCGACGGTCTCGACGATGCGGATCGCGCGAGCCTTCGACTCCGAGCAGCCCGAGGAGTCGGCCTTCCGACGACTCGCTCTGGCAGTGATGAAGTACTGGGTGTGCAAGCGCGGGGCGCCGCTGGCGGCCGAGGCGCTCGAGTGCCTCGGCGGCAACGGCTACGTCGAGGAGGCGCCGATGGCGCAGTTCTACCGCGACATCCAGATCGGCACGGTGTGGGAGGGCTCGGGCAACGTGATCGCGCTCGATGTCCTGCGGGCGCTCGGGCGCGAGCCCGGCGCGGCCGTTGCCTTCCTCTCGGAGTGCGAGATCGCCGCCGGCACCGACGCGCGCTTCGACGCTCACCTCGCCGCCACGCGGCACGGGCTGGCGAAGCTGGCGAGCGAGGATCGCCCGGACGCCGAATGGGGCGCGCGGCGCTTGGTCGAGGACATGGCGCTCGCGCTGCAGGCCAGCCTGCTGCTGCGCCACGCTCCCGCTGCCGTCTCGGACGCTTTCTGCGCGGCTCGCTTGGGTGAACGCGGGCTTGCCTTCGGCGATCTTCCCCGCGGCGTCGACGGCGAGCAGATCGTCGGTCGCGCTCTGGCGCTTTAGCGTCGCGCCGGTCGCTCGAGGCCGGGCATGGTGCTCTGGCCCCGGCTCACCTCCACGCGCCCCAGGTCTGGGGAGACTCGTCGCCGTCGCGCAGCGCGCCGCCGCCCGCGCGCGCTACCGGCCGCAGACGGCCTGGTCGTCCACGCGCGCAGGGTCACGAACAGCATGAGGCCGACCAACCAGACGAGGACAAGGATCATCAATTCCAGCCGTTGCCCAGGCACGCGCAACGTAAACCCGAAACAGCAGATATTTATTCGACGGCCGCCACGGAGCGCGGGCCCTCGCCGACGTACTTCGCCGTCGGGCGGATCAGCTTGGCCTCGCGCTTCTGCTCGAGGATGTGGGCCGACCACCCGGCCACGCGTGCGCACGTGAACATCGGCGTGAACAGGTCCGGCGGGACTTCGGCCAGGTCGAGGATCACGGCCGACCAGAACTCGACGTTGGTCGCCAGCACGCGGTCGGGGCGGCGCGCGTGCAGCTCGGCGAGCGCCGCTTGCTCGAGCGCCTCGGCGGCTTGAAAGCGCGGCGACCCCAGTTCGCTGGCGGTCCGGCGCAGGACCCGCGCGCGGGGGTCTTCGGCACGGTAGATGCGGTGGCCGAAGCCCATCAGGCGCTCGCCGCGATCGAGCGCGTCGGACACCCACTTCTCGGCGTTGCCGCTGGCTTCGACTTCCTCGAGCATCTTCAGCACGCGCGAAGGGGCGCCGCCGTGCAGCGGGCCCGACAGCGCACCGACCGCGGCCGACAGCGCCGCCGCGACGTCGGCGCCCGTGGAGGCGACCACGCGGGCGGTGAAGGTAGACGCGTTCATCCCATGCTCGGCTGCCGAGACCCAGTAGGCGTCGATCGCCTTGACGTGGTCGGGGTTGGCCTCGCCGCGCCAGCGGATCAGGAAACGCTCGGGGATCGTCCTGCCCTCGTCGATCTCCGACTGCGGCACCGGCGGCTGGCCGGCTTCGCGCGCCGACTGCGCGACGAACGAGAGCGCCATCACCGAAGCGCGCGCGAGGTTGTCGCGGGCCTCCTCGTCGGAGATGTCGATCAGCTGCCCGAAGCCCCACTCGGGAGCGAGCATCGCCAGCGCCGACTGCACGTCCACGCGGTGGTCGCCCGAGCGGACCGTCAGCGCATGCGGTTCGGCGGGCGGCAGGCCCGGTTTGAAGCGCCCGTCAACGAGCAGGCCCCAGACCTGCTCGTAGGGCACCGCGCCGACGAGGTCTTCGATGTTCACGCCGCGGTAGCGCAGCGCGCCACCCTCTTTGTCGGGCTCGGCTATCTCGGTTGCAAAGGCGACTACTCCTTCGAGGCCCGACTGGACCTCTGGTGCTGTGACCGCGCTCATGGCACTCGCTTTCTGAGCTTGATGCTTGACGGGGTGAGCTGCCTTGTGGGCAGGGACATATCGTCGCACTATTGCGCCTGCAAGTACGCTGCCAAGCCAGAGAAGGCCGAGCGTCGCAGCCCGGCGAGCGTCGAGCAGGAGGAGCCATGAGCGACAGCGATCTGATGTTCCGTGGGCCAGGGGAGCTGGCCGAGATGGTGCGCTCCGGCGAGATCTCCTCGCGCGAGCTCGTGCAGACCTCGCTCGAGCGCATCGAGCAGCTCAACCCGGCGCTCAACGCGTTCGCGCAGGTCGACGCCGAGGGCGCGCTCAAGGCGGCGGACGCCGTTGGCGCCGGAGATCGGCGCCCGTTCGCGGGGGTGCCGATCGCGATCAAGAACAACCGCCCCGTCGAGGGCCTGCGGCTGACCTACGGCTGTCCGCTGATGTCCGAGTTCGTCGCGCCGTATGACCACAACATCACCCGTCGCCTGCGCGACGCCGGCTTCGTGATCGTCGGCACGACGACGCTGCCTGAGTACGGGATCCTGCCGGTCAGCGAGGCGCAGATCTTCGGCCCGACGCGCAATCCGTGGGACCTAGAGCGGACGCCCGGTGGCTCCTCGGGCGGCGCAGCCGCGGCCGTCGCCGCGGGGCTTGTCCCCGTCGCGCATGGCAACGACGGCGGCGGCTCGATCCGCATCCCGGCCGCCTGCTGTGGCCTCGTCGGGCTGAAGCCCGCGCGCGGGCGGATCTCTCCGGCGCCCGAGCTGGGCGACTCCTCGCTGGGAATCGACGGCGTGCTGACGCGGACCGTCGCCGACACGGCGGCGATCCTCGACGTGCTGGCCGGCTACGAGCCAGGCGATGCGACCTGGGCGCCCGCGCCGGCCGAGCCGTTCGCCGTGTCCGCGGGCGCTGAGCCCGGCAAGCTGCGGATCGCGATGACGACGCTCCCGCCGATCCCGGAGGCGCAGGTCGACCCGCTGGCCGCGCGTGCCGTTGCCGACGCGGCAGAGCTGCTGAGCTCGCTCGGGCACGAGGTCGAGGAGGTCGAGGTTCCCTGGCGCGACGACGCCGTGCGCGAGCTGTTCGGCGTCGTCTTCTCCAGCCACATCGCGCTCTCGATCGCCTATTCCGGGCGCGTCGCCGGCCGTGAGCCGAGCGCCGAGGACATGGAGGCGATGAGCTGGGCGATCTTCTCGATGGTGCAGAAACTCGGTGCCGTCCAGTACATGGGCGCAGAGGTCGCCCTGCAGGCGTTCGCGCGCCGGCTCGTCTCCTTCCTGGCGCCCTACGACGCGCTGCTGACGCCCGCGCTGGCCGAACGTCCGCTGCCGCTCGGCACGCTCGACACAGGCGCGCCCGATCCGATGGCGACGTTCACGCGCTCCGGGCTGTTCACTCCGTTCACCCCCGTATTCAACGCCAGCGGCCAACCGGGCATCTCGCTGCCGCTGTACGAGGGCGCCGACGGCCTGCCGCTGGCGGTGCAGCTGATCGGGCGGCCCGCCGGTGAGGCGCAGCTGCTCTCGCTCGCCACGCAGCTCGAAGCCGCGCAGCCGTGGGCTCAGCGCCGGCCGCCGCTGGATCGCGTCGCGGCGGTCGCTTAGCCGAGTCACGGGCACCGTCCGCCAATCGCTGATCGGTCCGCATCGATTCCGAGCGTGCGAATTCACGTGCGGAATGTTTTCGACTACAGAAACGTTCCTTGTCGAATTTCTCATGGGCGCCTAGCATCGCCACCTGTCGGGGTTGGGCAACTTAGCGCCGACATGCCGAGGCCATCTCGTGGGGACGATTTGAAGGCTCGCGCGGACGCCGGTCGGGCAAGCGGCCGGCGCCCGCGCTAGCCGACGCCGAGCACGGCCGAGATCCGCGCCGGCCTGACGCCGAGCTCCTCGACATCGGCCGTCCCGCGCGTGGAGACCATCGGCACCTCCATCAGCTCCGCCTCGTCCCACGTGGCGAACGCGTTCGGCCCGGAGACGCGCTCGAGCAGGCGCAGCGCGCGCGAGACGACGGGGGTGGGCACATGCACGAGCGGGCGCCTGCGGTTCAGCGAGCGCAGCACGATGCGCACGAGATCGGTGTGGCTGAGCGTCTCCGGGCCGGCCAGCTCATAGCGCCGGCGCAGGCGCCGCTCGGCACCGGCCCGCCGCTCTGCGGAGGTTCGCACCGCCGCACCGCCGCCGCCATCGCTGAGGCCGTTGCCGCCCGCGCCGTTGCCGCCGCCGTCGGCCGCGTGCCCGCCGGCCTGGCGGTGACGCTCGCCGGAGCCTGCGCCCGCCCGCAGCACGGCGATCACGCAGTCGGCCACGTCCTCTGCCCAGATCGGCTGGTACAGCGCACGCCCGCCGCCGGAGACCGGCACCACCGGCAGCAGCGCCAGGCGTTCGAGCAGCGTCAGCCACGGATCGCCGGGTGCGTAGACGATCGACGGGGCGAACACGATCGACTCGAGGCCGGCCTCGCCGACGGCCTGCTCGGCGAGCGCCTTGGCGCGGAAGAAGCGCGCGCGGTGGTGCGTGGAGGCATCGAGCGCGGAGAAGAACACGAAGCGCTCGACGCCGGCGCGCTCGGCAGCCTGCACCATGCGCCACGTCGCGATTCCGTTGAGCTCCTCGATCGACCCCTGCGGCTGGTCGCGGATCGAGGCGGCCAGGTGCACGACCGTGCGCACGCCGCGCATCGCGTTGCGAAACGACGGCGGGTCGGTCAGGTCGCCGAGCGCGATCTGCACGCGCACACGTTGCGCGCCGAGCCGGCGCGGGTCGCGCACGAGGCAGCGCACCTGCTCGCCTTCGGAGACCAGGCGGCGCAGCAGCGCCGAGCCGACCAGGCCGGTTGCTCCGGTGAGCAGCAGCATCTAGCGTTGCTGCGGGCGAGCGTGGATGGACATCGCCTGTGATTATCGCCCTACCGGCAGCCGTCTCGCGCCCGCCCGGCACGATCGCGCCCACCCGGGTGCCCCGCCGCCGATGATTGATCGAGCAATCATCTACGATGAGCCTCGGCCGGGCCGGTGTCATACGTAAAATAGGCCGCCCGGCCGGACCCCACTCCGCCGGATCAACCGCAAACCAACCAGGAAAGAAGCGAATGGCCTACGTGATCGCCGAGCCGTGCATCGGCACCAAGGACAACTCCTGTGTCGAGGTGTGCCCCGTCGACTGCATCCACCCGACGCCCGACGAGCCCGGATACGACGCGGCCGAGATGCTCTACATCGACCCCGAGGAGTGCATCGACTGCGACGCCTGCGTCGAGGCCTGCCCGGTGGACGCGTGCTTCGCGGAGGACCAGCTGCCGGACGAGTGGCAGAAGTACACGCAGATCAACTCCGACTACTTCAGCAACGCCAAATAGGACTCGTCGAGGACGTCCAGAACGGGGACGTCCGGGACGGCCTCCGCGATCAGCTCGCGCAGCTGGCGCGAGTCGAAGCGGTGCGACTGCGGCGCCACCGGGTTGACCGTGATCGCCTTCAGCGCGATCGTCCGGCGCACCTCGATCGAGATGCCCTGACGCTCATACCAGCGCGTGCCGCGGCGTGAGAGGAACACCTTCGTCGGATCGCCGGCGACGATTCGCAGCTCGCGCCCGGCGCGCTCGCTGCGCGCCGCCAAGAGGCCCTCGAGGAAACGCTCGCTGAGCGCGCCGTCGACCGTCAGCGTGCTTGCCCGCGGATGCTCGCGCAGCAGCGTCGCGATCTCGGCCGGCTCGGCGTTGAGCACGAGGCGGCGCTCGAGCGACACATGCTCGCGCTCGCCGGCCTCGCCGTGCTCGACGGCGCTGCTGTCGTCTTCGTCGGCGGCGGCCGACAGCCTGACCAGGTCGACGGCCTGGCTCGTGGCGCGCACGACGTCTTCGATGTCTTCGCCGAGGATCGCGCCGGTCGCCATCACGAGCCCGTCGGCCACCGCAGGCGAGGACGCCGCGCGGCGGTCGATCGCGCCGTCGAGCAGCGCCTGCTCGGCGCCGAGCAGCAGCATCTCCTCGCCGACCGAGCGCAGCTCGGCGGCGGCGCTCGGCCCGGCGACTTCGACCGCGCCGGGCTTTGACATCCGCGCGAGCACGACCTCGCCGAGCGGCGTGCGCACGCCCGTGCGCGAGAGCCGCTCGTGCGCGACGCCGCCGGAGCGCAGCAGCGCGCCGGTCGTCGCCACGAGGTCGCCTGCCTGAAGCTGCACGCGTGGCTTCTCGATGCGCGCGTCGATCACGTCGTGCTCCTCGCCGTCGCGCCCGATCGAGGTCACGCCGATCGGGCGCCCCGCCTTGGCGTGCTCGCGCAGCAGCGCCGCCAGCGTCTCGGTCTTCCCCGTGTTCTTGGCCAGTCCGACGAGCGCGAGCATGCGCGTGCCGGCGACGAGCTCGTGCAGCGGCACGGGCGCGCTAGTCATCGGCGCGCTCGAGCGTCTGCGCGCTAGCCATCCGCGGTGGCGCTCGCGCCCGGTCCGTCGGCCACGCCTGTGGCGTGACCGCTGCCGTTGCGCGCGGCCAGCTCGCGCACGATGAAGCTCGCCACGTGGTGCGGGTAGGTGCCCTTGGAGAAGCCCGCGTCGAAGCCGAGCTCCTTGGCCAGTTCGTTGGACACGCGCGGCCCGCCGCAGGTGAGGATGATCTGCTTGCGCCGGCCCTCGGCTTCGACGATCTCGACGAGCTCGGTCAGGTTGGCGATGTGCAGGTTCTGCTGCGTCACCGTCTGCGAGACGAGGATCGCGTCGGCGTCGAGGTCGATCGCGCGCGAGACGAGCACGCTGTTGGGCACCTGGCTGCCGAGG
>DATINR010000151.1:0-47475 GCA_035473995.1 Solirubrobacteraceae bacterium
GCCTCGCGGTGGATGTGGCCGATCAGCTCGACCGTCGTCGTCTTGCCGTTCGTGCCCGTCACCGCCACGAACTCGTTCGCCAGCAGGCGCCACGCCAGCTCGAGCTCGCCGAGCACCGGGATCTCGCGCTCGCGCGCCGCCCTGACGACCGGCGTCTCAGCCGCAACGCCCGGGCTCTTGACGACCGCGCCGACGCGATCGAGCAGCGCGATCCCATCTCGATCATCCAAATAGAGATCCACCCCGGCAGCCGCGAGCGCCGCCGTGCCCGGCGGGGAGCCGGCATCCAGGCCGACTACCTGCTCGCCGCGCGCGCGCAGCGCCAGCGCCGCCGCCGCGCCCGAGCGCGCCAGCCCGACCACCAGGTACGGGCCGGCCGGGATCGAGGGCCGCGACTTCACCTGCGATCGGCCATCTAGCTGATGCTCTGGCGGTAGATCGTGAAGCCGATCGCGGCGCAGATCGCCGCGACGATCCAGAAGCGCAGGATGATCTTCGTCTCAGACCACGCGCGCAGCTCGAAGTGGTGATGGATCGGCGCCATCAGGAAGACGCGTTTGCGCGTGCTCTGGAAGGAGATCACCTGGATCACGACCGACAGCGCCTCGATCACGAAGATGCCGCCGAGCAGGATCAGCAGGAGCTCCGTCTTCGTCATCACCGCAAGCCCCGCGATCGCCCCGCCGAGTCCCAGCGCGCCCGTGTCGCCCATGAAGATCGTCGCCGGGAACGCGTTGAACCAGAGAAAGCCGACGCAGCCGCCGACCAGGCAGCCCGCGAGCATCGCCAGGTCGTCCTCGCCTGTGATGAACGTGATGCCGATGTAGGCGAGCAGCACGATCGCCGCACAGCCCGCCGCCAGGCCGTCGAGCCCGTCCGTCAGGTTGACCGCGCTCGTAGTGCCCGCCACGACCAGGTAGATCAGCAGCGGATAGAACACGCCCAGGTCGATCTGGTAGTCGACGAAGCGCAGCCGCAGCGTCGGCGCCAGGTGCGCCTCGTGGCGCGCGATCCACCACAGCCCGAGCGAGATCGCGATCGTCACGATCAGCTTCGTGCGCCCGCGCAGGCCCAGCGAGCGTCTGCGCACGAGCTTGATGTAGTCATCGGCGAAGCCGAGCAGCGCGCACGCAATCATCGCGCCGAACACGCCCACCGAGCGCCAGTCGTAGTCCGTCAGAATCAGGAACGGAACCGAGATCGCCAGGAAGATGATCACCCCGCCCATCGTCGGCGTGCCCGCCTTCTGGTGGTGACCCTCCGGGCCGTCCTCACGAATGTGCTGGCCGAACTCGCGCTCGCGCAGGAAGTCGATGAACTTGGGGCTGAGGAACAGGCAGATGAGCAGCGCCGCCGTGCCGCCGAAGAGGATGCTCCCCATCAGTGCTCCTGCGCCTGGGCCTGCGCCGCGCCGAGCGCCTCCGCGACGCGCTCGAGGCCCACGCCGCGCGAGCCCTTCACGAGCACCGTGTCGCCCGCCCCGAGCAGCGTCCGCAAGAGCTCCGCCGCGGCGCCCGCGTCGGCCACCGTGTAGGACTCGCCCTCGAACTCCCTGCGCATCTCCGCCGCCAGCGGACCGACCGTGACGAGTAGGTCGAGACCCTGCTCGTCCGCGTACAGGCCGATCTCACGGTGCAGTCGCGGCGACTCCGGGCCCAGCTCGAGCATGTCGCCGAGCACCGCCACGCGCCGCGCCGGCGCCGTGCCGGCCAGGTCGTCGATCGCCGCGCGCATGGACATCGGGTTGGCGTTGTAGCAGTCGTTGATCACGATCACTCCGTCCGCCAGCTCCAGGCGCTCGCCGCGCAGCGCCGAGAAGCGTACGTGCAGCGGCCCGGCCGGATCGAGGCCGAGCGCGAGCGCCGCCGCCGTCGCCGCGAGCAGGTTGCGCAGGTTGTGCGCCTGGCTGAACGACGGCTGCAGCTCGAGCTCGCGGCCATGGGCGCGAATCAGAACGCTTCCGTCGGACAGGACCTGCTCGAGCGTCACATCCGCGCGCTCGCCGAAGGAGATCGTTTTCAGATCCGCCCGCAGATGCGGTGCAAGCAGCGGGTCCTCGACCGGCACCACGACCGTGCTGCCCGACGCCAGCCCCGCGATCAGCTCCGCCTTCGCCGCCGCGATCGCCTCGAGCGAGCCGAGCAGCCCGAGATGGACAGGGCCGACGTTGACGATCACGCCCACGTCCGGTTCGGCGATCGCCGTCAGCTCGGCGATCTGGCCCGCGCCGCGCATCGCCATCTCGAGCACGAGCACCTCCGTGTCCGCCGGCGCCGCCAGCAGCGCGAGCGGCAGCCCGATCTCCGTGTTGTAGTTCTGCGGGCTCGCCACCGTGCGCCGCTGCGAGCCCGCGATCGCCGCGAGGATGTCCTTCGTCGAGGTCTTCCCCGTCGAGCCCGTGATCCCCACCACCTTCGCGCCGCTTGTGCCGAGCTCTCGCCGCCACGCCCGCGCGAGCGCCTGCAGCGCCGCCAGCGGGTCCGCATGGGCGAGCACCGCGCCGCCCGCAGCGTCCTCACCGAGCGCCGCGCGCGCCGCATCGGCGTGCTCGTGCGGGATCAGCACGCCCCACGCCCCCGCCCGCAGCGCCTCTGCAGCGTGCTCCGCGCCGTGCGCGCTCTCTCCCGGCAGGCCCACGAACAGATCGCCGCCGGCCACCGCGCGCGAGTCGATCACCGCGCGCAGCGGGCCCGTGTGCGAGTCCTCCCCGCGCCCGTGCTCGATCGCCTCCGCCCCGGCCTCCGCCGCCAGCCGCGCTACGTCCCAGCTCCTCACGAGCGGCCCCTGTGCAGGCGCAGCGCCTTGCGCGCCACCGTCACGTCGTCGAACGGGACCTTGCGACCGCCCGCGAACTCCTGGCCCTGCTCGTGGCCCTTGCCCGCGATCACTAGCACGTCGCCCGCGCGGGCCGCCCCGATCGCCTCGTCGATCGCGATCGCGCGGTCAGCGACCGAGCGCACGAGCGGCTGCGCCGGCACCCGCGCCACGCCGGCCATGATCTCCGCGATGATCTGCTCCGGATCCTCCGAGCGCGGGTTGTCCGAGGTGACGAACGTCATGTCCGCCAAGCGCGCCGCGATCTCGCCCATCAGCGGGCGCTTGCCGCGATCGCGATCGCCACCCGCGCCGAACACGCAGAGCACGCGCCCGGCGCCGCCGTTCCGAGCATCCGCGCCTGATGGCGCCTGCTCGCCGCCCGCCTCGTCCCGGCCCGCCACGATCAGCGCACGCGCCGCCTCGAGCACGTTCTGAAGCGAATCGGGCGTGTGCGCGTAGTCGACGAGCACCGCGAAGTCCTGGCCCTCCTCGACCGGCTCGAAGCGCCCCGGGACGCGAACGCCGCCTTCGAGCGCGCCGAGCAGCGCCTCGAGCTCTCCGCCAAGCGCATGCGCCGCCGCCAGCGCACCGAGCGCGTTGGCGACGTTGAAGCGCCCCGGCATCGGCAGGCGCACCTTGCGCACCCCGCTCGCCGTGCGCAGGTCGAAGCCGGCGCCCGTGAAGTCGAAGCGCAGGTCTTCCGCGAGGTAGTCCGCTGCGAGCCGCTCCGCGCCCGAAGCCTGCACTGCGAACGTGATCGCGCCGTCGATTTCCGCCGCCAGCCGCGCGCCGTAGGGGTCGCCGATGTTGATCACGCTGTGGGCCGGGCGATGCTCAGCGAACAGGCGCCGCTTGGCGAGGAAGTAGTCCTCCATCGTGTCGTGGAAGTCGAGGTGGTCCTGCGTCAGGTTCGTGAAGATCGCCGCCGCGAAGCGCGTCGCGTCGGCACGGCCGAGCTCGAGCGCGTGCGAGGAGACCTCGATCGCGCACGCTCCGTCGCCGCCGTCGAGCATCGCGCGGAACACCGCCTGCAGGTCGATCGCCTCCGGCGTCGTGCGCTGGCCGATCGGAGATCCCGTCGATCTCCGATCGGTCTCGCGCTCCTGGCCGCCGACGATCGAGGTGACCGTGCCGAGCAGCCCGCACTGCTCGCCCATCGCCTGCTCGAGCAGGGCCCGCACGAGGTAGGCCGTCGTCGTCTTGCCGTTCGTTCCCGTGATGCCGACGACGCGCAGCTGCGAGGTCGGATCGCCGTAGAAGCGCGCCGCGATCGGCGCCATCGCCGCGCGCGCGGAGCCGACGAGCACTTCCGGCACGCCGAGCTCCAGGCGCCGCTCCACGACCAGCGCCGCCGCTCCCGCTCGCAGCGCCTGCGGCGCGAACTCGTGCCCGTCGCGCTGAAATCCGCTGACGCAGAAGAACAGCTCGCCGGAGCCCACCGCGCGGCTGTCGTAGGCCAGGCCCGCGATCTGGACGCCGAGATCGCCGGTGGCCTCAAGCGCCAGACCGGCGGTCAACTCGTCGAGCCTCATCGCCCTGGATGCTATCCGGGCGGGATGCGCAGGTAAGGCAGCGCGAAGCTCATGATCTGGCCGAATGCCGGCGCCGCCACCGTACCGCCGAAGATCGAGCCGTTCTGCGGTTCGTCGACGATCACCGCGCACAGCAGCTTCGGGTGCGAGGCCGGCGCGAAGCCCATGAACGACGCCACGTAGCGGCTTTTCGAGTATTCGCCCGTGGCCTGGTCGACCTTGCTCGCCGTGCCCGTCTTGCCCGCGAGCTGGTAGCCCGGGATCGAGACCTCGCTGGCCGTGCCGCCCGGCGCGAGCACGCCCTCGAGCATCTGGCGCAGCGAGGCGGCGGTGGCCGTCGAGATGACCCTGTGACCGACAGGCTGGCGCTGCGCTTCCGAGCCCACCTTGGCGATGATGTGAGGCGGGCGCAGGATGCCGCCGTTGGCGATCGCCGCGTAGGCCGAGGCCATCTGCAGCGGCGTGACGAGCTGGCCCTGGCCGATCGGCAGGTTGCCCATCGAGGAGCCCGAGTACTTGCCGACCGGCAGCACCTGGCCGATTTCCTCACCCGGCAGCTCGACGCCCGTGCGTTTGCCGAAGCCGAACTTGCTGACCCACTGCGAGAAGTCGTTCTTGCCCTCGCGCGCGCCGATCTCGATCGCGCCGACGTTGCTCGACTGCGCGAGGATCTGGGCCGTCGTCAGCGTCTCGTCGCCGTGTTCGGTGTCGTCGTGGATCGTGCGGTCGGCCACCTGGATCTTGTCCGGCACGAAGAAGCTCGAGGTCGGCGTGACAAGCTTCTGCTGCAGCGCACCCGCAACCGTGAAGGCCTTGAAAGTCGAGCCCGGTTCGTAGTCGAAGCCGACCGCGCGGTTCTGCAGCGCTTCCGGCGAGGAGCCCGCCGGGTCGTTCGCGTTGACTCGCGGCCAGTTGGCCATCGCGAGGATTGCGCCGCTGTTCGGGTCCATCACGATCGCCGTCGCGTCTTTCGGGCTGAACACGCGCCCGACCGCCGAGAGCACGTCTTCAGTGCGCTGCTGGACGTTCGCGTCGAGCGTCAGCGAGATCGACGTGCCCGGCTGCTCGGGGTGCGGTTCTGAGATCGACACCGGCTGGCCGATCGCGTCGCTGACCACGTGGCGCTGACCGGTGCGTCCGTGCAGCAGCGCGTTGCGCGAGTACTCGAGGCCCGACAGGCCGTTGCCTTCGGTGCCCACCACGCCGAGCACCTGCGCCGCCAGCTCACCGCGCGGGTACACGCGGCGCATCACCGGAGCGCCTGCGATTCCGGCGATCTTCAGCGCCATCAGCGCGTGCGCCTGCTTGGCCGGCAGCGCGCGCTCGAGGTAGACGAAGCCGCTGCGCTCGGACAGCAGGCGCAGCACCTGATCCTGGGGCTTGCCCAGCAGCGGGGCGATCTTCTGCGCCGTCTGCAGGGGGTTCTTCACGAGGTACGGCGTCGCCGAAATGTCCTGCGCCGGCTCGGAGACCGCCAGGTCGACGCCGTTGCGGTCGCTGATCGAACCGCGCTGCGCCGGCACCGCTTCGTAGGTCAGCTGCTGCGTGGCCGCTGCTTTGCGCAGGCTGCTGCCCTTCAGTCCGCCCAGGTACAGCGTGCGCCCGCCGGCGAGGATCAAGAGGAGGAAGAACAGCCCGAAGATCCCCCCGATCCGGCGCTGCACGATCGCCACTCGCTCAGCCCCCCGAGGAGCTCGCGACGCTCCCGCCCGAAGGTTCCGTTTCGCTCGACGCGGCGCTGCCCGCTTCGGGCGCAGATTCGCCGCTCGAGGCTTCGCTCGACGCGCTCGATTCGCTCGATTCGCCGCTCGAGCTCGCTTCTTCAGAGGCTCCCGAGGAGGCGCTCGCTTCGGCGGATTCTTCGCCGGAGCCTTCCGCCGTGGCCGCCGATTCGCTCGACGCTTCCCCTTCGCTCGCTTCCGCCGAGCTCGACGACGCGGCTTCGGCGGCGCTCGCTTCGCGCGCTTCGGCGGCCGCATGGGCGGCGCTCGCGAGCGCCGCCGCGGCCTTGCCCACGTCGCCGTGACTGCTCGCCGAGAGGAAGCGGAGCGACCCCGCAGGGACGAATGCCATGCCGAGCTTCGCCGCGTTCTGCTCCACGCGCGTGCCCGCCGCCAGTTCGGAGTTTTCGATGCTCAGCGAGGCGTTCTCGCGTTGCAGCAACGCCTCGTGCTCGAGCGCGCGGCCGATGCCGCCGTTGAGCTTGAGCAGCCCGAGCTGCAGCGTGACGATGCCGATCAGCGCGAACGCGACCAGCCCGATCCACACGCGGCCTCGGATCAGGCGGTCGAGCAGACGGTGCTGGGCGAGGCTCTCGAGCGCCGAGAGCAGCCCGAGCACGAGCCCGGGCTGGTTGGCCGTTGCGCCCGTCGTGGGACGGCGTGGCGTCGTGGCCGGGCGCGCCGGTCCCGAGATGCGCCGCGGCCCGCCCGGCGCCGGGGCGCGGCGCGGCCTGACCGTCGGCGCTGCTGCGGCTGCCGGCGGCGTCATCGCTGCTCCTCGTGCGCTTCGCGCTCTTCGTCGCGGAGCTTGCGCGCGGCGCGCAGCCGGGCCGAGGAGGCGCGCGGGTTGCGCTCGACCTCATCCGCCGAGGGCACGATCGAGCGGCGCGTGAGCAGCGCCGCCTCCGGCTCGCGACCGCACGCGCAGACGGGCAGATCGGGCGGGCACACGCAGCCCTGCGCGCGCGCCGCGAGGAAGCGCTTGACGCGCCTGTCCTCGAGCGAGTGAAAGGAGATCCCGGCGATCACACCACCGTCGCGCAGCAGGCTCCACGCGAGCGGCAATGCCCGGTCGAGCTGGTCGAGCTCGTCGTTGACGGCGATTCGCAGGGCCTGGAACGAGCGCTTGGCGGGATGGCCACCGGCGAAGCGTGCCGGCGCAGGAAGCGCCGAGTTGATCGCCTCGACGAGCTCGAGCGTCGTCTCGATCGGCGCCTGCGAGCGCCTGCGCACGATCGCACGGGCGATCGCGCCGGCGTGGCGCTCCTCGCCGAAGTCGCGCAGCGTGCGCGCCAGGCGCCGCTCGTCCCACGTGCCCACGATCTCCCGCGCGCTCAGCTCCTGCGCCGGATCCATCCGCATGTCGAGCGGGGCCTCATACGAATAGGAGAACCCGCGCTCGCGAGCGTCGACCTGCATCGAAGACATACCCAGGTCGAAATACGCCGCGTCGGCGCGCACCCCTTCGCGGGCGAGCAGCTCGAGCGCTTCGGCGTAGCCGGCGCGAATGAAGCGCACCGTGCACTCGACGTCTTGCGCGAGCTGCGCGAAGCGCTCTTCGGCGAGCGGGTCGCGGTCGATCGCGATCAGCGTGCCCGCCGCCCCGAGTCGCTCGGCCACGAGCCGCGCATGCCCGCCGTCGCCGAACGTGCAGTCGATCGCCGTCTGGCCCGGCTGGGGGTCGAGCAGCTCGAGCAGCTCGTCGGCCAGCACCGGGACGTGGCCGCGCGCGCCGGTCGGGGCGTCGCGGCGCGAGGCCTCGCGCGCTCCGGCGCGGGCAGCGCTCGACGGCCGCCCGCGCTGGGGGCGTCGCTGGGATCGTCTCATCTCAAGCAGTGTCGTCGACATGTGCCGTGATCTCGGCGACGCCGCTCAGCAGCGCCGGTCGATGCTCGTTCCAGGCGTCCTTGCTCCACAACTCCAGGCGGTCGCCGGCGCCCACCACGACGACCTCCTTCTGCAGGCGGGCGTGCTCGCCGAGGAAGCCCGGCACCATGATGCGGCCGGCCGCGTCCAGATCGGCGTCCTGCGAGCTTCCGTAGAAGAAGCGCTCGAGCTCGCTCAGGCGCGGCGACAGCGGCGGCAGCTCCGCCAGCGCGCGCTTGCTGTAGCGCTCGTACTCCTCCGGGTGCCACACGCCGACGCACGGCTTCAGGTCGACGGGCATCGCGAGCACTACCCCCTCGGCGAGCGCCGCTCGATAGCGCGCCGGCACTGTGAGGCGGTTCTTTGCGTCGAGCGTATGGTCGAACGTGCCACGAAAGGGGACCACTTGGAGGACTCCAAAATTGATTACCGAGCCGAGGTGGAGGAGTGGGAGGAGCCCCTCCACCCCGGCTCGCTGCGGGCGAACATACCCCACTTCCTCCCACAACGCAACCCTAATTGCACATTTTCTCCCACCATGCCGCCCGCAAGCCGTCGAATCTGGGAAAAGCCCTGCTCAGCGTGGCTTTCCGGGCGTGGGGCCCTCACGCTGAGGAATACGCCGAATCTGCAAGCAGCGGTGCAGACCGACTCGCTGGGAGCGCGCTTGCAGCAACGCGTCCTCGCGCTCCCTGCCAGGCGCCGTCACGTTTCTCCGCGCGGGGGCGAACGCCGGGTGCATGTCGCGCGGCACATGCCGTCCGGCAAGCGGAGCTCGCCGCCCACGCCAGCCGCTACGATCGCCCGCGATGGCTCCGAGGCTCAGGCTGCTGCCCCTGCTCGCCCCGCTCGCCGCAGCCGCGCTCGCCGCCGGCGGCTGCGGCTCGAGTCCGACGGGCACCTCGGTCGACCCGGCAAGTGCCGTGCCGGCATCGGCCGCGCTGTACGCGGGTGCGGTCGTGCGGCCGGAAGGATCGCTGCAGAAGGCGGCCGGCGCGGCCGGACGCGCGCTGAGCCACCAGGCCAACCCCTACCTGCGGCTACTCGGCGCGCTGCAGACCCCCGGCTCGTCCTCGCTCGACTACAAGCGCGACGTCGCCCCCTGGCTGGGCACGCGCGCCGGCGTGTTCGTCAGCTCCGGCGGCGGCTCGAGCGAAGCGGCCATCTCGCGGCTGCTGACGCTCGTGCAGCAGGGCCTGCTCGGCAGCTCCACGAGCGGCGGCTCATTTCCGTTCGCCGCCCACGCGGCCGAAGGCGCGATCGTGCTCGACACACGCGACGCGGCGAAGGCGCGCTCGTTCGTGCAGACGCTCGCCAAGCGCGCCGGCGCCCACACGAGCAGCTACCGCGGCACCTCCTACCAGCTCGGCAGCGGCGTCGCCTTCGCCGTCGTCGCCCGCCTGGTCGTGATCGGCACCGAGCCGGCGCTGCGCTCGGTGATCGACACGACCGCCGGTGGCGGCCTCTCGCTCGCCCACTCCCCCGGCTACTCCAAGCTGCAGGCCGTCGCCCCGGGCGGCGCGCTCGCGCACCTGTACGCCAATCCCGGCGCCGTCAGCGAAGGCGCGAGCAAGTCGGGACCCCAGGGCACCGCCTCTGCGCTCGCGCTGCTCGCCGGCCAGCGCCTGCTGAACGTCTCCTTGGTGCCCACGAGCAGCTCCTTCGCCCTCGATGCCGACGCCGTCGCGCCCGACGGTTCCGCCGGCACCGGCTCGGGCAGCCTGCTCGCCGCGAGTCCCGACGCCTCGCGCGCGCTCGGCGAACTCCCGAGCGAATCGTGGCTCGCCGTCGGCCTCGGCGACCTCGGCGCCACGCTCAGCGCGAACGCGCACGCGCTACAGGGGCTCAGCTCGCTCGGCAGCCTGCTGACCGGCTCGAGCAACTCGGCGCCGAGCGCCGGGCTGAGCGTGCCCGGCATCGTGGAAGGGCTGCTCAAGCCGCTGACCGTGCTCGGGGCGAACACCGCCGAGACCAAGCGCGACTTCGCCGGCTGGATGGGCTCGGCCGGCCTGTTCGCCTCGGGCACCGGACTGCTCGAACTGAGGGGCGGCGTCGTGATCGAATCGAAGAACCCCGCGCGCTCGCGGGCCGCCGTCGCCAAGCTCGGAGCGATGCTGCGCCGGGGCGGCGGCTCGGTGCAGCGCACTTCGATCGCCGGCACCGATGCCGCTGTGGCCGTGCATCTGAGTGGGCTGCCCGTCGAGCTCGACATCGCCAATGGCCGCGATTCCGCCGGCAACGCGAAGTTCGTGATCGGGCTCGGCGAACAGTCCGTCGAAGCGGCGCTCAACTCGTCATCGGGCACTCTGTCAGGCGCGACCTCCTACAGCAGTGCGTCGGCCGCCCTCGGCGAGGGGATCAAACCGAGCGTGCTCGTCGAATTCCCGACGCTGCTCGGCCTGCTCGAAGGGGTCGGCCTCAGCGAAGACCCGACGATCGCCCCGCTCGTGCCCTACCTGCGATCGCTCGGCACGCTGTCGGGCGGCGGCAGGAGCCTCGGCGGCGGGATCGAACGCTTCCGCCTCGTACTGGGGCTGCAGGGCAGCGGCTGAGGGACGGCCGCCGGCCGGCGGCGCCGAGACCAGCGACGGGCGTCGGGGGCCGGCGCACGCCGCGGTTCAGCGCATGTCGAGGCTCGATGACGTCGAGGCTCAGTGGACGTCGAAGGCGCGGTAGAACACAGCGCGCCCATCGCTGACGCGGTCCACGCCATAGCGCGAGAGCGTCGTTTCGCCGCTCGCCAGCACCGAGTAGGTGCCGAGCACCGAGTGGCGATCCTTCGTCTGGAAGAAGCGGTCGATCACCGTCTGTCGATCGTTGCCGCGGTCGGCGGCGCGGCGGATCGCGTCGAGCACGACGCTCATCGTCTCGTAGCCGTACAGCGCGTAGGGGCCCGGCCGACCGCCGAACCGGCGCCGGTAGTCGGCGAGCACGCGGGCTGCCGGCGGCGGGTAGTCGGCGAGCGGCAGGATCGGCGTCGTCAGGTAGGTCTGCGAGCCGGCCGCCCCGATCGCCCCCGTGAACGCCGGTTCCTCGAGCGCGCTCGTGCCGAGCAGCAGCAGCTTCGGCTCGGCGCGGTGCAGCGCCCGCCACAGTGCGGCCGTGCCCGTCTGCGTGCCGCCGGCGAAGAACACGGCGTCGGGCTTGGCGCGCGCGATCTTTTCGGCCTCGCCCGCGTAGGCGGCCTGTGTCGGCGCCGTCGTGAGGATGCTGTCGTGAGCCGCGAGCGCGATGCCGGCGCGCTGGGCTTGCGCCGAGACGATTTCGGCGAGCGGCAAGGCGAACGGGTCCTGGTCGTCGAGCACGTACAGCTTGCGCACGCCGAGGGTCCGCATCAGCTGCAGCTGGGCATCCGCCTGGCCCGGGTCGCCAGTCTGCAGGCGCCCGAAGCTGCGTTTGCCGCTCGGGTAGAAGCGCTCCGGCTCGTCCTGCCCGGCGTCGAGCGAGGAGGTGAGCCCGACGTACGGGCTGCTCGGGCTCACCTGCAGGATTCCGGCGGCGTTGATCAGCGGCAGCGAGACGGCCGTCGCGGGAGAGCCGAGCTCGCCGAGATAGGCGATCGTGCTCGTGTCCTGCGCGGCCGTCTTGGCGTTGGTCGAGGTAGCTTCCGGGTCGAGCTTGCCGCTCTGCGGATTGGCGTCGTCGAGCGAGACGTAGCCGACCTTGAACTTGCCGACGTGGCCGCCGGCCTGCGCGAGGGCCAGCCGCTCGCCGTCGACGATTTCAGCCGAGCTCGCGGCCGCGGGGCCCTGCAACGGCAGGCTCGAGTAGACGGCCAGCAGGTTGCCCGTCGCTTCGTTTGCACCGGAGACGCCCACGCCTCCACACCCGGCGAGCACGGTCGCGGTCGCGGCGAGAGCGGCCAGGCACAGCCAGCGCACGCACACCGGCCGGACTAGCTGCGACGGCCCGGGAGGTAGCCGGAGAGGATCTTCAGCGATGCGCCGACGAGGATGATCGCAGTGGCGAGCATGAACGAATCGAAACCCTTCGCTCCAAGCGCCCACAGCACGATCCACACGATCAGCCCGGCCGTGACGGTGAGGATGAATCCCATGCCGGGCGAATCCTAGCTGGCCGCCGGTCGGTCGGTCTTCGCCAGCCCGCCCGCCAGCTCGGCCACGAGCGCACCGACCGCCCCGGCGGGATCCTCGGCCTCACCGGCCGCCCGCACGAGCCGCGTGCCGACGATCACGCCGTCGGCGCCTGCCGCGGCCGCCTGCTGCGCCTGCTCGGGCGTGCTGATGCCGAAGCCGAGCGCCACCGGCACGTCCGTGCTCGCCTTCGCCCGCGCGACGACCTCGGCGAAGCGCTCCTGCAGCGCGTCGCGCTCGCCGGTCGTGCCGACTACCGACACCGCATAGACGAAGCCGCGGGCCGCCTCGCCGATCGCCCGTAGGCGCTCTGGCGTCGTGGTGGGCGCCACCAGCTGCACGAGCGCGAGACCCGATCGCTCGCAAGCCTCGCGCAGCTCCCCCGCCTCCTCGAGCGGCAGGTCGGGCACGATCAGCCCGCACGCGCCCGTGCGCGCGAGCCGCTCGACGAACGCCTCGACGCCCGGGGCGAAGACCATGTTGGCGTAGCACATGAGCACGACCGGGACGCTCGGCGCGAGCGCGCGCGCGACCTCGAGCACGCCGCTCACACTCGCGCCGGCAGCGAGCGCGCGCGTTCCCGCCTCGTGGATCACCGGTCCGTCGGCGAGCGGATCGCTGTAGGGGACGCCGAGCTCCAGCAGGTCGGCGCCGGCACGCACGCATGCCTCGCCGATCGCCACCGACTGCTCGAGCGTCGGGTAGCCGGCCATCAGGTAGGGCATCAGCGCGGCGCTGCCGTGCGCATTCGCGAACGCGTCGGCGATGCGTTGCAGACCCGTGCGCTGCACGCCTGTACCGGTCTGCGTGCTCATGCCCTGCCGAGGACCTCAGCGAGGTCCTTGTCGCCGCGACCGGAGAGGCAGACGAGGTCGAGCTCGCCGTCCTCCTGCGCGAGCACCCAGGCGAGCGCGTGGGCCGTCTCGAGCGCCGGGATGATGCCCTCCAGCCGCGCAACCTGCTTGAACGCATCGAGCGCCTGCGCATCGGTCACCGCGACATAGCTCGCGCGACCGCTGTCGCGCAGGTGCGCGTGCTGAGGACCCGAGCCCGGATAGTCCAGACCCGCGGAGATCGAGTGCGCTTCGACGATCTGGCCCTCCTCGTCCTGCATCACGGCCGAGCGTGAGCCGTGCAGGATGCCGGCGCGCCCGCCGACCGTCAGCGGCGCCCCGTGACGCGGCGTGTCGATCCCCTCGCCGGCGGCCTCGACGCCGATCAGCTCGACCTGCGGATCGTCGATGAACGCCGCGAACGTGCCGATCGCGTTGGAGCCGCCGCCGACGCACGCCACGACGCGTCCGGGCAGCCTGCCCTCGGCCTCGAGCAGCTGCGCGCGCGCCTCGTCGCCGATCACGCGCTGCAGGTCGCGAACGAGCGCCGGATAGGGCGCCGGGCCGACGGCCGAGCCGATCACGTAGTGCGTGTCCTGCACGTTCGTGACCCAGTCGCGGATCGCCGCCGAAGTGGCCTCCTTCAGCGTCTGCGCCCCCGCCTCGACCGGCCTCACGCTCGCGCCGAGCAGTTCCATCCGCTGCACGTTGGGGCGCTGGCGACGAGTGTCCTCGACGCCCATGTAGACGACGCACTGCAGATCGAGCAGCGCGCACACGGTCGCCGTCGCCACGCCGTGCTGACCGGCTCCCGTCTCGGCGATCACCCGTCGCTTGCCCATTCGCTTGGCGAGCAGCGCCTGACCGAGCGCGTTGTTGATCTTGTGCGAGCCCGTGTGGTTGAGGTCCTCGCGCTTGAGGTACACCGGGCGACCCACGCGCTCTGAGATGCGCCGCGCGCGGTAGAGCGGGCTCGGCCGCCCAGCATAGTCGCGCAGCAGCGCTTTCAGCTCGGCCTGATAGCTCGCGTCCTCGCGTGCCTCGGTCCAGGCCCGCTCGAGCTCGGCCAGCGCCGGCATCAGCGTCTCCGGCACGAACTGACCGCCGTAGGGACCGAAGTGGTGCTCGACCGAGGAGCCCTCCTGCACCTCGCTCACGCGTTACCGCCGGCCATCGCGGGCGCCGGCTGCTCGGTGCTCGCAACCGCCGCGAAGAAGTCGCGCAGCTTGTCCGGATCCTTTCGCCCCGGCGCGGACTCGGTGCCGCTCGCCGTGTCGACCGCGTACGGCGCGGTCGCGGCGATCGCCGCAGCGACGTTCGCCGCGGTGAGGCCGCCGCTGAGGATCAAGGGCACCTTCGAGCGGCGCGTGCGCACGAGCGTCCAGTCGAACGTTTCGCCGGTGCCGCCGCGCAGCGACAGCCTGCCGGGATCCTTGGCGCGCGCGTCGAGCAGGTGGAAGTCGACGTGGAAGCGCTCGAGATCGCGCACGTCCCCGGCCATCGACACCTGCACGGCCTTGATCACCCGCGCACCAGTGCGGCGGGCGGCCTCGCCGCAGAAGACTGGCCCCTCCTCGCCGTTGAACTGCAGCAGCGTCAGCCCGACCGCCTCGCTCTGCGCCACCACCTGCTCGAGCGGCGCGTTGACGAACACGCCGCACAGCTCGACCTTGCGCCGCAGCGCCGAGGCGATCGTTTCGGCCTCGGCCGTCGCGCAGCGGCGCGGGCTCGCGTCGTAGAAGATCATCCCGAGCGCCCAAGCACCCAGCTCGACCGCAAGCTCGCCGTCGGCGAGGTTCGTGATCCCACAGATCTTCACTCGTGGTGGGGCGTCGCTCACGCCCCCAACGGTAGCGCTCCGCCTAGCCTTCGGGCGTGGACGCGTTGGGCACCGAATTGGGCCGACTCGCCAGCTTGACGCTGACCGTCTTGTGTTCGTAGCCGCCTTTGCCGTTGCCGCGCAGCAGCCCGACCGTGACGGTGTCGCCCGGTTTCTTCGCGGAGATGTCCGCCGCGAGGTCTTCGGAGCTCTTCACCGCCTTGCCGTCGATCGCAACGACGATGTCGCCGCCGACCGCGACCTGGCCGTTTTCCACGCTGCCGTTGACCGTGCCGCCGCGAATCCCCGCCTTTTCGGCCGGCGTGCCCTTTTGCACGCTCTGCACGAGGGCGCCGCTTTTGACCGGGAGATTGAGCGCCTCCAGCGATCCGTCGATCGTCAGCGAGGTCAGCCCGATGTACGCGCCGCGCACCGTGCCGCCCTTCTCGAGCTGGTCGATCTCGGCCTTGGCCGTGTCGATCGGCACGGCGAAGCCGATGCCGACGCTGCCGCCGCCCGATCCGCCGGTCTCGATCTGCGAGTTGATGCCGATCACGCGTCCCGCATCGTCGAGCAGCGGTCCGCCCGAGTTGCCCGGGTTGATCGGCGCGTCCGTCTGCAGCACGTTGTTGATCGTGAACCCGTTCGGCGCGGTTATCTGACGCTGCAGTGCCGAGATCACGCCTGTCGTGAGCGTGCGTTCGAGGTCGAACGGGTTGCCGATCGCAAGCACGGGATCGCCCACCTGGACGCCGGCCGAGCTGCCCAGCGTGAGCGGGTGCAGCTGCAGGCCGTCCGGATGGATGCGCAGCACGGCGAGATCGTTGGACGGGTCCTTGCCGACGACCTGCGCGTTGACCGTCTTGCCCTTTTCGAGGCTGACCGTGACCTTGATCGCGTTCTCGACCACGTGGTAGTTGGTCAGCACGGTCCCGTTGTTGTCGATCACGATGCCCGAGCCCGTCGCCTGCCCCTGGCGCTGCTGTTCGCCGCCGAAGAGATTGAACGGCGATTCGCTTTTCTGCACGATCGTCGAAGTCACGAAGGCGACGCCCGGTGCGTCTTTGACGTAGATGTCATGCGGCGTGATGCCTTTGCTCTGCTGCGAGGCGTTGGACGGGGCGATCGGGGCCGCCTGGACGGTCGTGACCGTTTTTTCCGAGCCGTCGAGTCCGCCGAAGGCGGCGACCACGGCAACGACGACCGCGCCGCCGAGCAACGCCGAGATGAAAGGGATCAGGAACGAGCGCTTCATTTGAGTGGATGATCGGGAGCGGCTATGAAGACGAAATAAAGCCTAGGGCCACTGTGTCTAAAGGTTCTTAGCGCAGATCTAAAGAGCGGCCCGGCGATTGCGCGGGCTCAGGCCGACCCGGAGCGGCCCGCAACGCGCTCGCCGAGCAGCGCGCGCAGCGCCAGCTCAGGCTCGGCGGCGCGCATCAGCGACTCGCCGACGAGCACGGCGTCGACACCCTCGCGCTCCAGCTCGCGCAACTGCTCGGCGGAGCCGATCCCGGACTCCGACACGACCACGACGCCGTCGGGTATCGCGCCGCGCAACTGCATCGTGCGTCGCAGATCGACGCTGAAGTCGCGTAGGTCGCGGTTGTTCACGCCGATCAGCTCCGCGCCGATGGCGAGCGCGCGATCGAGCTCGTCGCGATCGTGGATCTCGACGAGCACGTCCATGCCGAGGGCGCGTGCCTCGTCCTGAAGCGCGGACAACTCGGGGTCGGAGAGCGCGGCGACGATCAGCAACACGGCGTCGGCGTCGGCGACCCGGGCCTCGAGCAGCTGGTACTCGTCGACGATGAAATCCTTGCGCAGGGCCGGCAGCGGGCATTGAGCCCGCGCGGCGCGCAGATCATCGAGCGAGCCCGCGAAGTTGGCTTCCTCGGTGAGCACCGACAGCGCGCTCGCGCCGCCCCGCTCATAGGCGCGCACGAGCTCAGCCAGATCGGCGTGCTCGCGCAGCACGCCGGCCGAGGGAGAGCGTCGCTTGAACTCGGCGATCACCGAGATCCCGGGCTGTGCGAGCGCGGTGCGAAAGCCACGCGGCGCGGCCGGATGCTCCGTGGCGTTGCGGCGAAGCTGCTCGAGCGGCAGCGCGCGCTTGCGCTGCTCGAGCTGCTCGCGCGTGCTCTGCAGGATCCGCGCGAGCACCGAGGGCGGGGCCGCGCTCACGGCGCGACTCCGCTGGAGGCGTTGGCGTGGCTCGCGCGCACGTAGCGCCCGAGCGCCTCGGCGGCGGCGCCGTCGGCGAGCGCCGCGCGCGCCGACTCGACGCCCTCGGCGATCGAGGCGACCGCGCCCGCCGCGTAGATCGCCGCGCCGGCGTTGATCAGCGCGAGCTCGACGGCGGCTGCGGTGGCGCCATGCGCCGGCTCGGTGGCTGCCTCGGCGTCGCCGCCGAAACCGAGGATCGCACGCGTGACGCTCGCGTTCTGCTCGGGCGTACCGCCTGCGCAGTCGCGCTCGAACTCCTCTGCTGAGACCTGCTCGATGCCGACGTCGCCGGGCGCGAGCGTGTAGCGCTCCAGCCGATCGCCATTGACCTCGACGACGCTTGTGGCGGCTGCGATCGAGAGCTCGTCGAGGCCGTCCTCGGAGGACACGACCAGCGCACGGTCGACGCCGAGGCTTGCCAGCGCTCCCGCGATCGTCTCCACGAAGGCGGGGTCTGAGACGCCGATCACCTGACGCCTGGCGCCTGCGGGGTTCGTCAGCGGACCGAGGAAGTTGAAGATCGTGCGCACGGCCAGCTCACGGCGGACGGGCACCACGTAGCGGGTGGCCTGGTGATGGGCGGGGGCGAACATGAAGCCGAAGCCGGCCTCCTCGATGCAACGCGCGACCCCGTCGGGCGCCAGGTCGATCCGCGCGCCGAGCGCCTCCAGCAGGTCGGCCGAGCCGGAGGAACTGGTGGCCGAGCGGTTGCCGTGCTTGGCGACCGCACAGCCCGCTCCGGCGGCAATCAAAGCAGCGGTCGTCGAGACGTTGAAGGTGCGCCGCCCTCCGCCCGTGCCGGCCGTGTCGAGCAGGTCTTCGCGCGAAGTCGGCACGTGTGCGGCGAGCTCTCGCATCGTGCGCGCCAGGCCGGCCAGCTCCTCGACCGTCTCGCCCTTCGTGCGCAGCGCGATCAGGAACGCGCCGATCTGCGTCTCCGAGGCCTCGCCGTGCATGATCTCGGCGAGCACCTCCGAGGTCTGATCCGCGCTCAGGTCCCTGCGCGAGGCGAGCGCGTCGATCGCGCGTGTGAGGATCGGGTTGGGCATCAGCGCTCGCCGAGGAAGTTGGCCAGCAGCGTCTTGCCCTCGGCCGTGAGCACCGACTCGGGATGGAACTGCACTCCCTCGGCCGGCAGCTCGCGGTGACGGACCCCCATCACCACCTCGCCCCCATGCGCCGATTCTTCCAGGCAATCGGGCAGCTGCGGATCGACGACGAGCGAGTGGTATCGCCCGACGGTGAGCGGCGAGCTGACGCCGGCGAAGATCGTGCGGCCGTCGTGCTCGATCGTCGTCGCCTTGCCGTGCACCGGGTCGTGCAGGCGCACGCGACCGCCGAACGCCTGCGCGAGCGCCTGATGACCGAGGCAGACGCCGAGCGTCGGCACTCCCGACTCGGGCATCCGGCGCACGAGCTCGAGCGTGATCCCCGCCTCGTCCGGCGTGCATGGCCCGGGAGAGACGACGCAGCGGTCGTATGACGCCGCCAGCAACTCGTCGACCGTCGCGCGGTCGTTGCGCACCGTGTCGACGTCCGCACCGAGCTCGCCCAGGTACTGGACGAGGTTGTACGTGAACGAGTCGTAGTTGTCGAGGACGAGGACCCTCACAATGCACGCCTCCATGGGCACGCAGGGCAAGCCGGACAAGGACGCAGCGAACGAAGTGTGCTGGCCGAAACGGGGATGCGAGCGAAGCGAGTGTCTCCCGGCTTCGGTACACGGGCGAGTGAGGACGCCGATCCGGCGCCGCCATGCGTGCTCATGGCCAGTCGGGTTGGTCGCAGGCGAGCTCTATCGCTCGTTTGGCGGCGGTCGACTTCGCGACGGACTCCTCGTACTCGTACTCAGGCTTCGCATCGGCGACCGTGCCACCGCCGGCCTGCACGTGGGCGACGCCGTCCTTGACGACGACCGTGCGGATGTGAATCGCCGTGTCGAGGTCGCCGCCGTAGCTGAGGTAGCCGATCGCGCCGCCGTAACCGCCCCGCTTGATCGGCTCGAGCTCGTCGATGATCTGCATGGCGCGTACCTTCGGCGCACCCGACAGGGTCCCGGCGGGCAGCACCGAGCGCAGCGCGTCCATCGCGCCGACGTCCTTGCGCAGCGTCCCCGAGACCTCGGAGACGATGTGCATCACGTGGCTGTAGGACTCGACCTCCATCAGCCTGTCGACGACGACCGTGCCGTACTCGCAGACACGGCCGAGGTCGTTGCGCCCGAGATCCACGAGCATCACGTGCTCGGCTCGCTCCTTCTCGTCGGCGAGCAGTTCTGCCGAGATCCGCCGATCCTCCTCGGGCGTTGCGCCGCGATGGCGCGTACCCGCGATCGGGCGCGTGCTGACATGCCGTCCGTTGACCGTGAGCAGCGGCTCGGGGCTCGCGCCGGCCACCTGGAAGTCGCCGAAGTCCAGGTAGTACATGTACGGGCTCGGATTGACGGCGCGCAGGCCGCGGTAGATCGAAAACGCCTCGACCGGCACCGGGGCCGACCAGCGTTGGGAGGGGACGACTTGGAATGCGTCCCCGGCATATATGTACTCGACGATCCGCGCGACGATCGCTTCGAAGCGCTCGCGCGACATGTTCGAGTGGAACTCGGGGTGCGGACGACTCCCCTCGGGGCGCTCCGGACGCGGAACGCGTCCGGTCAGCTGCGCGCGGACTTCTGCGATCGCGCGCACCGCAGCGCTGTAGGCCCGCTCGATGTCGGGCTCGGCCTGCACGTCGGCGTTGGCGAGGATCGTGATCGTGTGCTTGAGGTGATCGAACACGACCAGCAGGTCGGTCAGCATCAGCGCCATATCCGGCAGCCCCAGGGCGTCCGGGTTGGGCTCACCCAGCGGCTCGACCGTGCGCACCAGGTCGTAACCGAAGAAGCCGACGGCACCGCCTGTGAACGGCGGGGCCTCCTCCCCGGGCGGCGCCTGGTCGAACCCGGCAACCGCATCCGCCGCCAGCGCGTATGGATCGCCCGCATCGCCAAGCGACCAGCGCAGCACCGTGCGCGGGCGGATGCCGATGAACGAGTAGCGCCCGACGCGCTGTCCCTGCTCAGCCGACTCCAGCAGGAAGGCTGGCTCACCGGGCGCCAGCTCGCGCAGCTTCAGAAATGCGGAGACCGGCGTCTCGCAGTCGTCGATGAAGCTGTGGCGCAGCGGGATCAGGTTGTGGCGCTCGGATAGGGCGCGGGCCTCGGCGAGGCTCGGCGCCACACGCGGCGCATCTGTCAGCGCCTCAGCGGCGACGCTCATCGAGCACCCGCTCGGCGTCGGCAAGCGAGCGCCCCCTGCCGTGCATCAGCACGAGCAGGTGGTAGATGACATCGGCCGCCTCTTCGTCGACGCGCTCGTCGGACTCCTCACGCGCGGCGCGCGCGACCTCCTCGGCCTCCTCCATCACCTTCGCACCGACCAGTTGCGGGTCCTCGAGCAACTCGACCGTGTAGGAGCCGGCCGGACGACTGCCGGCGCGCTCGCCGATCGTGCGCTCCAGCCCGGGCAGCACCTCACTCGGCGCAGGCGTCAGCTCTCCACGGTGAAAGCACGTGCGCTCGCCCGTGTGACAGGCCGGACCGACGGGCTCGACGAGCGCAAGCACCGTGTCGCCGTCGCAATCGGCGCGCAAGGCCCTGACGAGCTGCACGTTCCCGCTCGTCGCACCCTTGTGCCACAGCTCCTCGCGCGAGCGGCTGTACAGGTGCAGCTCGCCGGTCTCCCGCGTGCGCGCCAGCGCCGTCTCGTTCATGTACGCGAGCATCAGCACCTCGCCGCTGTTCCAGTCCTGCACCACACAGGGCACGAGGCCGCGCTCGTCATAGACGAGTTGCTCGTCGATCGCGTCCCCTGGCAGCGCTGGATTCATCCGCACGATTGTAGGTCGAGCATCCCGCGTCGGCGCTCGGGCGTGCATCCCGCCGATTTCAGACACACTGGAGCCGTATGAGCTCCATCTTCGACCGCGAACTGCTCGTCGTCAGCGGGAAGGGCGGCGTCGGCAAGAGCACGCTCGCCGCCGCGCTCGGATTGCTGGCCGCAGAGCGTGGCCTGCGCACGATCGTGGCCGAGGTGGGTGAGCAGAGCCGGCTGCGAGCACTGTTCGGCGTCGGCGAGGCCGAGCCGGGCGAGGAGACGGAGCTGCAGAAGGGGCTGTGGAGCCTTTCGATCGACCCCGACCGGGCGCTGATGGAATGGCTGCAATCGCTCGGCGGACGCGTCTCCGGGCGCGTGCTCGCCTCAAGCAGCACCTTTCAGTACTTCGCCGCTGCCGCTCCGGGGGCAAAAGAGCTCGTCAGCATGGTCAAGATCTGGGAGCTGACGCAGGGCAAGCGCTGGAAAGGGCGCGGGCGGGGCTACGACATGGTCGTGCTCGACGCCCCCGCCACCGGACACGCGCTCGGCATGCTCGACTCGCCGCGCACGTTCGGCGCGATCGCGCGCGTCGGGCCGATCGCCGGGCAGGCGGAGCGGCTGCAGAAGCTGCTGCAGGACCCCGAGCGCTCGGACTACATCGCCGTCGCGCATGCCAGCGAGCTGGCCGTCACCGAGACACTCGAGCTGCAGCGACGACTCGGCGAGCAGCTCGGCCGAGAGCTGCGCGCGGTGATCGTCAACGGCACGCTGCCTCAGCGCTTCGATGCAGGCGAGCTCGAGCAGCTCTCATCGCTCACCGCGCGGGCCGACAGGGCACGACAGCCACGCGGCGCGACGGCCCCGGCCAAGCGATCACGCCAAGTGCAGCCGCGGGCTTCGCGTCCGGCGGCAGGCACAGCCGGCGACGGTGTCGCAACGGTGCAGGCAGCCGCGGCTGCCGCCCATGCCGTTTCCGAGCGGGCGCGCGCTCAGCACAACCAGCTCGCCCGTCTGCGACGGCGCGGGTTCGACGTCGCCGGCGTGCCGTTCCAGTTCAGCGACGAGGTCGATCTGGCCGGCGTCCGGCAGATCGCCGAGCAGCTGCGGCGCAAGCTCTGAGCGAGCCTGACCGCGGGCGCGGGCAGCCGCGGCCCTCACGCCGCGGTTGGGTGGGCAGATCGCCCCAGCTACTGCGCGATGAGACGGTACTTTCGGGTGCCGGGATTTCGCTCCAGCAGCCCGACCGCCAAAAGCGTCGTGACATATCGATGGGTGGTGCTCGTGTTCATGTCGAGCATCCGTGCCAGTTCGGCGATCCCGAGATACCCGCCGTCGGCGGGAAAGCAGGACAGCACCAAGAGGCCGGACAGCAGCGAGCGAGATAGGCGACGATCGTCCAGCTGGGCCGGGTAGGACCACTCCTCCGAGTCGAGCGACAGCGGCCACTGCGGATCCTTGACCGCCGAGAGCAGCACCGACAACGTCCCACCCTGGCCGGCGCTGCGAACGACTTGGTCGACCTGCGACTTGGACAGCTCAATCAGTACGGCGTCGCCGCCGGGCTCGCCATCGGTGCGAGCCGAACGCCGCGAGGGGCGTCCGGCTCGCTGCCACTGGCGAGACGACGCGGCTTTGGATGCGGTCCCCGAAGCACCCGCCTTCGCGCGCCGCGGACGGCGCGGCTTCTCTCTCCTGGCCGGCAAGACTTGGGTTCCGTTCTCATCCATCATCGCGTTGGCCGAATGATGCCGATTCTCTGCACGCGCGCTAAGGCTTTCCTGAATATTCAGTTCTGACTAGTGCTCGCAATATGCGGAAACTCCGGGAATGCCGACACATTGCTTCACGCTCTTTGCGCAAGAGCGATTCGCCAGATCCGCATGATCGGCAGCAGCAAACGCGTCAGAGATCCGCCGGCCTGAACGAAGCTGGCAGTGCTCTCGCGTAGCTCTGGGGCATTCGCGCTCTCCTTCGAGAGGTACAGCGCGACCATGCACGCCGTGATCACAGCGTGGCGATGGCCGCCCTTCAGCCTGCGCGCCTCTCGTGCCGAGCGCGTCACCAGCCGGCGCATTCGTTGTCCGGCTATTGCTCCGTTCGCGTAATGCGCCACATAGCGGTGGTCTCCGTTGAGCTCGTCTTCGGCCTGATCCACAAAACTGTCGAGCATCGTCGCCGTGCCTGATATCCAGGGAAAATAAGCGTCGCAAGTACGCCTGAGCTCCGCCTCGGAGCAGATGGGCTGGGCTGCCAGCGCGAGGAACGCATGCACTGTCAGCGAAGCGCTTGCCGCGCTGCCGAGCTCAAACCAGCTGACCGCCTGCCCCTCGGAAAACTCGCCACCGGCCCACTGCCTGATCGCCATGTCGCGGCCAGATGGATCGGTGTCGTGATTGAGCGCGAGGACTTGGGCTCGCCGGGCTTCGCGGACCACGAGCGGCCTCACCCGTCCGTAAGCAGGCAGCGTGGCGCACGCCTCGCGACACGTTTCCACAAGCGTGCGAAGGTAGCCTCCATCGTCTCGCCACGGATGATGGAGGTAGTAGTCGGAAATCGGAGCGCTCGGATCGAGTGCCTCGATCAGCGCCTTGTGAAGCTGACGACCGTTAGCCGTCCCCACATGCGCGCCACGCTCGTTTACACAATCGAGGAAATCCCAGATGACCTGGTAGGTCACGAGCACGCGCAGCAGGTTCATGTTCCGCTGACGCGGCAGGATCCAGAACAACGCCGCTCCGTCCGCGTGGCCGCGCTTCTGTTCGATCGAACTCAGCGCGTCCTCGCGGAGCCGGGGATCGGGGATCGCCGACGCACGCGATCGCAGAATTTGGATCTCGCGCGCCACGGCCCTAAGGCCCCAGCGCAGCTCCCGGACAACGGCTGCCACAAGGGCCCAGACCTGCCGCGGAGAGAGTGGTAGCGGGTCGGGCATCTATCCATGCATCGGAACTTTCCCGGATGCTAGGTGTCGGATCGGTCGTCTTCATCGCAACGGGGGACTACTCGGGCAAACCGACCGCCGGACGGACACGCGCGGCCACGTAGCCGGGTACGGCAACCATTCCAACCGCCACGGCCGTAATCAGGAGGAAGCTGCTCGCGGCGGGCGCAAGCGGTGAGGATTCGATCACAGGAAACCCGGTGACAACGGAGAGCGCGCGACTGAGCAGGACTTGACCGTAGGCCCCAAACGCCGCCCCCACGGCACAGCCCAGACCAAGCAAGATCGCGCTCTCCCAGACCAGCGAGCGCCAAAGGACAAGTCGACTGAAGCCATCGACCTTCATGTCCGCGAGTCGTACCCTGCGCTGCCAGATCATCGCGCCCATCGCAGCCGCCATCGCGAGCACCGCTGCGATCAACACTAGGGTCCGGATCTGCGTCAGGCGCGAGAGCCCCTGCGAAGCCGTGCCGTAGTGCAGACGTACGCGTTCGGCAAGCGTTTCCACGCGTAGCGCCGAGCCTGTGCCAACCGCCTGCTTCACCTCGCGGCCGACGGCGACCGCCGAGGCGCCTGGTGCAAGCTCGACCTGGAGGGCACTTGGCTGCTCGCTCGCCCAAGCCCTGGCGTAGTCGTCTGCGTTCAGCACAATCGCCCCGGGCGGCCATCCCATGTTCGTGCTGAGGGCTGCGACACGCAAACTTGTCGGCTCTGTGCTCGGCAGCGTGAACGTTCCACCGGTGTGGAGATGATGTTCTGAGGCGATTGCCTGGGAGACGACGACCCATCCGTGACCTCTCAGTCGAGCCGTCGCGCTCGGGAGGTCGCCGTCGTGCAAGAGCTGGCTCGCCGCAATCGGATGGGAGTCCGTGCGTGGCGGCGCCAATACCCAGATACGACGACTGCCCCAATCGAGGAAGCTGCTGCGATAGAGCCGCACTTCGCGAACGCCGGGAAGCTGAGCAAGCGAAGCACTGACTCGATCGACGAATGGCATGGTGGCGAGCGAGTTGGCCGTCCCGGCCGGCGTCACCCAGATGTCCGCGCCAGAGTCGATCGCGCGCGCCGATGCGTCAAGTCCGCGCTGGAGGCTGTCGCGTGCGCCTTGGATCGAGACACTTCCAAACACGGCGATCGCACCGGTCGCTGCTATCGCCAGCGACCGAGGGCGGTTCGAACGCGATCGCAACTCGATCACAGCGAGATAGGACGCCGCGCCGGAGAGCAGGGTCTGCAGGCGCCCGCTCGCGCGGATCACGAGATCCAGGAGTGCGGGAAGGCACAGAAGCAGCGCGAGTGTGAGGCTCACGACGCCAACAATCGCCGCTTGTGGCTCGGCTACCAGGATGAACGTGGTTCCCGCGAGGCAGGCGCCCGCAGTTGGAAGTAGCCACCACGACTGGGGGCGGGACTGGCGAGCGCGCAACTGTAAGAGCCCTGCCCGACGTTCGGCGATCTCGGCGCGCAGTGGCGTAAGCACGCCTGCACCGGCGGCAAGCATCCCGCTGAGGACGGCGAATGTCACGCTCTGCCAGGTGACGATCCTTTGCTCGCCGATCGGGAACGCAAATGAGAGGTAGCCCGGGTTAGCGCTGAACACCGCGACAGACAGCACGTCGCCGAGCAGCAAGCCGAGGACGGATGCGACCACACCGAGCACGAGGGCGTCGAGCGCCAGCACCTGCACGATCATGCTGCGCGTGTAGCCGTCGAGGCGCAGGTCTTCGATTAGACTCCTGCGCTGCGGCACGGTGAGCATTAGCGCGTTGAATGCGAACAGAAAGCCGACGAGCGCGCTCAGCGCCGAGAACAGCCCCGTCGATTGGTCGACAGGTCCAGCAGCTCTCCGGAACAACCTTGTCGTGATGTCAGCCGAGCGGACGTTCAAGCGCCCGCCGGCGAGACGCTCCAGCTCAGCTTTGACCAACCGGTCGAACCGTGGCGCGGAACGCACGTAGATGCTTGTGAGCCGATTGGGCAGGCCGGCGAGCCTCTGCACCAAGTCAAGCGGCGCCAGCGCGACCGGGCTCTCCCCCAACGAGCCCGTCCCACGCGCGAGCAACTGTGGGACCAACAATGCTGTCGCTGAACTGGAGCCGATCTGTACGGTGACCGGTCGTGCCGAGAAGACGCCGATGTCCTGTGCGATCGCGGGCGGCACGGCAAAGACACGAGCGCCCCTCGGCGGTACAGAGCCCAGGTGTTGGGCGATGCTGCCTCCCAAGTGAGCCAGATGGGGATCGGTGCCGATCATGTCTACGGAGCGTTCCCCGCCACCGCCCACGAGGTTCGCGTTCTGCTCGATCACCGGCACTATGGCCTGCACGTGTGGCAGCCGGGACACCTGCGACAGCAATGCCGCGTCGAAACCACGGGCGTCGCGCCCAGCGATCTGAAAACGCATGTCACCGACGATGCCCGCGCTCAGGCGCTGAACGGACCCGTCAAGGCTTGTGTTGGCGACCTGTGAGGCGAACAGCAGCGCTACGCCAATCGCGATCCCGAGCACAGCGAAGAGTTCCTGTGTCAGGCGCGCCCGCAGGCGAACGCGATAGAGACGCACGATGCTCGAGAGCTTCATCCCCCCAGCCCCCGGAGCGTCCTGATCAGCCGACCTTCAAGACGGCGCCCGTTCGATCAGATTCACGCTCGACGAGCCTGCCGTCGCGCAGTGCGAACACACGGTCGGCGAACGACGCTGCTTGGGGATCGTGCGTGACGAGCACGACCGACACTCTCCGCTCGCGACAGCTCTGTGCGAGCAACTCGAGCACCTCCCTGCCCCGTGTGCTGTCGAGACTTCCCGTCGGCTCGTCGGCAAGGAGCAACTTCGGCTCTGTTGAGAGCGCACGAGCGATCATCACCCGCTGACGCTCGCCCATCGAGAGCTGCTCGGCGCGGTGCGATCTCCGCTCGCCTAGACCGAGCCGCTCGAGCAGCGGCACGATACGCCGGCGCGCCTCACGAGCGCCGATATCGGTGCCCATCAGCTTCAGTGCCGCGTTGTCGAGTGCGGTTGCACCAGGCATCAGGTTTAGCGTCTGCCTGACGAAGCCGAGATCGTGCAGGCGATATCGCGCTGCCTCGGGATCGGGGAGGCTGGAGATGTCGCGCCCGTCAAGCAGGACGGATCCGGCGTCCGGCCGCAGCAGTGCGGCGATCAGCATCAGCAGCGTCGTCTTACCGGAGCCGCTCGGGCCGTAGAGCGCGACGAACTCTCCACCGGCCACATTGAGCGAAACCCCGTCGACTGCTCGGACCGGAGTCCCCGCGGGGACCGGGAAGTGCTTCACCAACTCGCGTAGCTCGAGCACTAGCCACCCGATCCGACCGGCTCGGTAGCCTCGTCTGAGGCTGCTGAAACGTACATCTAGGCGGAGCGCTGAACGCCGGGAAAGTCGACCACGTTGTCCTCGCCGTCGGACGCGTCGGGAGGAGGCGTTAGCAAGCGCCCACCGCTGAGAGCGCGTAGCTGGTGCGAGCGCAACGCCGTTGGCATGTCGGGCACGGTCATCAGTACGGCCAGCTTCGTCTCCTCGACGAGCGCGCGAAGCAGGTGCAGGATCTCCTCGCGCTCGCGTACACCGAGGTTGGCCGTTGGATCGTCGATCAGCAGCAAGCGCGGTTTGCGAGCAACGCCGTGCGCGATCGCCACCAGCGCCCGCTCACCGTCGGAGAGGCTCTCCCAATGCTGCCTGGCGCACTGAGCCATACCCACGCGCTGCAGAGCGCGCTCGGCACGCCGGTTCGCCTCACGCTGAGCGTGATCGATCAGCAGCGGCAGCGCCACATAGTCGAGGATGCAGAGCTCGCTGCGCGGTCCCGAGCGCCGCACCCAGCCGACCTCCCCGCGTCGCAGTCGTGCATGCCCCTGTTCGGAGAGCGAGGACAGATCCTCCCCGTCGAAGCGCACCGTCCCCCGGTCCGGTGTCTCCAGCCCGGCGGCGATCCTCAGCAGTGTCGTCTTGCCGGCGCCACGACGCCCCCAGACACCCATGAACTCGCCGGCATGAAGATCCAGGCAGGCGTTCGAGAGCACGCGCACCTCCGAGGACCCGCGCCAGTAGCTCTTGCTGACCGAGTCCAGCGAGAGCAGCGCGTCGGTCATCAGATTCTCCGTAGCCGGTCCACCTGGCCCAAGGAGCCTTCCGCAACCCCGCCGGGTGCTGAGGGCTCATGCTCCTCGCGCAGCTGTTCGAGCAGCTCGCGGGCACTCTGCAGCCACTCGATCCGCGCGTCCCAGAACGCAATCTCCGCCTCGGAGGCGAGCACACCCATCAACCTCGACCAGTCGTGTGCGGGTCCCGGGACTTCTTCGGTGATGCTCTTCAGGTCGCGCAGCCGACCCAGGCAGACCAGTTCCTGGCCACTGATCATCTCGATCAGGCGGGGTACGTTGCGCGGGCGGCACAGGGCGATCTTCATGTGCAGCTCATCGCGCAGCGGCGGCATCGGCGACGGATCGAGCATCCACGTCTCGAAGTGGTCAACCCCCTCCTCCGTGGCCTCGTAGATCGTGCGCGGCGCAGCCCGGCGCGCCGGGCCCGGTCCGAGCTCGCCCGCGCTGCGGACCAGCTCGTCTCGGCTCAGCTGGTCGAGCGCGGAGTACACGCCGGATGGCGCGAAGCCGGACGAGCTGAAACGCTCATCGAGGCGCTGGGCGAGTTGATACCCGTACCCAGGGCGCTCGATAACGAGCCCCAATACCGCATGCTTGGCCGACATTCTCGCCCTTCCTAGTCAAACTGGCGTCTAGGGAAAGGTACTCGAATTGGCGTCGGTCTGCATTCCAATCATGCCATGAATCAGACCGAGTAGAACTTTTGCCAACTCGACCGCATATGCCTATCGGGACGACTCGAGAACGCGCGAGCCTCGGCCCCTAGGTTATCCCCAAGCGGTCGAGCAGGCCCTCGTCGCCACGCCAGTCGCGACGGATGCGAACGGACAGGTCGAGATGCACCTGCTCGCCGAGCACTCGCTGCAGTTCGCGCCGAGCGGCCGAGCCGATCGCCTTGATCATGCGCCCGTGCGCACCGATCAGGATGCCCTTCTGCGAGGCGCTTTCGACCCAGATCAGCGCCCGCACCCGGGTCAGCCCGGGACGGGGCTGCTCGATCTCTTCGACGACGACCTCGACGGCGTGCGGGATCTCCTGAAAGGTGCGCTTGATCACGGCCTCGCGCACGAGCTCCGCCAACAGGACGGCCTCGGGCTGGTCGGAAGTCGCCTGCTCGCCGAACATGAACGCCCCTTCGGGCATACACCCCGAGAGATGCTCGACCAGCGCCGCAACGCCGCTGCCGTCGCGCGCCGAGATCGGGAACAGCTCCTCGGCGACGTCGAGTGCGGCGGCTTCCTCGAGCGCCGCCGCCGTCGCCCCGCGCGAGAGCCTGTCGACCTTGTTCAGCGCGATTGTCACGGGAACGTCTGCGCCCGCGAGCGTCGCCGCGATGTAGCGGTCGCCCGGTCCGACGCCCTGCTCGCCGTTGAGCACCAGCAAGGCGACATCCGCATCGGCCAGCTCCTGCTGCACGCGAGCAGCCATCCGCGTCGTGAGCTCATCGCGCGGGCGCTGCACGCCGGGCAGGTCGACCAGCACGAGCTGGCAATCGCCGTCCGAGCGCACCCCCCGAATCGCCCGTCGCGTCGTCTGCGGGCGATCTGAGACGATCGCGACCTTGTCTCCAACAATGGCGTTGACCAGCGTCGACTTGCCTACGTTCGGCCTCCCGGCAAACGCGACGAAGCCGCTGTGCGTCAAGCCGGCCCCCGCGCGAGCAGCTCGCGCTGCACGATCAGCATCTCGCCGTCGTCGGTCTCGTGATCCATGCCGATCAGATGGAGCACGCCATGCACGATCGCCTCAGCGACGTCAACCGTGTGCTTCAGGCAGATCACCACGTCACCGAGCTCACGCGCCCCCCGCCCAGGCCCCTTTTCATCGACCGGGAAGGAGAGAACGTCGGTCGGTCCCCGGCGCTGTCTGTGGCGGGCGTTTAGCTCGGCGATGCGCCGCTCGTCGACGAACTCGATCGCGAGGTGGCCGTCGCCGATTCCACCCGAGCCGGTCGCGAGGGCGCACAACCGGCGAACCTCCTCCGGTGGCGGGACCCGCCCGCTCGCCGCGTCCTGCTCACCGACGAGGATCTCGACCTCCAGCATGCAGGCGCTCACGCGCGGCGGTCGGCTGAGCGGAGCTCGGGTGCCTCCCGCTGGGCGTGCACGTCGTAGGCCTCGACGATCCGCTGCACGAGCTTGTGGCGCACGACGTCCTCTCCACCGAAGCGCACGAACTCGATCCCCTCGACCGCGTCGAGCACGTCACCGACGACGATCAGCCCGGAGCGCTGGTCGCGCGGGAGATCGACCTGGGTGATGTCTCCCGTGACGACCATGCGCGAGCCGAAGCCCAGGCGCGTGAGGAACATCTTCATCTGCTCCGGGGTCGTGTTCTGGGCCTCGTCGAGGATCACGAAGGAGTCATTCAGCGTGCGACCGCGCATGAACGCGAGCGGAGCGATCTCGATCACCCCTCGCTCGATGTGCTGTGAGACCTTCTCGGGGTCGAGCATGTCGTGGAGCGCGTCGAACAAGGGGCGCAGGTAGGGATCGACCTTCGCCATCAGGTCACCGGGGAGGAAGCCCAGCCGCTCGCCGGCCTCGACAGCCGGGCGCGTGAGGATGATGCGGTTCACCTCATGGCGCGAGAGCGCCGCCGCGGCCATGGCGACCGCGAGGAACGTCTTGCCGGTTCCCGCCGGACCGACACCGAAGGTGACAGTGTTGTTGCGCACGGAGTCCACGTAGCGCTTCTGGTTGACCGTCTTCGGTGCGACCCGCAGGCCACGATGGCGCCACACGATGTCCTCGAGCACGCGAGCCGGCGACTCGTGCGCGTCGAGCGCGCCCGTCACAGCCGAGATCGTGCCCGGACCGATCTGATGCCCGCGCGCGATCAGCTCCGAGAGCTCGCGAACGACCCGCTCAGCGGCGTTCGTCTCGCTCTCCTCGCCGTCGAACGTGAGCACGTTGCCGCGCAGGAAGACCTTGCAGTCGAGGTGCGCCTGCAGTGCCCGAAGCACCGCGTCCTGGCTTCCCGCCAGCTCCACGGCGACGTCGTCGGGTAGCTCGACCTGCGTCCTCATCCCTGCAGCGACGCCCGCACCAGTCCGGAGACACGCTTGCCGTCGGCGCGGCCGTCGACGACGGCCATCGCCTGCTTCATCGCCTGCCCCATGTCCTTCGCCGATTGCGCGCCGCTGTCGCGCACCGCCTGGGCGACGATCGACTCCAGCTCGGCCTCTGAGAGCTCCGCGGGCAGATAGCCGCCGATCAGCTCACCCTCGGTCTCCTCGCCCGCGGCGAGGTCCTCGCGGCCGGCCTCGCGGTAGGCCCGTGCCGCCTCCAGGCGGCGCTTTCGCTCGCGCCGCAGCACGGCGAGCTCGTCGTCCGAACCCTCCTTGGCCGCCTTCTGCAGCTCTGAGAGCACGAGGCGCAGGGCGCCCACGCGCTCCTTCTCGCCGGCACGCATCGCCCCTTGCAGGTCGGTCTTGATCTGATCGGCTATCGCCATCCCCACCTCAGGATACGCGCGTCTGGCCAGAATCGGGCCAAGCGCCGCCGCTCAGATCGGCCGCACGTCTGCACGCACCCGCGCGCTCGGGCCGGGAGACGGCGTGCGCCCGCGCCAAGCCGGACGAATCGCCTGCGAGTGAATAAGGTGGCGCACGTGAACGAGTCGCTCTACGCCGACGCGCTGGCCCCCTTTCTCGCCGAGGTCGAGGCGCTGCGCCCAACCGGCGCAGAAGTGATCGACGCGCACACCCATCTCGGGCTCGACGAGGACGGCCGCTCGCTCACGCTCGCGCAGCTGCTCGAGCAACTCGATGCGGCAGAGGCACGCCGCGCCTGCGTGTTTCCGCTGCACGACCCCGAGCGCCATCCTTCCTACCGCGTCCCCAACGACCGCGTCCTCGGGTGGGCCGGCGAAAGCGAGCAGCGCCTCGTCCCGTTCTGCCGGCTCGATCCGGCCGAAGACCCGGTCGACGAGGCCGAACGCTGTTTGGCGGTGGGTGCGCGCGGGATCAAGCTGCATCCGCGCGCGCAGGCCTTCCAGTTCGACGGCGAGCAGATGGACCGTGTCTTCGCACTCGCCGAAGAGGCTTCCGTGCCGATCCTGATCCACGCCGGACGCGGCCTGCCGCCGCTTGCCGACGGGCTTGCCGAACTCGCCCTGCGCCACCCCGGCGCGGCTTTGATCCTTGCGCACGGAGCGATCTGCGACCAGGGAATTCTGACGACGCGGCTGGCCGACCATCCCGCCGTCCTGTACGACATCTCCTGCTTCTTTCCACTCGACGTGATCGAGCTGTTCGCGCGGGTTCCGGCCGAGCGGATCGTGTTCGCATCGGACCCCCCCTACGGCATGCCCGCGACCACGCTGTACCTCGCGCTGCGCATCGCCCGCCAGGCCGGGCTCGACGAGCAGGCGACCCGGGCGATGCTCGGCGGCACGATGGCGGCGCTGATCGACGGTCACCCCCTGCCGGCGACCACCGCTCCACGCCGCGGCGCTTCGATCACGCTCTCCGGACGGCTCGCCCGCGTGTATGGATATGCAAGCCTCGTCGGACCGGCCCTGTTCACGGGCGTCGCCGAGCAAGCGCATGCGATGCTCGAGATGGCGCTTGCCGCCTGCCGTGACCCAGACCCCGGCAGCGACGGCGAGGCGCTCGAGACGATCGGCGCAGCGCTGGCCGCCGCCGATCGCCTGGTCGGCGAAGAGGGTGGCGTGCGTGCATCGATCGACCTCGTCTACCGAGCGATCGTGCGCGCCGCAACCGAGATCCCCGACTAGCAGCGGGCACCGCGCGAGGCGCGCATGGCTCGGCTGCGATTCAGTCGGGCGACAGCCACAGGGCCGTCCACTCGCCGCGCTGAAGCCTGCGTCGCTCATGCAGCTCAAAGCGCGCGAGGAAGGCCGCGGCCACCTCGTCGGCCTGCTCATGCAGCAGCCCGCTCGCCACCAGCTCGCGAGGAGGCTCGGCGATCGTGCGCGAGAGCTCGAGCAGCAGCGGCAGCAGCAGATTGGCGAGCACGACCGTCCCGGCGAGCCGCGGAAGCGGCTGAGTGCGCAGGTCGAAGCGCTCGACTGCGATGTCTACGCCGTTGACGGCCGCGTTGACCCGCGCCGCCTCAACGCTCTGAGGATCGTGATCGAGCGCCAGCACCGGTTCGAAGCCAAGCCGGGCTGACGCGATGGCAAGCACCCCCGAGCCGGTGCCGACATCCAGCAGCGGACCGCTCGCGAGTCCCAGGCTCGCCATCTCGAGCACGAGCTCCAGGCACAGACGCGTCGTTGCATGCGCCCCAGTGCCGAAGGCCTGCCCAGGATCGATCACGATCTCCTCGACCCCGTCGCCCACCGCCGAGTCCTCCCACGGCGGGCGCACGTAGAGAGCCGGCGCCCCGCCAGCCCTTCCCGCCTCGCGTGCCTGCGCCGGCCGCCTGACCAGGATCGGGCGGTGAAAGCGGCGCCAGCGCTCGGCCCAGTCATCGGCCGTCTCGCTCGTCGATATCTCGACGAGCGCCGGCCCGGCGGCCGCCTTCAGGTCGGGCAGGCTGGGCAGCTCGCCGGGAGCGCCGTAGACGGCGTACTCGACGAACTCCTCGCCGACCTGCGTCTCCTCGACGCCATCCGGCGCGAGCTCGAGCAATTCGGCCAAGACGATCTCCGCGTGTGCGCGATGCACGCGCACGGCAAGGCGGATCACGCAGCCTGGCTGCCCAGCGCCCGGCGCAGCTTGGCGAACATCGATTCCTCCGAGCGTAGATTGTCCTCGGTCAGCGTTCCGTTGAGCTGCTCGAGCAGCTCGCGCTGCTGATCGCTGAGCCGGCGCGGTATCACCACGTTGACGACCACCCTCAGGTTTCCGCGCCGGCTGCGGCCGAGCGAGGGCATGCCCTCGCCGCGAATCGTCAACACCTCCCCGGGCTGGGTGCCCGGGGCGAGCTCGACCTCGGCGCTGTCCTCGAGCGTGGGCACGTCGAGCATGCCGCCGAGCGCGGCCACCGGCGCCGGCACGTCGAGCGCCGTGATCAAGTCGTCTCCTTCACGGACGAAGCGCTTGTCCTCCTGCACGCGGACCAGCACATAGAGATCGCCCGCCGGCGCGCCGAGCTCGCCGGCGTGGCCTCGCCCGCCGAGTCTGAGGCGCTGCCCATTGGCGATACCCGCCGGAACCTCGACGTCGATCGTGCGCCGTACTGCGCGGCGCCCGCGCCCGCGGCACTTGCGGCACGGCTGCTCGGGCACCCGCCCGTCGCCTTCGCACACGTCGCACACGACAGTGCGCACCATCTGGCCGAACGGGGTGCGCGTCGCCGCCTGCAGCTGGCCGGCGCCACCACAGCGCTCGCACGTCGCGATCGGCGTGCCAGGCTCGGCTCCGTTGCCGTGACAGTGCTCGCAGCGGTCGATCGCCTCGTAGCTGACCTCGCTCTTGACGCCGTGCGAAGCTGCGAGCAGGTCGATCTCGACCGCCACTGCCACGTCTCCGCCGGGCGCCGGTCCCGCGCGGCCGCCGAATGCGCCGCCGCCGCCGCCGAAGAACGCCTCGAACAGGTCGCCGATCGAACCAAACGCGTCGAAGTTCGGCGCGTAGCCTCCCGAGCGAAGACCTTCGTGACCGTAGCGGTCATACGTCGCGCGGCGCTCCTCGTCGGAGAGAATCTCATACGCCTCCGCCGCCTCCTTGAACTTCTCCTCGGCATCGGGATCGTGGGCGTTGACGTCCGGGTGCAGCTCTCGCGCCAGCTGGCGGAAGGCCTTCTTGACTTCCTGCGTCGAGGCGCCGCGCTCGACGCCGAGGACCTCGTAGGGATCGCGCGGCATGCTCGTCGCGTCAGTTCTCGGCATAGGTGTCTTCGATGAAGCGCGACAGCTCGTGTGCCGCCTCGCGCACGGTCACGATCGCCCCCGCGTAGTCCATCCGCACCGGTCCGATCACCGATACGGCCCCCAGCTTGCGCTGGGCCAAACCGTAGCCGGTCGCCACCAGCGCGAGCGAGCGCATCGCCGGAATCTCGTTCTCCCGCCCGATTCGCACGTAGACGCCCTGCTCGCCGAGCGCCGCCCGCAGCACCCGGAGAAGCGACACGCGCCGCTCGAGCAGGCCGACGAGACCCTCGAGTTGAGCGGCGTCCCCGATCTGGCCGGCCGAGAACAGGCGAGCGGTACCGTCGACGTAGATCTCATCCTCAGCCTCCGTGGCAAGATCGCCGAAGGCAGGTGCGAGGCGCTCGAGGAACGTGGACTCGACCGACGAGAGGCTCGGGTCGAGCAGGCGCTGTTGCAGCATCCGCGCGCCCAATCCGAAGCCGACAAGGCGCTCGCGGAGATACTCCCCGGCCCAGGCGAGCAGCCCTGAGTCGACCGGGCGGTCGAACGTCGCGAAGAGCTTCGACACGCCGCCCGTCGAGGTGATCACCACGAGCATCACGACTTCCGGCTGAAGCGCGAGCACCTCCACATGACGAATCGTCGCCGAGTTCAGCGACGGCGCCGAGACGACCGCCAGCAGGTTCGTCATCTGCGAGAGAGTCTCCGAGGTCGTGCGCATCGCCTCCTCGATCTCCCTGCGGATCAGCGACAGCTCGAGCCCGCGTCGAACCTCGAGGCCCTGGCCGGAGTCGAGCATCCGGTCGACGACGTAACGGTGGCCGGCGTCCGTCGGAACGCGCCCGGCGGAGACGTGCGGGTGCGCCAGCAGGCCCTGCTCCTCGAGCAGCGCAAGTTCGTTGCGGACCGTCGAGGGGCCGCAATCGAAGTCTGGGTCGGCGGCGATCGACCGTGAGGCGACCGGCTGTCCGGTGCGCAGATAGTCGTCCACCACCTTGCACAGGATCCGCTCCTGCCTGGAGGTGAGCATCGTTCAATTGTAGGCCGAGGCGTGACGCCCCGATCGTCTCGCAGCTAGAGCTCCAGCTCGGCCTCGGCGTTCCGGATGATCTGGTTGCCGTCCTGCTCGGCCACGGTGTCGATCAGCGCGTGGCCGTCGCTCACCTCTCTGACCGTGCCGCTGACCACTACCTCGTGCTCGGGCAGGCCCATACCGCGGAACTGAACCGTCAGTCGCTTCAGATGTCCCGGTCCGCCGGCTGCCTGCGTCTGCGCGCGCGCGACCTGAGCCATCGTCCAGAGGCCGTGAAGGATCCTTCCGGGAAGCCCCACCGCGCGAGCGAAGTCCTCGTCGATGTGAATCGGGTTGTAGTCGCCCGACGCGCCTGCGTAGCGGCTGGTGAGGTACTTGTCAGGGGTGACACTGACCTGCGGAATCTGCTCTCCGGCTTTCAATTCACTCACAGCTCTCACACTCCCCGCACGATGTTGGTCCACGTCCCACGGCAGACCTGCTCGCCGCGCTGATTGGTGGAAATCGACTCGAACACGTAGTAGCCCCGTCCATCCGCTTCTGAGATGTCCTTCACACCGGCCGTCGTGGTGATTTCATCGCCTGCTATGACCAGAGGCCCCCATACGAACTCCTGCCCGCCGTGCACCATCATCGCGAAGTTCAGCTCTATCTCAGGGTCGAAGATCGGCGGCCCGACGGCGGGTGCGCTGTAGACGACGGCGAACATCGGCGGCGCCACGACATCGGCGAAGCCCGCCGCGCGTGCGGCGGCCACGTCGAGGTGAAGCGGATTCGTCTCGCCCACGGCGAGTGAGTACTCCTTGATCTTCTCCCGGCCCACGGCATACACCACGGGCTGATACTTCTTGCCGATCGCTTGCGTATTGACAGGCACTTGACTCCTCGGGTTCGCAGACTGGACTGGCTGGCGCGCCAGTTTACGCGGGCGGCGCCGGGCTGAGGGCTGGACAGGCGCGGATCCTGGTCAGATCCGCGCCAAGCCAGCTGCTCAGAAGGTCACGTCGAGATCCTCGGCGCCGACCCCGACGAGTTCGCGATCGCCCCCACCGCCCGCGTCCTCGCCGGACTCCTCGTGCCCCGCCCGCTCCCCGCGGCCGTCGAGGAACTGAACGACGTCGGCCACGATGCTCACGGCCTGGCGCCGCTGCTGCTCGGAGTTCTCCCACTCGCGCCACTCGAGCCGGCCGTCGATGCCGACACGACTGCCCTTGCCGGTGTAGCGCGCGACGCTCTCCGCCGGTGCTCCATAGACGGTGACGTCGAAGTAGTTCGGGCGCTCCGTGGTCTGATCCCCGTCCTTGCGGCTCGAGTTGCACGCGATCCGAAGACTCGCGACGCTGCGTCCAGAGGGCAGCGAGCGCAGCTCCACATCACGCGTCAATCGCCCGACGATGACGACTCTGTTGATTGAAAAGAATGACATTACGTTCTCCGTGGCTCGATGGATTGACCCCGCGCACACGCTAGGAGTCGCTTGGGATGCTTCTCTCGGCCGAAGCGCGCCCGCCTCTCACAGGGCGCGCCGAGCCGAGCGAGCCGAGCGGCACGACGACGACGCACTCGCCCGCTCGAGCCACGCCGATCGCCCTGTCGAGCGCCCGTTCAACGGCGGGCGGAGCGAAGTACAGCACGCCGTCGACGTGGCGCGATCTCGTCCAGGCACGACAGATCTCCGCGAGCCGCCGCGGCGCCTTGACCGTCAGCTCCACCTCAACGGCGACCGGCCGCCGAGGAGATCCTGAGCGTGGCAGCATCACGAGATCGGGACGGTGCATCAGCGGCCCGTACTCGCCGACCCGCCTCAACACGACGCTCGCCAGCGCAGCGCCCGCCTCCCGCTCGCGCTTTCGCAGCTCCCGCTCGCCAATGACGAGCTGACCGGGATAGCGACACTCCAGAGCCGCGGCCACATGAGCGCAGGCGATCATGTGCTGGGCACTCGCTGCGCTGACACAGCACGGCTCTACTCCCTCGAGCGCCGCGGCGCGCAAGCCGAGGCGCGTGATCGTGTATAGGGCCGGACGGCCGGCCAGCGGCCGGTGTCGGGCCAGCTGCTTCGCGCGCGCGGCGGCGCTCAGCATCGCCTGCGCCGAAGCGACGCTCGCACGCCTGCGAAGGGCGAGCGACTCGCACGTGACGGCGCCCATCCCCGCCGTCCAGCGCAGCAGCTCGATCCGCTGATTCGAGGCTTTGTGAGCGCTCATCGGGACACCTCCTCCCGCTCGGAGAAGACGCTGACGATCTGGCTGCTCGCCCGTTGGCCGAACACGATCGCAGCTGCACATCCAGGCGCGAGGTTCGTCACCTCCTCGACGCTCAGGAGCGCCTCTCGAGTGCGCGTGCGGCTCGTGCGCCCACCGTCCTGGCGGGAGGTGCGCCATGCGCCGCGAGTCCCGGCGAGGCCGCAGAGCAGCTCTGCCGATGCGGGGACTACCTGACGATGAGCGACTACGACGGACAGGTTGCCGAGCACCTGCTCGAGCAACGTGTCGCGTCCCGGCAGACGCAGATCGGCCAGCTCCTGCGTGCCGAGCACGAGGCTGAAGCCCGCCGATCGAGCGCGGCCGAACAGCCGCACGACCTGCTCGGCCGCGAGCGCGGCGAACTCGTCGATTACGACAACCGTCGGGATCGGCTGAGACTGCATTGACGCGACGGTGGTCTGCAGGTCCTGCACGATCGCCGCGCCGAGCATCTGCGTGAGCAGGGGACGCCTGTCTGCGTCGAGGTCGAAGTACACGACTGCGCGCATCTGCACCGCCTCGAACAGGTCGAACCCGCGAACACCGGCGCCGCTCGGATCGAGCCATGAGGCGACATCGGACTCGGCGAGGATCGAGAGGCGATCGCGTGCGCCGGCGACATCGCTCAGCTGTCGAGGCGTCAAGGAGTCGAGGTAGGCGTGCGTCGCGGCGCTGGATGCCTCGGGCAAGCGACGAGCGAGGAACTCCAGCGCGAGCGGGTCGAGACTCCCAGCGATCGTACGCAGGCTCGTCTCGGTTCCGCTTGCGCGCAGCGCCCGCACCGCGTGACCGAGGAAGCGCTGGGCCTGCCTGAGATAGTGAGGCTCGGTGAAGCGCTCGCCCGCGAGCACCTTGTCCGCGACCTCGCTGTCGCTCCCACGACCGAACGGGTTGTAGGCGCAGGGACCGTCCGGAGTCCACTCGATGAACTCGCGTCCGGCCCGTCGAGCGGCGTTCGCCACCGCCGTACGTATCGTGCTGTCGCCCTTCGGGTCGACCACGATCGCGCCCATCCCCCGGTCGATCCCGCGAGCGGCGATCCACGCCTGCGTCATCGTCTTTCCCGAGCCGGTCGCTCCGACGAGCAGGGCATGCGTGCCGCCCCTTGCGCCGCCGAACGGGATCGACACGGCCCGTCCGCCAGGCGTACGGCCGAGGATCAGCTCCTCGCCCCGAAACCAGCCTGTGGATCCGTGCGCGCGGATCAAGCGAGCACGGAGTGGCTCGAGCAGGATTCGCAGCGTGTCGTGCGGCCCACGCCGTGACCTTGCAGCACGAGCCAGATCCACGCCGGCGTCGAGATCTTCGCGGTGCCAGCGACGGCTGCGGAGCAAGGCGCCCACGCTCGCGGCGAGCGCGACCGTCGTCCAGGCGGCCTCCAGCGAGCGCAGCAGGACGACTGCCCCCAGCGCGAGAGCAGCCCAGCTCCAGTGCATTCCGCGAGCCCGCAGGACTCGCGCTGCCGCGGACCCGAGCGCGAGCCCGCAAGCGAGCTCGATCGCCTGTTCGGCGAGCAGGTGCGCGAGCCCGATCAGCGGCTCGAGCGGATCCTCCACTGCAGAGATTGACGTTGAACCGAACATCGTGTTCCTTCCTTTCTGAGGCAAGCGGCAGACCGGTCGAGGGGACCGGCCCTGATCGCCTGCGGTGGTCGTCAACGAGCAACGGCGGACCGTTCGGTCCGCCGTTGCGGGCGCTTCATCCGGCAGGCGTTCGGCCCGCCGAAGTCTTGATTCGCGCCGGTCAGTCGGCTTCGACCTCGCGCGGGCTCAGGCCGAGTCCGTCGCGTGCGATCAGCGCGAGAACGTCGCTGTGGATCCACGGCGTCGGCTTGCGGCGGCCTCCCTCCGGCAACAGGCCGAGCCGCCGAGCCAGCCAGCTGGTCTCGCCACTCTCGTTGCCGGCCGAGTCGCGCTTGATCCGTCCGCAACGCATCGCGATCTCGCTCATGCTCTGCCCGCGACGCTCGACCGCGTCCACGACGGCTGCACGGAGCGCTCGATTGAGCACGATCGGGCTTTCCTGCGTGCGCACGAGCTCGGCTCGCAGGAGCGCGATCGACACCTCATCGGAGTCACGGTGCAGCGAGACGGCTCTGCGGGTCAGAGCGAGCACAGGGCCGTAGCGCTCCAGGCACGCGATCGTCTCGCGAACGCTGAGCGCTTCTCGCTCGCCGTCGCCGGCCTCCAGGGAACGTCGGCACCAGCGCAGCTCTGGAATCGACATCTCGCCCGCCAGGCGCTCGATCCGATAGCGGCGCCCGAGCGCGTCGTGCAGGGTTTCCTCGGCGGCGAGCTCGAATTGCACATCGGCTGCCTCGTGCTCGTCGGCGAACGGGATTGCTCGGAGATCCGCATCGCTGAGCAGCCTGCACGAGCATCTAGCGCGCCTGGCCTGAAGCATGAAGCACCGGGAGACCAGTGCTGCGTTCTCGGGTGGCTCGTCCGCGGCGAGGTGCGCGAGCAGTCGCCGGTCACCGAGCGTGATCGCGTCGCGGTCGAGCACGAGCACGCTCTCGCCGGCCCCCGGCAGCGCGACGATCTCGCGCGGGCGGTCACTCCAGTCGCGGTAGCTGCCGAGCGTGCGGCGCTCGTGTGCGGCCGAGCGTCGGCGCTGGGCCCGAACCGGCGCCGTCGGACGACGTCGGGCGCGCTGGATGCGATCGGCTGCGCAGCGACGCGAAGGCGCGTGGGAGTGCGAGGCGCTCGTCGTGATTGGACTCATGGCGGACTCCTGTGTCGTGTTGTTGTGCCGGTGCCAACAGGCGGCGAAAGGGGCGCCGTTGTACGTCGCGCAAGCGGCGCCCGTCAAGAGCGGCGGGCAAGCTCGGCTTGTGTGTGCGCTGAGGTCCGAGAACCCCTTAAGGGGTCTCGGAAGAGCGAGCCGCTGCGCGTGGCACGGCGTGAAGTTGGCGCGAAAACGCTCTCAGGCGGTGGTACCGAGCGAGGCGCAGGTGACCTTGGCCCGAGGTGTGAGAGGCAAGGCGATGGGCGTGAGCGTCGAACGCCGACGGTCGCCACACGCAGATCGTCTCGCTGGGATGTGGTCGCCCGCCGAATGGCGAGCTGAGAATGGCAGGGCAGGCTACACGGGGAACAAGGAAAAGGAGCTTCGAAGATAGCGAGCGCATGCGGCGCGGGGCACGGTCGCCACAGCCTCTGAGATGCCCCAGGTGCAGCCGCCTCGCGCACAGTCTGCAGTTCCGCTTCAGCAAGCCGATTTCACTCTTGAGTCAATGCAGTCAGCCTGCTTGTGCCCGGGCGCCCGACTGCGCCGGCGGGCGCCGGCGTGACGGGGCGACTGCCGGAAGCGATCAGGCAACTGTGCCCGCGTGCCGGGTGACGCGCGAGCGTCAGTGCGCCAGCTCGCTTCCTTTCAGCAACTGGCGCTGCTCGACGCGGGGCGCGCCCACCGCTGGATCGCCGCCCCGTGCCGCCATCCGCACAGCTGGCGGGAGCGACGGAACGCCATACGCACACGCCAAGCCCTCGTGCAGATCGCGCTCGGCGACGAACAGCGTGCGCGACCGGCCGACGTATTCCCAGTTGCTCGGATACTCGCCCGCGTAGGCACGGCAGGCGACGAGCGCCGCGTCGGCCAGCTCGGCGCAGCGTCGCGCGCGCGATCTGTCACGACAGACGAACACGACCAGCGGCGCGGCCTTCGCACGCTCGCCGTAGCGGCCCACATGAACCGACCAGCCGGTCAGAAAGTGGTCATAGCGCTGGAGCTTGCCTGCCGCCGCGCCGGTCGGCGGCCGGTCGTCGAGCTCGACCAACACGTCGCGCGACGCATGTGCCAGCTCGACCACGGCGTCCGGGCGAACGGTCTCGAAGCGCTCGACCTCGACCAGCCGATCAGCTCCGTCGTAGCCGAGGAAGTCGTGTGGCACCCGGCCATCGGGCAGGCGCAGTTGCGCCGGGGCGAGCGGTGCGCGGTGCGGCCCGAGCGCTCGGCTCGGAGGGCTCAACGCGGATTCCTCGCGCCCGCGCAGGCTCGTCCGACCGTCGCCCTCGGCCGCCAGCAGTGCGAGCACCCACCCGGCGACATGGACGTCGCGGCGAGCCTGGCGCAGCTGCGCCAGGCCGCGACCATGCGCGAGACCTTCGCGCTTGACCTCTCCCCCCGAGACGCGCGACACAGCGGCGCCCGACCCTGGCGTCGAGGGCACGACGTCACGCCCGCTCGAGCCGAGCAGCTCGATGCCGGCGGCGCTGATCACGTAGCACATAGGCACTCCACCGCCGTCGCGCCGGTGGAACTGAAAGCGCTCGACCAGGCCGGCGTCCGAGAGGCGCTTGAGCCGTCGCTGCGTCGTCGTTATTGCACGCCCGCAGTTGAACCTCCGGTGCAACTGGCTGCTCAGCACGTGGCCGAGGCGCGCAATCATCTCGAGCACATCCATGTCCAGCGCATCCGGCCGCAGCGGGATTGGTGTGGCAACCGGCCTGGCCCAGCGCACGCTCTGTGCCAAGTCGAGCTCGACGAGCTCGCGGTAGCTCTCGCATGGCGTGTCGGGCAGCGCGTCGAGGGCGGCCTGCGGCGAGCGCCGTTCCTGAGGCGCACCGCCGCTCGACGCGCCTGGCTGCGTCGGACGGCTGCGATTGCCGCTCAGTGCGGAGGGCCGACCCACGACGATCGAATCAGATGCATCCCGGAGATCGCCGGGGGATTCCGGCGTCGCTCGTGCGCTCGCCGGGGCCTCGCGGCTGCGCCAGTGCGGCTGGCGCAGATCGGTGCGCCGACGCCCGCCGCGCTCGTGCTGGCGCACGGCGTGGAGCGCCAGCCGCTCGCGATCCACGCGTAGCGGCACCGTGCGAGCAATGAACGGAGGCTGACGCCCCTCCGGCGTAGACCAGCTCGCGATCGCGTGATGCTTCGGCAGGTACAGGCGAGCGTCCGGACGCGCGAGCTTTGAGAGGTGCCCCAGTCCGGGCCGGATCGTGTCCGAGAACTCAGCCATCGTCAGCCCCGCCGCGTCTCTCGCGTCCCTCGATGAGGCCGTGGCGAAGTACACGCGGTGCGCGAACAGGGCGTCGAGCTGGTCGCGCACCTCGCGCTCGGTCCACTGAGCGTCGGACTGCCAACAGGCCACCGTCTCCAGGCCTGCCGAGCGCTTCAGCGCCATCGTCTCCGCGAAGCCCCGGTTGAGCACGAGCGGAGCCTCGTCGACCTTCAACGCAACCGCGACTCGCTGCGAGGCATCGAGCAGATCCTGCTGACGAGCGAGCGCGGCATCGAGCATGCCGACGAGGAGTTGCAGGAGCACCGACGTGTTGCCCGCACCCATCAACCCGAGCGCGCCCTTGACGACGAGCACCTCGCCGCGTGCGATGACTCGGTCGAAGTCGACCCTGAGCGAGTCGTTGAGCAGCACCCGCTTGATCGAGGCCGAATTGAGCAACCGCGCGAGCTTGTTGACGGGAGCGTCCAGCTTCGCTGTCGTCATGCTGCGGGCATCGGCGAGCTGGGCGGTCAGCTCGGAGGTGAAGAAGGTCGATATCTCGCTCAACTCAGGCAACGCACGCACGTGCGCGCCGACGGTGCGGCGATACGCATACCCGTCCTCGCCGACCGACAGCAGCCGCGCGGCATCCCACAACGTGGACGCGCGGTCGTAAGCCAGCACGGCGATGATCGCGTTGCGCAGGTAGCGGTCAGAGCTGGCCTTAATGTCGGTTTCGGAGAAGAGATTTTTCAACGCCGCGACGACGTAATCGGCGATCACGTCAGCCGGAGCGTCGACGGCCAGCGGGTTGAAGCCGCAGGTCGGGTCGGCGAAGTCCAGCAGCGTGCACGTGCGCGCCGGCGGGACCAGGCTCACGGCAGCATCGGCGGCGTCCCCCTTCGGATCGAGCACGATCACCGAGCAGCGCTCCCGCCGCAGATCCTCTGCCACGGTGGCGATCAGGTAGCTCGACTTTCCCTGCTCGACGGCGCCCGGGACCGCCGTGTTCTGCTTGCGCAGCTCGACGTGTATCGAAACCGGGCCGCTCGAGTCGCGAAGCGTTCCCTCTCCCACCGGCGGGCGCATGATCGCGGGCGGAGCAGGAGCGATCGGTGGAGCGCCGCGGGCGAAGGGAACCGCCAGGTAATCGATCGACGGTAGGTGCCACAGCGAGGCCAGCTCGCCCGGCGCGAAAACCCCCCGTTGAAAGCCCGGGAGCGGGTTGCCCTCCCCTCGCTCGATCCGCCGGCGATACAGACCGAACACGCCGTGCCTCACCGCAGTGCCGCGCTCGATCAGCCTGTTCTCGGCGCTTTCCACGCGGAGCTCCGACGCCACGCGCTCGCATGTCGTGCGATCGCCGGCGACGATGCGGATGTCGAGAAAGAACAGCGACCGGTGCTGAAGCTCCAGCCCGCCCCGCAGCTCGGCGTCGTCCACGAGCGATCGATCGTGGACGACCAGATGCTCCCGGCGCTCGCGCGACAGGCGCGCCTCGTGCAACTTGAATCGTCGCCTGGCGATCCGCTCCAGCAGCAGCGGAGCCGGCGTGAGCGCGAATTGCACGAGCACGGGCGATCGGCAGGCGCCCATCACCGTCAGCAGTCGATTCATCGCCGGTTCGCGCTCGTGCTCGAAACGGTCGAGCGACTTCACCCTGCGAATGAACTCGACGTCCTTCTTCATTCGCAAGAGAGACAGCGACGGAAGCGACACCGTCGCCTCCACCGACCCGAGGCGGCAATTTGGATAAGCCGTGCGCAGGGCAGCCTCGACCATCCGCTCCGCACCGGCCGGGCAGCTCAGCGCCAGCCAGGCGCGGCTCGCGCCATCCCGCCGTCCACACTCGTAATGAACCTCCAGCGAGAAGCTCGGCTGACCGAGCAGCACGCGTCGCCACCAGCGAAGCAACAGACGCTTGTGCAGCGCTTCGTGCATTCGCACGACAGCATCCGCACTCGCCTGATCAGTTCGATACGGATCGAGCCGCATACGCACGTAGCTGCGTCGGCTACGCGCAACCCAGCGGATCGCGAGTAGTGCAAGCGCCTGGATCAGGGCAACGGACGTCAGGAGCACGAGGCCGCGCACGCCGGCAAGCGGCGTCCAGTCCCACACCACCTGCGGCCCGTGCAGCAACCGCTGCGGGCTCGCCCCACCGCTCGGCGCCCGACGAGCTGGGGCCGTGCGCAGGAGCCGGCCCGGGCCGCCGCCCAAGAGCCAGCCCACCGCCGCAAAGCCGACCAACAGCGCGAGCAGCCCCAGCAATCGCCAAAGTAGGAATCGCAGCACCTGCTGGCCCCTCCGACCATTGCCGGTCGGCGGGACGGCCTAGATGCTCAAGCGAGGCACGATCCCGCCGCTGTGAACCAGCGGCGGGCGGCGCTGGGCCTACTCAGCGGGGGCGCGTCGCGCGCTCGACGCGCGAGCCGCGTTGCGTGAGGTGCCAAGCGTTCGAGCCGCCCTTCTCCTGGCCATCGCCGGTGTTCTCCACCAGCTCGAGCCGCGCGAGACGGGCAAGCAGCTTGGATATCTGTCCCTGATCGGCCACGCCCGAGCGCTCGGCGATCTCCCGGTTGCTTGCACCCGGGTGTTCTCCGATCACGACGAGCACTCGCACAGTCCGATATGTCAAGCGCATGCTCAGTCCCGCCATCGGATCCCGCGTCCGCGAGAGGACCGGAGGCGAGTCGTGGTTGCGACGGGTCTCCGGTGCCGGACGGCTCAGTTCTCGACTGGCTGCGCGCGCGCCCAGGTAGGGCAACACGACGATGTTCATCAACGAGCCGAGCAGGGCGGAGAACCGTTCCGAGCCCTCTTCCAACGCACGTGTGTGGAGCACGGCCAGCACGGCGCCGACGACTCCTTCGGCGGCGACCTCCGGTGGTTCACGAACGGCAGTTGTCACGAAGCGACCACGATCGACGACCTCGGCCAACTCCTCCAGCAGCTGGGCGCGACGCTCGAGCACGCGCGGGCCCGCTCCAAGCGCCTCGACCAGGCACAGCCGCGCAAGCGCCGGCTCCTCATCGAGGAACACGAGCAACTCGGCCAGTCCCGCGCGAATACCGTCGCGCCAGCCCTCCTCGTGCTCATAGGCCTCACGCACGAGCTTGCCCACTTGAGAGACCGCCTGCTCGACGGCAGCCAGGAAGCAGTCTTCGCGATCGGCGAACACGTCATAGAACGTCTTGCGCGACACTTTCGCCCGACTGATCACCTGGGCTACTGTCATGCGTCCGTAACCGACCTCCTCCACGGCCTCGAGCGCTGCGGCAAGCATTCGGCTACGTTGAATCTCCGTGACCCTTCCGCGGGGTAGCCCGCTCGGTCTCGAGCGCAGGCGTGGGCCGGCGGTGCGTGTCTGGTGGACAAAGGCCATTTCTTCCTCGCGTTCGTGCTTTTCGACTGTAAAGAACGGTTTCTTGCCCACTCATGTCGCGAGAAACGGCCCGTGCTCCATCCCCAGGGAGCGCCGTAACTCACGGGTTGCCTACAAGAGATTCAATGATCCAAAGCGTTAAGTCGAGGCGCGTCTCCAACTTTTTCCCGGTGATTAGAACATCGGAGACCCTGAGCGGGTGGATTTCTGGATCGATCGGAAAACCAGACAGTTTCGCCGCCGTCAGGCCCCTGGCTTTCTTCTGTCTTACGACTAATTGATTCCCCGGGCTTTACCGCGATTGGCTCGCTCAGGGCCACGCGCACGCCGCCGGCGTCTCCCGACACGCCGTGTTCCACTAGCCTAACCTCCACAAATGTCCGCAAATCGACAGCGACTGCTGCCCGCGATCGCAATCGCGGCCGTCACGGCAAGCGCGGCAATCTGCGCGGCGAGCGCCACTGCGGAAACCTACGGTCGGCTGATAGTGCGCCACAGTGCCACGCCGACCACGGCGTTCGCAACTACCTTTTCGCATGTGCGCCCTCCCCGCTCTTTCCTGCTCGTCGTCACCGAGCCGAACAGAGAACAACTCAACTTCAAGTGGTCAGTGCATTGCGTCGGCTCCGGGCCCAAGGAAAGCGGTGGCGCATCCGGGCGCGCAAGTGTGGCGAGTGGGCACTGGGTCAAGCGGATCCAGCCGCTGTGGATCAAGCACCCCGTGTCGTGCTCCGGCACGATCGAAGGCTCGGCTGCGGCGAGTCCGGTGCTCGTGCGCGTGTTCGTCGACTGACACGAGCGCGCCGCACACGGCCTCCACGGTGCAGTCGGCGGGGGCCGCACCGAACGCAGGCCTCCGTGACCGCCACGAGCAAGGAAAAGGCCCCGGTAGGCGGGGCCTTTTCAAGTACCGCTACCGGGATTCGAACCCGGGTTTCCGCCATGAGAGGGCGGCGTCCTAGTCCCCTGGACGATAGCGGCGCACCGTGACTGCGACGAGGCTAGCAAAGCGCTCGGAGCCAGGGTGGAGCGGGGCTTGCTCGCATCCTCGATCGGAGCATGCGCGAAACGGGCGCGGGCGCCGAGGCACGTGCAGCATCTGCGATATCTTCGCCTCCCACCCCACGCGGATGTGGCGGAATTGGTAGACGCGCACGGTTCAGGTCCGTGTCTGGGAAACCAGGTGGAGGTTCGAGTCCTCTCATCCGCATCAGCCGGACCCGACCGACGGCGCTCGAGCAGGCGCAGCACAAAAAAGAA
>DATINR010000152.1:0-5479 GCA_035473995.1 Solirubrobacteraceae bacterium
AGCGGGCATTAATGGGAATCAGGAAGACGAAGGCATCTCCGTGCAGGACCTGCACGCGCTCGTCACGAGCAGCTACCCCTATGCCGAGCTGTCGATCGAGCTGCTCGAGAACGTGCTCGACATGCTCGACGGGCGCTACCCGTCGAAAGAGTTCGGCGAGCTGCGCGCGCGGATCGTGTGGGACCGCGTCGGCGGCACGATCCGCCCGCGCAAGGGCTCGCGCCAGCTGGCGATCGCCAACGCCGGCACGATCCCCGACCGCGGGCTCTATTCGGTGACGCTGCCCGACGGGCGGCGCGTCGGCGAGCTCGACGAGGAGATGGTCTACGAGGCGCGCCCCGGCCAGGCTTTCCTGCTCGGCGCCTCCACCTGGCGGATCGAGGAAATCGGCCGCGACCGCGTGATCGTCACGCCCGCCCCCGGCGCGCCAGGAGCGGTGCCCTTCTGGAAGGGCGACTCCGTCGGGCGGCCCAAGGAGCTCGGCGAGGCGATCGGCGCGTTCTCGCGCTGGGCCGTCGAGCAGCAGCCGCAGGCGCTGCAGGACGGCTACGACATGGACGAGCGCGCCGCGCGCAACCTGCTCGCCTACCTGCGCGAGCAGCAGGACGCCACGCGCGTGCTGCCGAGCGAGCGCACGATCGTGCTCGAGCGCTTCCGCGACGAGATCGGCGACTGGCGCCTGTGCGTGCTCTCGCCCTTCGGCGGGCGCGTGCACTCGGCCTGGGGCCTGGCGATCGCCGCGCGCATCCGCGAGCGGATCGGCATCGAGGCCGATGCGATCTCCTCCGACGACGGCATCGTGCTGCACCTGCCCGACCTCGACGCAGACGACGCCGAGGCGCTGCCCTCGGCGGCAGAGCTGATCATGCTCGAGCCCGACGAGGTCGAGGCGCAGATCACGGCCGAGCTCGGCGGCTCCGCGCTGTTCGGCGCGCGCTTTCGCGAGAACGCCGCCCGCGCGCTGCTGATCCCGCGCGCCTACCCCGGCAAACGCACGCCGCTGTGGCAGCAGCGGCTGAAGGCGCAGAACCTACTCGAGGTGGCGCGCCGCTACGCCGACTTCCCGATCGTGCTCGAGACCTACCGTGAGTGCCTGCGCGACGTGCTCGACGTGCCCGGCCTCGAGAACATCCTGCGCTCGCTGCATTCCCGCGAGATCTCGCTCGTCGAGGTCGAGACGCAGACGGCCTCGCCGTTCGCCTCCTCGCTGCTGTTCGACTACGTCGCCACGTACATGTACGAGGGCGATACGCCCAGCGCCGAGCGCCGCGCCGCCGCGCTGTCGCTCGACCGCGACCTGCTGCGCGAGCTGCTCGGCCAGGAGGAGCTGCGCGAGCTGCTCGATCCCGACGCCCTCGCGCGTGTAGAGGATGACCTGCAGCACCGCTCCGAGATCACGCGCGCGACCGGCCGCGACGGCCTGCACGACGTGCTGCGCCACGTCGGCGACCTCAGCGACGAGGAGGTCGCGGCGCGCGTGTTCGAGGGGATCGACCCCGCGCCGCTGCTCGCCGAGCTGCAGCGCGAACGCCGCGCGATCCGCCTGCGCGTCGGCGGCGAGCCGCGCTGGGTCGCCGCCGACGAGGCCGGGCTCTACCGCGACGCGCTGTCGGCCGCACCGCCCGGCGGCCTGCCGGAGGCGTTCCTCGCCGACGTGCCCGACGCGCTGCGCGTGCTCGTCGCGCGCTACGCACGAACGCACGGCCCGTTCACGACCGACGAGCTGCGCGCGCGCTACGCCGTCGATGCCGCCGCCGTGCTGCGCGAGCTCGAGCGCGACGGCGACGTCGTGCGCGGCGAGCTGCGCCCCGGCGGCAGCGGCCGCGAGTGGTGCGACGTCGAGGTGCTGCGCCGGCTGCGCCGCGCCTCGCTGGCCGCCCTGCGCAAGGAGATCGAGCCAGCCGAGCAGCAGGCGCTCGCCGCCTTCCTCCCCGCCTGGCAGGGGATCGACCGCCACCCGAGCGCCGGCGCCGGGATCGACCGCCTGCGCGAGGTGCTCGTGCCGCTGCAGGGCCTCGCGCTGCCCGCCGAGATCTGGGAGCGCGACGTGCTGCCGCGGCGCACCGGCGCCTACTCGCCGTCCTGGCTGGACCAGCTGTGCGCCAGCGGCGAGCTCGTGTGGGTCGGCGCCGGGCCGCTCAATCGCTCCGGGCGCGTCGCGCTGTACTTCCGCGAGGACGCGCCGCTGATCGGCCCGCCGGCGAGCGCCGAGCGGCGTGGCTCGGGCGCCGCGGGCGCATCGAAGGCGACCGACACCCCCGAGCACGAGCTGCTGCGCGCGCGCCTCGCGCAGAGCCCGTGCTTCTTCAGCGACCTGCTCGCCGAGCTCGGGCTGGCGGCCGAGTCGCTGCGCGAGACGCTGTGGGACCTCGTCTGGGCCGGCGAGGCGACCAACGACGCGTGGGCGCCGCTGCGCGCGCCGCGCCTGGCGCTCGCCCGCGCGCGGCCGGAGCGCCGCACGTCCGCCCGGCGGTTCGGCTCACGACGCACCGGCGCGCAGTCGCAGGTGCAGGGTCGCTGGGGCCTGACCGATCCGATCTTCCGCGTCGCCGCGACGACCGGAGCTGACGCGACCGACGGCCCATCGCCTGCCGCGTCCGCCCCCGAGCGCCGCCGCGTGCTGGCCGAGCTGCTGCTCGAGCGCTACGGCATCCTCACGCGCGAGCAGGTGCTCGCCGAGGGGATCAAGGGCGGCTTCGCGATGCTCTACGACACGCTCTGCAAGCTCGAGACGCTCGGGGTGTGCCGGCGCGGCTACTTCGTCGAGGGCATGGGCGGCGCGCAGTTCGCGCTGCCCGGCGCCGTCGAGCGACTGCGCGCCGCACGCTCGACCGCCGCCGGCGAGCTCCCGCCCCAGCCCGCGCTGCTCGCGCCGGGAGCGACGACGGGCTCGCGTTCCTCAGCCGAGCGCCCCCGCACGCTCGTGCTCGCCGCGGCCGACCCTGCACAGCCCTACGGCGCGGCGCTGCCCTGGCCGAAGCGTGATATTCAGGAACGCCGGCCGTCTCGCGTGGCAGGTGCCTACGTGGTGCTTGTCGCCGACGAGCCCGTGCTCTACGTCGAGCGCGGCGGGCGCAGCCTGCTGACGTTCGCCGGCGCCGGAGCCGGAGCCGGAGCTGCCCCGAGCGCCGGGCGCGGCGAGGCCGGTTCGCTCGGGCATGGGCTGCGCGCGCTCGCCGAGGCGGTGCGCGCGGGACGCGTGCCGAAGCTCGCGCTCGAGCGGATCGACGGCGAGGCGGCGACCGGATCGCCGCTGGCCGCGACGCTGCTCGAGCTCGGCTTCCACTCGGGGCCGAGACGGTTGACACTGAGCGCCTGAGGACGCCGCCGGAGCGCGTGCTCGGCGGCGTGCGCGGGCCGCTTGGAGACACGCGCCGGCGTACGTCGCATACCGCTCAAATGCACCCTGTTCGGCCTGTCGGTACGGCGCTTGGCGGCAAGAGACATTGCTGGAAGGGCTCAATGTATTCCGGTATAAAGAATGGCAGGACAGCTCAAAGTAGGCTTGCGTTTCTGGGGAACATGATCTATTATCTCGAATCGTGGGGATGAGTGGAACACACAGGGGGCCGACGCCCATGTACCGGAGGCTCCCTCACGGTCCGAATGGGATGTCGCGTGACGACGTAGCTCGCAACCAGCGGGCGCGCATGTACGGCGGCATGATCGAGGCGGTCCACGAGCGGGGCTATCCGCAGACGACGGTTGCCCACGTGATCGCCCTCGCGGGAGTCTCCCGTCGCGCCTTCTACGAGCAGTTCGCCAACAAGGAAGCGTGTTTCCTGGCGACGTATGACATCGTCGTGGCGCGGGCGCGCAAGCTCGTGCTCGACGCGTGGACGCGCGAGCGCGGCTGGGCCAACCGCCTGCACATCGCGTGCAAGGCGCTGCTCGACGACGTCGCCGACCAGCCGAAGGGGCCGCGTCTGGTGCTCGTCGACTCGCTCGGCATCGGGCCGAAGGCGCGCGAGCGGATTACGCTCGCCTCGACGACGTTCGAGCGTGTCGTGGCGATGGCCTTCCAGGCGGACCCGAACGGCGAAGAGCTCTCGCCGCTGACCGTGCGCGCGATCGTCAGCGGCATCCGGCATGTGGCCTTCACGCGGATGTACGAGCACCGCGAAAAAGAGCTCTACACGCTGGCCGACGAACTGCTCGACTGGATCGAGTCCTACCGCTCGCCGGTGGCCAGGCGCCTGAACGTCTCGGGGCTCGTCCAGCCCGACCTCATCGAGCCGCAGCCGGCGGCCTTCCTGGCCAGCGACGACCGCCGCTCGCGTGCGCTCGGCGCGCTCGTCCACCTCACGCTCGACGAGCGCTACTCGGAGCTGAGCGACCCGCAGATCGCGCAGTTCGCGGGCATCTCGACGGAGGGCTTCCACAAGCTGTTCGTCGACAAGGAGGCCTGCTTCCTCGCCGTGCTCGACGAGTTCGTCGCCGAAGCGATGGAAGCGGTCAAGCGCTCGATCGAGCCGGCCTCGAGCTGGCCGGAGGCGGTGCACCTCGCGGTCGGTGCGCTGGTCGAGTACTTCGCCAGCCACGAGGCGCTCAGCCGCCTCGCGTTCATCGAGATCTTCGACGTCGGCCCGGGCATGATCGGGCGCATGACGCGCTCGATCGAAGACTTCACCAAGCTGCTCGACGACCTCGGCCCGGAGGCGCGGCGTGGCCCGCTGGTCGCGCGCGAAGCGATCACGGGCGCGATCTGGGGCATCGTCTCTGCCTACTCGGCGCACGATCGCGTGCGCCAGCTGCCCTACCTGGTCGACCAGCTCACGTTCCTCGTGCTCGCCCCATACATCGGCGCCAAGCCTGCGATGGAGACGATCGAGGCCACGCGCAAGCCGCTTCCGAGCGACTACTAGAGGCAACGGCCCGATCTGCAAAGGTGGGCGCGATGAGCGAGCCCACCTCGATACCGGCCTCGTCCACGCCACACGGCCGCTCGGCCCCGCGCCGCGTGGGCCACAAGGGAGCGGACCTGATCGAGCCGGGCAACACGCTGGCGAGCTTCGACGCGGCGCTGCATCACGGCGTGGACATGATCGAGCTCGACGTGCTCTCGGCACGCACGGACGGCAGCGGCGAGCTGCTCGTCGCGCACGACTACGAGGACGTCCGCGCGCGCGAGCCGCTGCGCTTCGAGCAGGCTCTCGAGCACCTCGCCGGCGAGCGCTTCGCGGCGCTCGACTTCGACATCGACGTGAAGATCCCGGGCTACGAGCGCCGCGTGATCGAGGCGCTGCGCAGGTTCGGGCTGGTCGAGCGCAGCCTGCTCAGCTGCACCTACCCGCAGGTGCTAGCGCGCATCCGCGCGAGCGAGCCGGCGCTGCGCCTCGGCCTGTCGGTGCCGCGCGTACGCCGCGACTACACGACAGACATGCTCACGGCGATCCCGGCGCTGGCGATCCTCACGGGCTACCGCGCGATGCTCCCTGCCCGCGCGCGGGCGGGCCTGCGCGAGGGTCGCTACGACGCG